>JAKJEY010000167.1 GCA_022705165.1 Pseudomonadota bacterium
CCGATGCTGACCAAGTCAACCCCGGAAGGCGCCCGCGACTACCTCGTGCCGTCGCGCGTCCATCCGGGCCAGTTCTTCGCGCTGCCGCAGTCGCCGCAGCTGTTCAAGCAGCTGCTGATGGTGGCCGGCTACGACCGCTATTACCAGATCACCAAGTGCTTCCGCGACGAAGACCTGCGCGCCGACCGCCAGCCGGAATTCACCCAGGTCGATATCGAGACATCGTTCATGAGCGAGCAGGAAATCACCGCGCTCATGGAAAAGCTGATCCGCACCGTGTTCAAGGAAGCGATCGACGTCGAGCTGCCGGAATTCCCGCGCATGACCTACGCCGAAGCCATGCGCCGCTTCGGTTCGGACAAGCCCGACCTGCGCGTCACGCTCGAGCTCACCGAAGTCACCGACGCCTTCAAGGACGTCGCCTTCAAGGTCTTCGCCGGCGTCGCCAACAGCGAAGGCGGCCGTATCGCCGCCATGCGCGTGCCGGGCGGCGCGGCGCTCACCCGCGGCGAGATCGACGAATACACCAAGTTCGTCGGCATCTACGGCGCCAAGGGCCTCGCCTACATCAAGGTCAATGACGTCACCCAGGTCAACGAAACCGGCCTGCAGTCGCCGATCGTCAAGAACCTCTCGGAAGCCTCGCTGCGCACCGTGCTCGAGCGCACCGGCGCCCAGTCCGGCGACCTCATTTTCTTCGGCGCCGACAAGGCCAAGATCGTCAATGACGCGCTCGGCGCCCTGCGCATCAAGCTCGGTCACGAGAAGGGCCACGTCACCGGCGCCAAGTGGGCGCCGCTGTGGGTCATCGACTTCCCGATGTTCGAGTACGACGACGAGAGCAAGCGCTGGACGGCCTGCCACCACCCCTTCACCAGCCCGAAGGACGAGCACATGGATCTGCTCGTCAGCGATCCGGGCAAGTGCCTCGCCAAGGCCTACGACCTCGCGCTCAACGGCTGGGAACTCGGCGGCGGCTCGGTGCGTATCCACCGCGCTGACGTGCAGGAGAAGGTCTTCGCCGCTTTGGCGATCGGCCCGGAAGAACAACAGGCCAAGTTCGGCTTCCTGCTCGACGCACTGAAGTACGGCGCCCCCCCGCACGGCGGCCTCGCCTTCGGCCTCGACCGCATCGTCACCATGATGACCGGCGCCGAATCGATCCGCGACGTGATCGCCTTCCCGAAGACGCAGCGCGCCCAGTGCCTGCTCACCGACGCACCGAGCGACGTCGACGAGAAGCAACTGCGCGAACTGCACGTCCGCCTGCGCCAGAAGGTCGAAACCTCGGTCGAGGTTGGCAAGGCCTAGACGATGACGGCGCGCTTGCTCGTCCTGCTGCGCCTGTTCATCGCTCTCGCGCTGGCGGTCGGCTTCGGCTCGGCCACCGCGCGGGACAATCGTTACGACTCGCGGAGCGAGCGCCAGGCCTCCGAAGCCCTTGAACCGGTTGCCCTGGCGGCCCTCCCCGTCGAGGCCCGCGACACCCTCGCGCTGATCAAGCGTGGCGGCCCCTTCCCCTATCCGAGGAAGGACGGCAGCACCTTCGGCAACTTCGAGAAGCGCCTGCCGGCGAAGCCGCGCGGCCACTACCGCGAATACACGGTGCCGACGCCCGGATCGCGCGACCGCGGCGCACGCCGCATCGTCGCCGGCAGCCCGCCCGAAACCTCCGGCGAGTACTACTACACCGACGATCATTACCGCAGCTTCCGCCGCATCAAGGAGTAAGCACGCATGAGCGCGATGAGCCAGAAACTGCAGAAGCTACTCGTCCGCCCTGAAATGGCGGGCATCTACCACCTGCCGCACAGCGACTGCAAGGCGCTCAAGCAGGCCGTACATGCAGCGCATTTCGGCTGGCTGCAAGCGGACTTCGGCGAATCGAAGGACATCACAGCGATCCTCCAGAAGCTCGGCAAGGAGCTGCACCTGCCGGACTGGTACGGTGCCAACTACGACGCCCTGTCCGATTGCCTCTCCGACCTCTCGTGGAACACCGCTCCCGGCTACGTGCTGCTCATCAGCGGCGCCGACGAACTGCACGCGCACGACGAAACGGCGTTCGATACCCTCAATGACGTGCTGACGGCAGTCATCGAAAACTGGCAGCAGGAGAAGGTGCCGTTCTGGGTCTTCTACGACATGCGCCCGAACGGGCTCGCCTCCCTGCCCACCGTCGCGCTGAGCTGATGCCGTACAAGAAACCGGTTTCGGTGCTGGTCGTCATCCACAGCCCGGACCGGCAGATCCTCCTCCTCGAACGCGCTGCCCACCCCGGCTACTGGCAGTCCGTCACCGGCAGCCAGGAAGACGACGAAGCACTGATCGATACCGCCGTGCGCGAAGTCGGCGAGGAAACCGGCATCGCCGTCACGGTTGATCGCCTCATCGACTGGCAGCAGACCAACACCTACGAAATCTTCCCCGAGTGGCGGCACCGCTACGCGCCGGGAGTCACCGAAAATACCGAGCACGTCTTCTCGCTCGAAGTGCCGCGCGAGACGCCGGTCCGCATCGCCCCCGGCGAACACCTCGGCCACTGCTGGCTGCCGCTCGAGGAGGCCGCGGCCAAGGTATTCTCGTGGAGCAACCGCGACGCGATCCTCGCGCTACCGTCGCGCCAGAAAATCTGCGGCGCAGCATGAAGGCTGCGACGGCTTTGGCACTCATCGCGCTGGCACTGCCGCACATCGCCGGCGCCCATGGTCATCCAGCAGCAGTCGCCGACGATGACCCGATCGCCGCCGACGTACGCCTCTGCAACGCCGTCGTCGATGCCGCACTGCAGGCGCTGACCGACCGCGACAAGGGTCGCCCCATGCGCAGCTTTGCAGGGGACGACCTCAAGGCGAAACTGCAGAACGAAGTCACGCAGCACGTCTTCGCCGAACCCCAGATCCGCAGCCAGAAATTCGCCATGGGCTATGCCCGTTCCCGCTGCAACGAAGTCCTGCAGGCCGAGCGCGAGAAGGCCGCCCGGCCGTAAGCCTTACCCGCGCCAGCGCCGGCCCAGCCACGCATCCAACGACAGCCTGCCCGCTCCGTTCAGCATCAGCGGCCACAGCATCACGAGGAAGATCAGCGGCAGCTTGTAATTACCGAAGCCCTTGTCGGTCAGTGCGTAGCCCTGCGCCAGCTCGGCCAACGTGCTCCAGTTTTCCGGCCAATGCACCGACACCATCGCCACGATGGTCAGCACGAACAGCGAGAGCGAAAAGAAGCGCGTGCCCAGGCCGACCAGGAGCGCCAGCGCCCCGACAATCTCGAACCAGGTCGCCATCTGCCACGAGAGTTCTGCTGGCACCACGCTGAACGGCCACGGAAAGCGCTCGGTGATATCGGCGAACCAGTTTTCGCCGCTAAACTTCTCGACCCCGGACTCCCAGAACTCCCACGCCAGGATCAGCCGCAGGCCAAGCGGCGCCAGCCAGTCGCCGGCCGTACCCAAGAAAGCGCTGAGTTGCGCATGCAGGGCGTGGGTGCGCCCGGAAATCGACTGCCACTTCTGCCCCGTCATCGTCGTCATCATGGTTCCTCTGTTGAGTTGAATCTGACGATTAGTCGTAGAAAGGCGCCGCTCATTACAAGCAAGTGCCGTGTTAAATTCAGGCATTCCATCGACATCATTCAATAATGAAAAGAGCCACAAACACGTTACTTCTCATAACTGGAATGATCGTTTTCTTCGCTGGCGCCGCAATGCAGAACTCTGGACTTATGGGCGCCGGGGCTACAACGTTCCTTGTCGCAGTGTTTATTGATTACCGCCGTGCACAAAAATGCAAGGCGGAGCGCCAGATTGCGGTAGAGAAAAGAATTCGGAATCTAACTAGCAAAAAATGGCAGGAAGGCAATTCGTTAGCTGTTCCATCGGGCACCGCATTTTTTCTCGTGGTTGCGATACCGATTGCAATAGGTAGCGCGTATGTGGCGTATTTCAGCTTAGTCCAGACACCCCGCAATTGGCCCTATGCAGCGATTTCTCTACTGGTTTTTCTAATTTCCGCAGTCGCTGTTCCACGCATTTGTTCAGGCATTGGAAAGAATGCATTGACGCTCGACGCCAGAGGTCTTTCGACCCCGATATTTGGGTTCATTCCTTGGAAGTATGTCTTGGGGCTACACCTTCAAACGTACAATTTTCGCGGGCAAATCATTTACACGCTAATTTTCAGATTGAGCCTGCCCCCAAACGAAAGGTTCGATTTCCATTGGACCGAATCGTTGCTTTCGCTAATTGGTCTCGGCGCTCTGCGACGCGGCGTTATCGCAGTTCAACTGAAAGACCAAAGCGGTGACGACTATCCAGAGTCAATCGCCGCAGCCGCAAAACATCTTTGGACTCAAGCGACAGGTGCATCCCACGACTGGAATCCAAACCTCTCGGAAGAATACAACGCAGCTGCAAAGCGCTTGTCAGAGACCTTGGCCACGAAGCGTTCTCGGGAACTTGGCGATCCCTCGGCAGCCCGTTATCCAGGCGAAGTCAGGCATACTGAAGCGCGGCGGGTGATTGAGGATGCGAATATCATGCACAGAGAACAAGCCAAGCAGATCAAACGGCTGCACTGGGTGATTGTTGTTGCAACAATTGGCGTCTTCATTTCTCTCGTGTGGCCAATTGTGAAACCATACCTGCGGTAGAAACGACTAGAACAATGAA
>JAKJEY010000168.1 GCA_022705165.1 Pseudomonadota bacterium
GGGCATGGCGATCGCGACGATCGCCGCCGCGACGAAGGCCCAGCGCAGCGCACGCGCGAGTTCGGCGATGCTCGCTTCCTTCCAGCGGGCGAACGGTCCGACGCCGACGAGGAAGAGCACCGGCACCATCAGCGGCATGAAGACCGCATCGAAATACGGCGGGCCGACCGAGATCTTGCCCAGTCCGAGCGCGTCGATCAGCAGCGGGTAGAGCGTGCCGAGCAGCACCGAGGCGCAGGCCACCACCAGCAGCACGTTGTTGGTGAGCAGCAGCGATTCACGCGAGAGCAGACCGAAGCGACCGCCGAGGCCAACCTTCGGTGCCCGCCAGGCGAAAAGCACGAGCGAGGCGCCGATGACGATGACGAGGAAGGCGAGAATGAAGATGCCGCGCTTCGGGTCGGTCGCAAAGGCGTGCACCGACGTGAGTACGCCCGAACGGACGAGGAAGGTGCCGAGCAGCGACAGCGAGAAGGCCGAGATCGCCAGCAGCACGGTCCAGTTCTTGAAGCTGCCGCGCTTTTCGGTGACGGCCAGGCTATGTACCAGCGCCGTACCGACCAGCCAGGGCATGAACGAGGCATTCTCGACGGGGTCCCAGAACCACCAGCCGCCCCAGCCGAGTTCGTAGTACGCCCACCATGAACCCATGGCGATGCCGAGCGTCAGGAAGATCCAGGCAGCGGTTGTCCATGGCCGTGACCAGCGTGCCCAGGCCGCATCCAGCTGGCCGGAGAGCAGTGCGGCGACGGCGAAGGCATAGGCCACCGAAAAACCGACGTAGCCCATGTAGAGCAGCGGCGGATGGATGACGAGGCCCGGGTCCTGGAGCAGCGGATTGAGGTCGCGCCCTTCGGGGGCGCCGGGCAGCAGACGGTCGAACGGGTTCGACGTAAACAGGATGAAGAGCAGGAAGCCGGCCGAGACCAGTCCGAGCGTACCGACGACCCGCGCCACCATCGCTTCCGGCAGCTGGCGGGAGAAGAAGGTTACGGCCAGTGCCCACCAGGTCAGCATCAGCACCCAGAGCAGCAGGGAGCCTTCGTGGCCGCCCCAGACCCCGGAAATGCGGTACTGGATCGGCAGCAGCGAATTCGAATGGTTGGCGACATAGGTCACCGAGAAATCGTTGGCGACAAAGGCCCAGGTCAGGCAGCCGAAGGCAAAGCTGATCAGTAGCGCAGCCACCTGTGCTGCCGGTCGCGCGAAGGCGATCCAGGCCATGCGGTTGCGGTGTGCTCCAACGATCGGCAGGACGCCCTGCAGGAGCGAGACGACGAGCGCGAGGATCAGCGCAAAATGGCCGAGTTCAGGAATCATCGGGTTCTCAGTATCCGGTCTTCAGAGGGGATTTCTCAGCGGTGGCTGGCGTGGCCGGGGCGGTACCAGCGGCGCCGGTCGCTTCTGCCTTCGCCTTGTTGTCAGCCGCGCGCTGGTGGGCATCACCGACTGCCTTGGCGGCCTCCGGCGGCATGTAGTTCTCATCGTGCTTGGCGAGCACCTCGCTGGCGACGAAGCGCGTGCCGCCATCGGCGAGCTTGCCCTGTGCGACGACACCTTTTCCTTCCTTGAACAGGTCCGGCAGGATGCCCTTGTAGGCCACGAGCAGGTCTTTCTCGGTGTCCGTCACGATGAAGTTCACCGTCACGCCGTCGGCCTCGCGCTTGACCGATCCTTCCTTGACCATGCCGCCGATGCGGAAGGCCTTGCCCTGTGGCGCCTTGCCGGCAGCGACATCGGTGGGCGAGATGTACAGAGCGATATTGCTGTTCAGTGCATTCAGCACCAGCGTCGCGGCAATGCCGAGCACGACGAGGCCGGCAACGATGAGGGCGATGCGTTTCTGACGGGGTTTCACTTGCTCATTGCTCCTTGTTTCGTTCAGCGCGCGCCTGACGCTTCAGGCGGGCAACCAGGTTCTTTCGATTGCGCACAGCGATGATCGGTTCCATGAACATGATCGCGGCGGTGATGCCGAAGCTCCCCCAGACATAGAGTCCGTAGCCGCCCATCGCGAGAAACTCGCCGAAACTGTTCCAGTGGATGCTCATTTCGCGCCCTCCTGCTGCAGCACTTCCCTGACCCACTCGGTCCCGCGCTCCCGCTCCAGCATGATGGTGCGCGCCCGGTAGAGCGCCACGGCGATGCTGTACATCCAGAAACTCAGCGCCATCAGCAGCATGGCCCACAGCATCAGGATGGCCATCGATGGTGACTTGGTCAGGCTGACCGAGGATCCCTGATGCAGCGTGTTCCACCACTTCACCGAAAAATAGATGATCGGAATGTTTACCACGCCGACGAGGGCCAGTACGGCCCCGGCCTTGTCTGCCCGGCGCGGATCGTCGATCGAGGCCTGCAGCGCGATGAAGCCGATATAGAGGAAGAGCAGGATCAGTTCCGAGGTGAGGCGTGCATCCCAGACCCACCAGGTGCCCCACATCGGCTTGCCCCAGAGGGCGCCGGTCCACAGCGAGAGGAAGGCCATCAGCGCGCCCGTCGGGGCCAGTGCCTGAGCCATCATGCCGGAGAGGCGGGTGTTGTAGGCGAGGCCCAGAGCGGCCCAGAAGGCCATCACCAGATAGATGAACATGCTCATCCACGAGGCCGGCACGTGGATGAAGATGATGCGGTAGCCCTCGCCCTGCTGGAAGTCGGTCGGTGCGACCACCATGCCGAGCCAGAGGCCGGCAAGGCCGAAGACGGTGGCGAGCGCCACGAACCACGGAATCATCTTCCCGGCGAGCGGGTAGAAGCTCTGCGGCGAGGCGTATTTGAACCAGTTGATCAGGCGGTTGTTCACGAGATACTCATTCCAGCGAAATTCTCAAGGCAGCCGCAGTTGCCCACGGCGCGAAAAACACCCCGGCGATGGCCAATGCGCCGAGGATCGACAGGTGCGCCTCGGCGCCCATGCCGGTGACGGTGGCGTCTACCGCGCCGGCGCCGAAGATCAGCACCGGAATATACAGGGGCAGCACCAGCAGCGACACCAGTACGCCGCCGCCGCGCAGCCCGAGCGTCAGCGCCGCACCGATGGCACCGATGCCGGAGAGCGCCGGCGTGCCGATCAGCAGCGATACGGTCAGGATGAACAGTGCATCCATCTCCAGATCGAACTGGATGCCGAGCACCGGCGCCAGCAGCGCCAGCGGCAGGCCGGAGACCAGCCAGTGCGCAATGACCTTGCCGATCACGGTGAGGCCCAGCGGTTGTGGCGCCAGCACCAGCTGTTCCAGCGTGCCGTCACGGTAATCGTCGGCAAAGAGCCGTGGCAGCGACAGCATTGTCGCCAGCAGCGCACCGACCCACAGCACGCCCGGCGCCAGCTTCTTCAGCAGCTGCGGTTCCGGCCCGATGCCAAGCGGGAACAGGCTGGCGACGATGATGAAAAAGAACAGCACCGACACGATGTCGGCCTGACGGCGCATTGCCAGCTTCAGGTCGCGCGCGGTGATCGCGACGATCATCCCGATCATGAGAGTTTCAGCTCCCGCACCGTGCCGGCTGGAATGTCGACCGCCTGGTGCGTCGTCAGTACCGCCATGCCGCCGCGTTGCAGGTGAGCCCCGATCAGCCCCGCCAGCCAGCCCACTGCCGCCACATCGAGTGCGACAAAGGGCTCGTCGAGCACCCACAGTGCACGCTTCTCGTGCACCAGCCGGGCGAGCGCGACGCGCCGCTTCTGCCCTTGCGACAGGTACTTGCAGGCCAGATCCTCGCGACCGAGCAGGCCGACGGCCTCCAGCGCATCCAGCGTTTCATCCTCGGACAAGGTCTCGCCGGCGAGTCGGGCGGAGGCCGACAGGTTCTCCAGCGGCGTCAACTCTTCCTTGATCGCGTTGAGGTGGCCCAGATAGCAGAGCTCTTCGCGGAATTCCTCGCCGAGACGGTGAATTTCCTCGCCCTTCCAGCGGATCTCGCCCGCAACCGGATGCGTCAGGCCGCAGATCATGCGCAGCAGCGTCGTCTTGCCGGACCCGTTCCGCCCCTGCAGGAACAGCATTTCGCCGCCCTCGACGCGAAAGCCGACGCCTGCGAACAGGCGGCGATCGCCGCGGACGCATTCCAGATTGGAGGCTTCAAGCATGGGATTTCGGAGGAGGGAGGAGGCAGGACGCTATTCTGAAGGCGCAATTCTAGTCGCAGATTGACCAGAATCAAAAGCGCTGCAAACACTATTGCCTATTGTTTATCCTTTCACATGAATAACTTATCGATGGACCAGGGCGGCGTTCAATTGACGGTGGGGTGGGATGGTGCGCGGATCAGCGCGGCCGCCGTCGATTGTCATCGTCCGCAGGCGGCCCGTCTCCTCGCCGGCCGCCCGGTGGCCGAGGCGGTCGACTGGCCCCGCGACTGTTCAGCCTGTGCGGGTGTGCGCAGGGCGCCGCCGCGCGACTGGCCGCCGCCGCCGCCGAGGGGCGTGACGAAGCCGGCGAAGTGCAGGCGCTGATGATGCGAAGCGTCGTTCTCGAAGCCATCGGCGAACATCTGTGGCGCCTGTTGCTCGACTGGCCGGCGCTGCTCGGCGCCCCGGCGGAAAAATCGACTTTTCTCGAATGGCGTAAGCGCTTGCTTGCGGTGCAGGCGAGCGGCTCCCTCCCGGAGGAGGTTCTGGCGCTTGCCGCCGACCTGCGTGC
>JAKJEY010000169.1 GCA_022705165.1 Pseudomonadota bacterium
GATGCCGATCACGAACCGCTGCTCGCCCGCCTGCACACCCTGCAGACGGAGCTGGAAGCACTCGGTGCCTGGCAGTTCGAATCGCAGGCCGAGCGTGTCATCCAGCGCTTCTCGCTTGATCCGGACGCACAGGTCGGCAGCCTCTCCGGCGGCCAGAAGAAGCGCCTTGCGCTGGCGCAGGCACTGGCCGTGTCGCCCGAGGCCCTCCTCCTCGACGAGCCGACCAACCACCTCGACATCGCCGCCATCGAGTGGCTGGAAAACCAGCTGATCGAATCGAACCTGACACTGCTTTTCATCACCCACGACCGCCGCTTCCTCGACCGCGTCGCGACGCGCATTGTCGAACTGGATCGCGGCAAGCTGATGAGCTGCCCGGGCAGCTTTGCCGAGTACCAGAAACGCAAGGCACAGATGCTCTACGACGAGGAAGTCGCCAACGCCAAGTTCGACAAGTTCCTGGCGCAGGAAGAGGTGTGGATCAGGAAGGGCGTCGAAGCCCGGCGCACGCGCAACGAGGGCCGCGTGCTCCGTCTCGAGCAGTTGCGGCGCGATCGCGCGGCGCGGCGCGACCGGCAGGGCAAGGTCGAACTTGCCCTCGATGCCGGCGAGAAGAGCGGCCAGCTGGTCGCCGAACTGACCAACGTGAGCAAGCGCTTCGGCGAGAAAACGGTGGTCCGCGATTTCTCGACCCGCCTGATGCGCGGCGACAAGATCGGCCTGATCGGCCCCAACGGTGCCGGCAAGACGACGCTATTGCGCCTGATCCTCGGCGAGCTGCAGCCGGACGAGGGCAAGGTGCGCCAGGGTACGAAGATCGAGGTGGCCTACTTCGACCAGTTCCGCAGCCAGCTCGACCCGGAAGCAGCGCTGGTCGACGTGATCTCGCCGGGCTCGGACTATGTCGAAGTGGCTGGCGTGAAGAAGCACGTCATCAGCTACCTCGGCGACTTCCTGTTCGCCCCGCAGCGCGCGCGCTCACCGGTGAAGTCGCTGTCCGGCGGCGAGCGCAACCGCCTGCTGCTGGCCCGCCTTTTCGCCCGGCCGGCCAACGTGCTGGTGCTCGACGAACCGACCAACGACCTCGACATCGAGACGCTGGAACTGCTGGAAGAACTGCTGCAGGACTATCCCGGCACGCTGTTCCTGGTCAGCCACGATCGCGCCTTCCTCGACGCGGTGGTGACGCAGACCATCGCCGCAGAGGGCGACGGGCGCTGGCACGAATACGCCGGTGGTTACAGCGACTGGGCGAACTACCAGGCGCAGCGCAGGGCGGCCGAGGCTGCGGAAGCGCAGGCGACCAAGCAGAAGGAAGCGCCGAAACCAGTGGCCGAGAAGCCACGGAGTGCGCCGACCAAGCTCTCGTTCAAGGACCAGCGCGAACTCGATGCGCTCCCGGCGAAGATCGCCGCGCTGGAGGAAGAGCAGAAGACGCTGACGACAAAGCTCGAGGATCCGGCGCTCTACGCCAGCGACCCGCAGGCGGCGCAGGGTTTCGCCACTCGCCTCAGCGAGATCGACGACGAACTGTTGGGCTTGCTTGATCGCTGGGAAGCGCTGGAAGCGCTGGTGCCGCGGAACTGAGCGCCGCGCGCAGCGTCTGAACCGGAATATCGGAGATACAAGGATCATGCTGAAGAAACTGCTGGTTGCACTCCTCGCAGCCTGCGCGCTCGGTGCCTTCGCAGCCGAGAAGAAGGCGCCGCCGGTCGAGGTCTACGTTCCCCACATGTGCCTGGCCTGCCTCGACTGGGCCGAGCACCTGCGCCAGAACGGCTTTCCGGACGTGAAGGTCAAGGAAGTCGACGACCTGCCGGCGCTGAAGAAGAAACTGAAGGTTCCGGTGGACCTCGAATCGGTGCATACCGCCGTAGTTGCCGGCTACTTCGTCGAGGGGCATGTGCCGGCCGAGGACATCCGCGAGCTGCTGACGGAGAAGCCGAAGGCATGGGGCATTGCGGTCCCCGGCCTGCCGCGTGGTGCGCCGGGACGTGAACTTTCGATGCCCAGCTGCGAGACTGGCTGCACGATGCTCGATGCGCAGACCCCCGAACGGGAAATCCGGCGTGAGATGTTCAATACGATGATTGTCTATAAGGACGGCCGTGTGAAGGTCTGGGCACGGCATTGAGCAGGCTTTCGACATGAGCGTGCACGCCCGACGGCGCGCCGCGCTTGAAGCGTTCCTGCTCGATCTTGCGCCGATCTGGACGCCGTCCCCGTTCTGCGAGGCGCGACCGGCCTGGTGCGCGACGCATCCTGCCCTCGCCAATGCCTTGCTGGCGCTTGATGACGCGACACTCGCCGCCCTCAGCGCCGACGACGCTGCGGCACGTGCCTTCCTCTGCCCCCATCTGCCGGCCCTTGCCGAACTGCGGGCACTGATCGACCTGCCGCAACGCGAAACGGCCCAGGTCCCGGCGCCCGGGCACCTCGCTGCATGGCATTTCATCCCCGGCCGCAAGGCAGCGCAGATCGACGCCTTTGCCGCAGCCGTTGGCGAGCCGCGGGCGCCGCTGGTCGAATGGTGTTCCGGCAAGGGGCATCTCGGCCGGCGCTTCCTGATGGCCTGGGGGGGCGAGGCGAAGGCGCTGGAACGCAATGCCGTGCTCTGTCACGAAGGCGAAGCGCTGTCGGCGCGCGCGCGGCTGCAGCAGCGTTTCGAGGTCGCCGACGTGCTTGCCCCGGCCGCTGCCGCCAGCCTTGCCGGGGCACATGCCATCGCGCTGCATGCCTGCGGTGACCTGCATCGTCGCCTGGTCGATCTGGCGGGCCCCGCAGGCGCACGGGCGCTCGATGTCGCGCCGTGCTGTTACCCGCTCGGCACCGACGATTTCTACCAGCCGCGCGGCGGCGCGAGCGCGCTGCATCTCGATCGCAACGCACTGCGTCTCGCCGTCACCGAAACCGTCACTGCGTCGCCACGGCTGGCGGCCCGGAGCGAACGCCTCTCGGCATGGAAACTCGCCTTTGTGGCGCAGCGCGAAACGCACGCACCGGGCGTGCCGTATCGCACGTTCAAGCCGGTGCCGGCCGCGTGGAGCAGTGGTGATTTTGCCTTCTTCCTGCAATCGCTCGCCGCCCGCGAGGGCGTTCCGCTTGCCCCGGGGCTAGACTACGGCGCGGCCGAAGCGGCCGGCTGGGCCCGTCATCGTGCCGCCCGCCGGCTGCAGTTGCCGCGTCTCGCCTGCCGCCGGGCTATCGAGGTCTGGCTGCTGCGCGACCTCGCGCTTGCGCTCGAAAATGATGGCTTCGAGGTCGAACTGCACCGTTTCTGTCCGCGCACGCTAACGCCGCGCAATGTGATCGTCTCGGCGCGGCGCTGAGGCTGTCGCCCGTCCCATCTCGCGCCCCGGCAGCCGGAAAATCGGATTTATTCACCGGCTTGCCGGTCACGCCGGGTGTTTCGGCACTAAACTGCCGGCCGCCGCCCGTCACGGGCTGCGAATACGCCAAGCCTCCCGAAAGTCCGTAATGATCGTCCTCAAGAACGTCACGCTGCGCCGCAGTTCGAAAATCCTGCTCGACAAGACCTCGGTCACCATCAATCCCGGCGAGAAGGTCGGCCTCGTCGGCCGCAACGGGGCCGGCAAGTCGACGCTGTTCGCGCTGCTCAACGGCACGCTGCATGAAGACGGCGGCGACTGCAGCATCCCGAAACACTGGCGCATGGGCCAGGTGGCGCAGGAGATGCCGGAAACCGAACAGAGCGCGACCGATTTCGTCATCGACGGCGACACGCCGCTGCTCGCCGCACGCAATGAGGTAAAGGCCGCCGAGGAGAGCGACGACGGCATGCGCATGGCCGAGGCCTACATGGCCTTGAACGATGCCGGCGAGCACGACGCCGAGTCCCGCGCCCAGTCGCTGATCCTTGGCCTCGGCTTCAAGGTGTCCGAACTGCACAACCCGGTGAACAGTTTCTCCGGTGGTTGGCGCATGCGCCTGCAACTTGCGCGGGCGCTGATGTGTCCCTCCGACTTCCTGCTGCTCGACGAGCCGACCAACCACCTCGACCTCGACGCCATGGTCTGGCTTGAAGCCTGGCTGAAACGTTATCAGGGCACGCTGATCATGATCAGCCACGACCGCGAATTCCTCGACGCCATCACCGGCGTCACGCTGCACATCGACAACGCCAAGCTGGTCCGCTACGGCGGCAACTACAGCAAGTTCGAGGACATGCGTGCCGAGCAGATCATCCTGCAGCAGGCCACTGCCGCCCGCCAGGCGGAGAAGATTGCCCACCTGCAATCCTTCATCAACCGCTTCAAGGCCAAGGCCAGCAAGGCCAAGCAGGCACAGAGCCGGGTCAAGGCGCTGGAACGGATGGAGAAGATCGCACCGGTGCTGGCCGAGGCCGAATTCAGCTTCGAATTCCAGGAGCCGCAAAACCTGCCCAACCCGATGCTGTCGATGGTCGATGTCAGCATCGGCTATCCGCCGCCGGATGAGGCGCCGGTCGGTACGCCACCGAGTATCATCGTGCGCGGCATCAACCGCTCGGTGATGGCCGGCCAGCGCATCGGCATCCTCGGTGCCAACGGCCAGGGCAAGTCGACGCTGGTGAAGACCATTGCCCGCGACCTCAAGGCGATCAGTGGCGACGTCACCGAAGGGAAGGGCCTCA
>JAKJEY010000016.1 GCA_022705165.1 Pseudomonadota bacterium
CGAGATCAGCCACATGCCGCTGGGCGAGGCGCGTGACTTCTTCCTGAAACTGACGATGAGCGGCCACAAGGCGCAGGTTGCCGAGAAGATCCTCAAGGAAATCACCAGCCGCCTGCAGTTCCTGATCAACGTCGGTCTCGACTATCTCTCGCTCGACCGCTCGGCGGAAACGCTCTCCGGTGGTGAAGCGCAGCGCATCCGGCTGGCCTCGCAGATCGGCTCCGGCCTGACCGGCGTCATGTACGTACTGGATGAACCCTCGATCGGCCTGCACCAGCGCGACAACGACCGTCTGCTCGGCACGCTCAAGCAACTGCGCGATATCGGCAACACGGTAATTGTCGTCGAGCACGACGAGGACGCCATTCGTAGCGCCGACTACGTCGTCGACATCGGCCCCGGTGCCGGCGTGCATGGCGGCGAAATCGTGGCCCAGGGCACACCCGCCGACGTCGAGAACCACCCGGATTCGATGACCGGCGCCTACCTCTCCGGCAGACGCCAGATTGCTTTACCGGAAAACCGGCGCAAGCCCGACCGCAAGAAGTTGCTGCATGTGCTTGGCGCCACCGGCAACAACCTCAAGGAAGTTTCGCTGGAGCTGCCGGTCGGCCTGTTCACCTGCATCACCGGCGTATCCGGGTCGGGCAAATCAACACTGATCAACGACACGCTCTACGCCGCGGCGGCCAAGCACCTTTATGGTTCCTCGACCGAGCCGGCCGCTCACGGTGAAATCATCGGCCTGGACAATTTTGACAAGGTCATCAACGTCGACCAGAGCCCGATCGGCCGCACGCCGCGCTCCAACCCGGCCACCTACACCGGCCTTCTGACGCCGATCCGCGAGATGTTCGCCGGCGTTCCCGAGTCGCGCACCCGTGGCTACGGCCCGGGGCGCTTCTCCTTCAACGTCAAGGGCGGCCGCTGCGAAGCCTGCCAGGGCGACGGTGTGATCAAGGTCGAGATGCACTTCCTGCCCGACATCTACGTGCCCTGCGACGTCTGCCACGGCAAGCGCTACAACCGCGAGACGCTGGAGGTGCAGTACAAGGGCAGGAACATCTACGACATCCTGCAGATGACGGTCGAACAGGCGCGCGAATTCTTCGATGCCGTGCCGGTCGTGGCGCGCAAGCTGCAGACGCTGGTCGACGTCGGCCTCAGCTACATCACCCTCGGCCAGAGCGCGACGACGCTCTCCGGCGGCGAGGCACAGCGGGTGAAGCTGGCGCTCGAACTCTCCAAGCGCGATACCGGCCGCACGCTCTACATCCTCGACGAGCCGACCACCGGCCTGCACTTCCAGGACATCGAACTGCTGCTGTCGGTGCTGCACCGCCTCGCCGACCACGGCAACACGGTCGTCGTCATCGAGCACAACCTCGACGTGATCAAGACTGCCGACTGGCTGGTCGACCTCGGCCCCGAGGGCGGCGGCGGCGGCGGCCGCATCATCGCCACCGGAACGCCGGAAGCGGTGACCAAGGTCACCGAGAGCCATACCGGACACTTCCTGAAACCCCTCCTGAAAAAGCAGAAAGGCAAGGCATGAGCGCCATCGAAGAATTCAAGGGAAAGCAGGGGCTGACGCGACTGATCAATGCGCTGGGCTACTCGCGCGACGGTCTCGCCTCGGCGTGGAAGCACGAAGCCGCCTTCCGCGAGGAGGTGCTGCTCGCTGTCGTCGCCATTCCGCTCGGCCTCTGGCTCGGCCAGGGCGGTATCGAAAAGGCCCTGCTGGTCGGCAGCATCCTGCTGATCCTGATCGTCGAGCTGCTGAACTCGGCGGTCGAAGCCGTGGTCGACCGGGTATCGGGCGAGCATCACGAACTCTCCAAGCGCGCCAAGGACATCGGCAGCGCTGCCGTGCTGATCACGCTGCTGCTGGCCGCCGCCGTCTGGGCCCTGATCCTGGTTCCGCACTATCTGTAACCCCGTTCTCCGTAGATTCCGCAGAGACTCCGCATGCGCACCGAAACGCCGCAGACCATCCTTCGTTCCGACTATCGCCCGCTGGCCTGGACCGTCACCCACATCGACCTGCACTTCGCGCTCGATCCGGCGGCCACGTTCGTCACCAGCAAACTGACGCTGGTCCGCAACCCGGCAGCCCCGGCAGGACCGCTGGTACTGCTCGGCGACGAGCTGGAACTGGTATCGCTGAAGATCGATGGCCGGGCGCCTGCTGCGCCACGCATCTCGCCGACCGTGATCGAGATCGACCTTGAAGGCGAAACCGCAAGCGCAGAAATCGTCACGCGCATCGCGCCGGAGACGAACACGGCGTTGTCCGGCCTGTACACCTCGCGCGGCGGATTCTTCACGCAGTGCGAGGCGGAAGGTTTCCGCCGCATCACGTGGTTCCCGGACCGTCCGGACGTGATGGCCCGCTTCACGGTGACGCTGGAAGCGGACAAGGCAAGATTCCCGGTGCTGCTCTCGAACGGCAACCTGATCGGCGAGGGCGAGTTGCCCGATGGTCGCCATTTCGCGCGCAGGGAAGACCCGTTCCCGAAGCCCAGCTACCTGTTCGCGCTGGTCGCCGGCGACCTCGCAGTGAACGAGCGGAAGATCAGGACGATGTCCGGCCGCGAAGTGCTGCTGCAGATATGGACAGAGGCCGCCGCACTCGACCGTACCGAACACGCAATGGAATCGCTGATCCGGGCCATCCACTGGGATGAGCAGCGCTTCGGGCTGGAGCTCGATCTCGAACGTTTCATGATCGTCGCCGTCTCCGACTTCAACATGGGCGCCATGGAGAACAAGGGGCTCAACATCTTCAACTCGAAGCTGCTGCTGGCCACCCCGGACACCGCCACCGATGTCGATTACGAGAACATCGAGGCTGTCGTCGCACATGAGTATTTCCACAACTGGACCGGCAATCGCGTCACCTGCCGTGACTGGTTCCAGCTGACGCTGAAGGAAGGCCTGACCGTCTTCCGCGATCAGGAATTCACTGCCGACATGCTCGCCGCCGAAGGGGGAGATTCAGCCCGTGCCGTGAAGCGCATCGACGACGTGCGCGTCCTGCGCTCGGCGCAGTTCCCCGAAGATGCGGGTCCGATGGCGCACCCGATCCGCCCGGACAGCTATCAGGAGATCAACAACTTCTACACGGCAACCGTCTACGAGAAGGGCGCCGAGGTCATCCGCATGCTGCAGACCCTGCTCGGCCGTGACGGCTTCCGCAAGGGCATGGATCTGTACTTCCGGCGCCACGACGGGCAGGCGGTCACCTGCGACGATTTCGTTGCCGCCATGGCCGACGCCAACGGCCGCGACCTGAAGCAGTTCCTGCGCTGGTACTCGCGTCCCGGTACGCCGGTGGTCAAGGCAACGGGGGCCTGGGATGCGGCGGCGCAAAGCTACACGCTGACGCTGGTGCAGGAGTCGAATGGCGAACCGCTGCCGATTCCGGTCGCCGTCGCTCTGATCGGCAGCGACGGCCGCGACCTGCCCGGCACATCCCGCCTGCTCGAACTCGACACCCTAGAACACACATGGACCTTCGACGGCATCACCACGCGTCCGGTGCCGTCGCTGCTGCGCGGATTCTCGGCGCCGGTGATCCTCGACTTCGCCGAGGACGATGCCACGCTGGCCTTCCGCATGGCGCACGACAGCGATGCCTTCAACCGCTGGGACGCTGCGCAGCGTTTCATGGAAGCCACCGTGCTCGGCCTCGCCGCCGACGCGGCAGCCGGCCGCCCCCTGCTGACGCCCGCACCGCTCGTCACGGCCTTCGGCAAGCTGCTCGCCGAGCGCTCGCTCGACCCGGCCTTCCAGGCAATGGCGCTGTCGCTGCCGGGCGAAACCTATCTGCTTGAACGCATGACGCCCGCCGACCCGGCGGCGCTGCGCGCCGCGCTGATGCACCTGCTGCGCGACCTTGGCCAGCGCTTCCTCAACGACTGGCGTGACCTGCACGCACTGTGTCGCGTCGAGGGCGAATACCGCTACCACCCGGGCGATGCCGGCCGTCGCGCGCTCGCCAACCTGTGCCTGCGCTACCTGTGTGCCGCCGGCACCAACACCGGCCGCCAGCTCGCGCAGCAGCAGTTCGACGCCGCCAACGACATGACGGTATGCCTCGGTGCGCTGGCGGCCCAGGTGCACAGTCCGGCGCCCGAGCGGGAGGATTCGCTTGCCGCCTTCCACGCCCGCTATGCCGAGGACACACTGGTACTCGACAAGTGGTTCGCCCTGCAGGCCGGTGCCTGGCGCTGGGCCGCCGATGCCGCACCGACGCTGGAACGCGTGCGCGAACTGCTCGCCCACCCGGCCTTCGCCATCCGCAACCCGAACAAGGTCTATGCCCTGCTCGGCACCTTCTTCCGCGGCAATCCGGGCGAGTTTCACACGCCGGAGGGCCACGTTTTCTGGGCCGAGCAGATCATCGCCCTGAACGGAATCAACCCGCAGGTGGCAGCGCGCATGGCGCGCACACTGGAGCGCTGGAAGGGGTTTGCACCGCGCTATCAGGTGACGATGCAAGCGGCACTGGAGAAGGTTGCCGGAACAGAAGGTCTGTCGCCGGACGTGGCCGAGATCATCGGCAAGGCACTCGGCTGAGCCGGTTCTCCGCCGCTTACCGGCCTCGCCAGCGCTCGAAGCGCTGCCAGAGCCACCCGCCGGAGCCCTCGCGGCCGGTCAGCAGGTAGGCGAGCACATTGGCATTGACCAGCGCGGTGCGCTGTTCGTCGCGGGCATGGCCACGTCCGGCAAACAGCAGGACATCGCCGCACTGCAGGGGCATGTTGTCGGCCGGAAACAGCGAGTGCCGCGCCTGCCTGACCAGCATCAGCGGAAGCGCTTCCAGAGGTTCGTCGTTCCCCTGAAAATCACGCAGCAGGACGGAGATTTCGGCATGCCCCCGGGCAAGGTGGTCGGACAGGGCCGGCGCCTCCGCCGCGTTGATGGCGACGGTCCAGACCTGCGGCACCTCGTTGCCGAACATCCCCTCCATGCGTGCGCACGCTGTCGCTGCCCAGTCATCGGGATGCTTGCGAACCTCGCCGAGGAAGGTCGCCAGCAGGGGCGTGATGATGGTCGCAAGGGATTCGTGCGCGATGATCCGGCTCGAAACCATCGTGAACTGCGCCGAGAAAGCCTCGAAGAGCGGCGAATTGAGCACGCGGTTCTGACGCAGGATGACGAAGAGATCGGGATTCAGGCCCTTCGCCGTCACGGCGATTGAGAGGTTGTTGACGTCATTGTCGGTTCCGGCGACCAGACCGACGGCCTCGACGATGCCCGCCGACTGCAGCGTATCGGCGCGCACCCCCGATCCGACCACCCGCTGCAATGGGGGCTCGACCGGTTCCGAGGCATCCGGCGTGATCACCGTCACCCGGAACTGATGGTCGGCGAGTTCGCGCACGACCGGCTTCGCGAAGCGGCCGTTTCCGCAGACGACCCAGGCACCCGCCGGCGGACGATGTGGCACCGGCATCTGGCTGCCCGGCAGGCCGGTCACCCATTCGAGCAGGCGAAGCGTATGCGGCGCCTCGATCGCCAGCCCCAGATATTCGGCGAAGCGCTCGAACGGGTTGATGATGTGGTGCGTTCCGAAGGACACCATGTTGTCCACGGTGGCGGCATTCTCGGCCCGGGCCAGCACGGTGAGCTGCGGATTCAGCAGACGTGTCGCGATCGCGATGGCCAGGTTGGCGTTGTCATCGTTGGTCAGAGCCAGCACCCCCACGCACTGCGGGTGCCGCAGCCCGGCCAGTTCGAGGATCCGGGAGGACATGGCATCCGCGGCCAGCGCCGGCACGTCGGTCTTGAAATCCTCCAGATCGAGTTCCTGCACGCGCTCCTCGCGTGATTCAACGACGACGAAACGAACATTCATTTCATCGAGCGTCCGGCAGACCAGCGCCCCGGTCTCGCCGCAGCCGCAGACGAGATAGAACGGCTCCTGCAGGTGGCGCACGCGCCGCGCAAAGCGGCCGACCACCAGTACGTTCTGGAAGGCCTTGTCCTGCAGAAGTGCCAGCAGGGTCACGATCGAATAGGACCAACCGATCACGGTCAGGTAGATGCTGACCGTGACCCACAGTCGCTGGGCATCGGAAAAGGCATTCGGAATCTCGCCGAAACCGATCGTGGTCGCCGTATAGCTGATGAAGTAGAAGGCGTGGAAGAAGGAGAGCGCTGGCGCCGGCTGGCCGTTGGCATCGACGCCTGGCACCAGCGTCAGGCCAAGCACGGACACCGCGTAGATGACGATCAACACGATCAGCGGCGCCCGCATGCGCCGCAGGATGATGAAAAAGATGCTGCTCATCCGGCGAGCGCCATCAGCGGCGCAGCATGACCGTTTCGATGATGAGGATGACGACCGAGACGATGTTGGCGAACAACGCCCCGCCCGACAGCGACACGACGCTCGACGTGACGTGCGCCGTCATGCCGACCCCCGTGACATGCACGGCAATCGCCCACGTCAGCGCCGCCGCGATCAGCTGCAGGTCGGCGACAAGGCTGGTGGCGAGATGGATCGCCCCGATCTGGGTGCGATCGCCGAATTTCAGGACAGTCGCGATCATGCTGACGACGATGGCAGCGAACAGCTCATAAACGCTGTGCAGCTCCGGGTTGGCGATGTCGCCGATGAAGAAACCGAAGTTGAGCGTTGCCGCCAGCAGGATGAAGAACGCGAAAACGACCTTTTCCAGATTCATGCAGCCTCCCCGTGGTTGATCCAAGATGATTATAGGCGCAGCCCGGCTTGCCCGGCGGCGCGCCTTCTCGCTGGTATCGTGCGGGGGATCGGTATATGATGCATCGATCATTGACCGCCATCTGTAACACGCTGACTTCATGAGAAAAAAACTTATTTCCATTCTCGCAGCCACGCTCCTCGCCAGTCCATTGGCATTCGCGCAGACCGAGGACGCGACCCTTATCAAGGCCGACGCCCTGATCAAGGAAGGCAAGCCCGCCGATGCCTTCGCGCTGCTGGAGCCCCTGGAAGCCAAGCTGGCCGGCAATGCCACCTACGACTACCTGCTGGCGACAGCGGCCCTGAATGCCGGCAACCCCAGCCGGGCGACCTTCATCTACGAGCGCATCCTCGCGATCAACCCCGAGTTCATCGGCGTACGCGCCGACATGGGGCGTGCCTACTACCAGATGGGTGACCTGGCACGTGCCAAGCTCGAATTCGAGTCGATCCTCGCGCTTTCCAACCTCCCGCCGGACCTGCGCTCGGCCGTCGAAACCTATCTGGCAGCCCTCTCCCAGCTCGATGCCGGGCAGAAGCGCGTGATCGTCGGCTATGCCGAGATCGGCTTCGGACGTGACACCAACGTCCTCGGCCAGACCTCGACCAAGATCGTCAGCATCGCCAACGGTCTGAATCAGTCCCTCAGCGCCAGCGACCTCAAGCGCGCCGACAACTATCTCAGCTACGGCGTCGGCGCCGAACTGATCGAGACGCTCGGCCCGGGCTTTGGCGCTTACGTCGGCGGCGACATCCGGGGACGCGAATACAACCGCATCAGCGTCGCCGACAACGCCAACATCGACGGTCGTGCCGGCCTGCAGTACGCCTCCGGCAGCCACCTCTGGCGCGGCGGTCTGACCCGCGGCCGCTACGCCCTCGACAACACGGCGACACGCGATGCGACCGGCGCCAACCTCGACTGGCGCTACCTGCTGAACAGCGAGAACCAGCTGACCCTGGGCGGACTGGCACAGGCCCTGCGCTACCTGCCGTCAATCTCGACCAGCGAGGATTACAACCTCTACATGATGAATGCCGGCTGGACCCACGCCTTCTCGCCGACTACGGTCGGCGTACTGACACTGACCGGTGGTGCGGAAGACGCCAAGGGCGGACGGTCGGATGGCGACAAGACCTTCTGGGGCATCCGGGCGACCTTCCAGCACTCATTTTCTTCGGAATTGGGGACTTTTTTCACGGCAGGCTACCAGCGCGGCGACTATAGTAAATTCAATACCAGCTACGGCATCGAGCGCCAGGACGAATTGAGCGATGCCGCAGTGGGCTTGGTGTGGTCCTTGCGTGACCGCTGGTCGGTGCGCCCGCTGCTTACCTACACGAAGAACCGAAGCAATGCAGATATCTATACCTACAGCCGCACCGATGCCTCTGTGGTCCTGCGCAAGGACTTCTAGGCCCATGGCGACACGCCTGTTGCAGGCAGTCGGCCTGGCGCTGACGCTGATCGCGCCAGCCATTCAGGCGCAGGAAACGGCAGGACAGGTACAGATCGTCGTCGGCGCCGCACAGTTGATCGATCTCTCCGGAAAGTCGCGGCCACTGGAACGCGGGGCCGAGGTGAAGCAGGGCGACCGCATCGTCACCGGCGAAGGCGCGCTGGTGCAGATGAAGATGACCGACGGCGCGCTGCTCTCGGTGCGTACCGACACCGACGTCACGGTCGAAAAATACCGCCACAACGAAAAATCGGCCCAGGACTCGGGCATGCTGCTCAAGCTGGCACGCGGCGCCCTGCGTTCGATCACCGGCTGGATCGGCGGCAACAATCCCGATGCCTACAAGGTCGTCACGCCGACGGCCACGATCGGCATCCGCGGCACCGATCACGAGCCGGTTTTCATTCCCGAACCAAAACCCGGCGAAACGCCGGTAGGCCAGCCGGGCACTTACGACAAGGTCAACTCCGGCGCCACGATCATTCACAGCCAGGTCGGCAGCATTGACATCAAACCGGGGCAGGTCGGTTTCGTGCCGATGACGCCGGGCGTCGCGCCACGGGTACTGCCGGGGATTCCCGAGTTCTTCAAGCGGCTCGACCCCAAAGGCGATGCCGGCGCCCGGGGAACGAAGGAGATCGGCGACAACAAGCTGCTCGCACGCCCGGCGCTACGGCCGGCGCTCGACGCTGCCGACATCCGGCCGCTGGGCACGGCGGACACGCTGAAAGCGGAGCGGACGCTGTCGCCGGCGCTCATCGAGTCTTCCCAGACATTGCAGGTACCGACCAAGCTCGACGCCGCGACGTCGACCACCCTGCAGCCGACAGCCACCACCACGCTGCAACCCGCGACGACGACGGTGCTGCAGCCAGCGGTCACGCTGCAGCCAATGACCACGACGATCCAGCCAACCACGACGCTGATCGCACCGACAACGATCGTGGCACCGACCACCACGATCCAGCCGACGACCACGATCAGCCCGACGCTGACACCGAAAACAATTTCGCCGATTCTTCTGAAATAGCGGCAATACGACAGGAGTCCATGTCATGACCCAACGAATTCACCTGACAGCGATCGCGGCCGGCATCGTCGTCGGTCTGGCAGCGGCCCCGGCTTTTGCCCAGAGCGGCGAGGCCGCGCAGGTCATCTTCACCAACGACAAGCTGACGGTCATCGACGCCAGGGGCGTAGAGCGTGTTGTCCGCCAGGGAGATTTCATCCAGCCCGGTGAGCGGCTGATCACGCCGCCGGGCGTCGTCGGCCAACTCAAACTGCCCGACGGCACCCTGCTCGGTGCCCGCCCTGGCACCGACCTCAAACTCGATTCGATCGTCAAGTCGCTCGGCAAGAACGTGCTTGTTCTCAACGAAGGCAACGTCCGCGTCATCAATGTCGAGCCACCGACGGGGCCGAAGCCGATGCCGGTCGATGTAATCAGTCCGGTGTCGACCCTGAAGATCACAGCCGGCGACGGCGAAGCGATCCACATCAAACCGGGCAACAGGCAGAACGTCGAACCGGGCACCTACAACCGTCTGCAGCAAGGCAGTGCTGTCGTGCATAACGACAAGGGCGAGTTGCCGCTACCGCCGATGAAGCCGATCTTCGCACCGAGGCTCGGCGTTCCGCTGGCACCGATCGCCTTTCTGCCCATCAGCCTCGTCAGGCTCGAACCGGTGATTGCACCGATCCAGACATCCTCGATCCTGATTTCACCGACGTTGAGCACATCGCTTATTGGCGATCTCAAGGTACTTTCGCCGACAACCAACATCAATTTGGCCAGCACCAATCTGCAACCGCTAGGCACACTGCCGCTCGCGCCCATTGATTCTTCCGTGAAAACCAATCTCGGCAGTGCGACGCCGGTTGGAACCAGCGGCTCGGTAATTGTTTCGTCGACACTGACGCCGGCATTGCTGACGATCAATCCAGTCACACTCAATACGGTGAAGATTCTCCCTCCCCCGCCGCCGCCCCCTCCCCCGCCGAAGGTCATCACCTGCAAGACCTGCCTCTTCATCAAGAAATAGGCCGCTAACCTGCTACAACCCCCTCGCCCACGCCGGGCGCAAGGGGGCTTTTTCCGGCTGCTCGATGGCCTGCCGCAGTTCGGCCAGCAGCCGCGCCCTGTCGGCGCCGAGCGTTCCCTTCAGCGGCAGCCAGTTCGATGCGTGATCGCTGCGGAACACAGTTCGCCGCAGATCCAGCCGGTCGATGAAGCGCGCCAGCTCGACGAACAAGCCATGCTGGTCCAGCGGTGCCCAGCCGGGGAATGCCGCTCGGTAGCGTTCCTCGCCCGTCGGGAAACTCACCACCAGGGTCGACAGATACTCCGGCTGCGTCGCATTCATCAGCCGGGCCGAGTTGTCAGCGTGCTGCGCCGACAGCGCCTGCCCGCCAAGCCCGTTGAGGATCATCACCGAGCGGCTGATGCCGGCTGCGCCGAGCTTGTCGAGGGCCTCACGCGTGCTGTCGAAGGTCTCGCCCTTGTTCACCGCCGCCAGCACGTCGTCGTCGCCCGATTCGGCGCCGACATAGACCATCGCCAGCCCGGCGGCGGCGAGTGCATCGATCTCCGCCTGCGACTTCTTCCTGAGGTTGCGCGGCAGGCAGTAGCTGGATATGCGATGCACGCCGGGCAGATGCGTGCGGATCGCCTCCAGGATCGCCAGCAGGCGGCGCGTCGGCAGCACCGTTGCGTCACCGTCGGCGAGGAAGACGCGGCGCACGCTGCTGCCGAACTGCTCGCCACAGCGGCGAAGGGTTTCCATCACCTCGGCCTCCTCGCGGGCGCGGAAGGCTTTCTGCGGCGCGGTGTACATCTCGCAGAAGGTGCACTTGTTCCAGGAGCAGCCGTCGGTCACCGGCAGGATCAGCGACTGCGCCTCGCTCGGCGGGCGGAAGACGGGTTCGACGTAGCGGACGGGAACGGAAAACATCGCAGGAAGAATTGGAGGACAGGCCATCATTGTAAGGAATCGACGGCGATGCCGGGCAGACGATCGACTGGCAGCGTGCATCGCCGGACTTCTGCCAGGCAATGGCGTCGCGCCGAGCGTGCCTCCGGCCAAGCGCCGGGGCCCCGAGAACTTTCCGGCGCCGGCGCTGCCCAACTGCCGCCCGATCAACATCCCAACCCGAACAGGAAAAACGACAATGGCAAACACGGTCACCCTCGGCGGCAACCCCGTCCCCGTCAATGGCAATCTCCCGCAACCCGGCCAACCGGCCCCGGCTTTCTCGCTGGTCGGCAAGACGCTGGCGGACGTGACGCTTGCCGACTTCGCCGGCAAACGCAAGGTGCTGAACATCTTCCCGAGCATCGACACGCCGACCTGTGCCACCTCGGTACGCAAGTTCAACCAGACCGCAAGCCAGCTCGCCAACACCGTCGTGCTCTGCATTTCGGCGGACCTGCCGTTCGCGCAGGCGCGCTTCTGCGGCGCCGAAGGGCTGGAGAACGTGGTCACGCTGTCGACGATGCGCGGCCGCGAGTTCCTCGCCAACTACGGCGTCGAGCTGGCCGGCGGCCCCCTGGCCGGTGTTTCCGCACGCGCAGTGGTCGTGCTCGACGAACAGGACAAGGTCCTGCACAGCGAACTCGTCGGCGAAATCAAGCACGAACCGGACTACGATGCAGCGCTGAAGGCGCTTGCCTGAAGCACGACAAGACCGCACGGGGCGCCGCGGGGCGCCCTTCTTTTTCGGCATCCGGCATGCCGCCGCTCCGCAGCACACTGTGCTATGTTCCGCGCTCCTACCCGGAGCATTGAACCGCGCATCGGTCACGAACCGTTGCGCCAACGAACGATCATGACGATTTTTTCCTCCCCCGGCTTCCGCACCGGCGCACGCGAAGGCTTCCGTGCCTTCCTGCCGCTCTCGGTCGGCCTCATCCCCTGGGCGCTGGTCACCGGCATGTCCATGGTCGGCATCGGCATGACGCCCGTGCAGGCGATGGGCATGAACGTCATCGTCTTCGCCGGCACCGCGCAGCTCGGCACGCTGCCGCTGATCGCCGCCGGCGCACCGCTGTGGCTGATCGTCGCCACGGCGCTGGCGCTCAACCTGCGTTTCCTCATCTTCAGCGCCGCCATTGCACAGGGCTTCCGCGGACTCGCAAACGGCCCGCGCTGGCTCTCCGGCCACCTGCTGACCGACGGCGTCTTCGCCACCTGCGTGACGAAGATGATGGAAACGGAAGACAAGGACTGGCGACTGGGCTACTACCTCGCGCCGTCGATCTGGAGCTGGCTGCTATGGCAGAGCTTCGCGCTGGTCGGCGTACTCGCCGCCGGTTCGATCCCGCGCGGCTGGTCACTGGAGTTCATGGCGACGATCGCCCTCATGGTGCTGCTGATTCCGATGGCGAGGATGCGACCGATGCTGGTTGCTGCGGCCACGGGCGGCCTCACGGCCGTACTCCTCAACGGACTGCCGCTGAAGCTGGGCCTCTTCGCCGGCATCTTTGCCGGCATCGGCGCCGGGCTCGCCGCCGACCACTGGCACACGAAGGGAGAGCTCGCGTGAACGCCTACGACGCAACGATCTGGGGCGTCTTCATCCTCATCGGGCTCGCCACCACGCTGCCGCGTGCCAGCTTCATCGTGCTCGGCAACCGCGTCACGCTGCCATCCGTGGTGCAACGTGCGCTGCGCTACGCCCCGGCGGCAGCGCTTGCCGCCATCGTCGTGCCGGACGTGCTGCTCGTCTCCGGCGAACTGGCGCCGCTCAACCCCAAGCTCGCCGCTGCCGGTGCGGCGATCGGTGCCGCCCTGCTCTCGCGCAACCCCTGGCTACCCTTCATCGCCGGCATGGGCGTGCTGCTCGGGCTGAAGCACTTCCTCGGCTAGACCGGCACCGCCGTCTTGTCCAGCACCCGGCGCAGCACGAAGCTGGTGTGCACGCCGGTGACGCCTTCGATGCGCGTGATGCGGTTGAGCAACAGCTCCTGATAGGCATCCATGTCGCGGATGATCACCTTCAACTGGTAGTCCGCTTCCTGCCCGGTAATGAGCAGGCATTCGAGCACCTCGGGCTGCGCCGCCACCTTCTTCTCGAAATTGGCGAAGCGCTCCGGCGTGTGCTTGTCCATCGAGATGTGCAGCAGCGCCATCAGTGACAGCCCGAGTTTCTTCGCATCGACCAGCGCACGGTAGCCGGTAATCAGGCCGGACTCCTCCAGCGTGCGTACACGGCGCAGGCAGGGCGAAGGCGAGAGCCCGATGCGATCGGCCAGTTCCTGATTGGAGAGCCGGCCGTCGGCCTGCAGCACTTCCAGGATGTGGCGGTCGTAGCGGTCGAGTTCCATGTTTTTCGGCTCCGGATTGCGTTCGGCGAGGTCTGGTGACAATAATATACCTATATATAAATATTTTTAGCAATTTTATTGCTTACGACATCGATTCCGAGGCGAATTTAGCAATCATTCACCGGCCCATCCCGCCTAAACTTGCTGCACCGAATGACGGAACGCACCTGCGGCACCGCGCCCCACCCGGGCCAGCGTGCCGGACCCGCCTCACAAGGGCGGACGAGGATGCCTCCTGACGCACCCCACCCCGACGAGCAACAGACAACAGAGAAAGAGACCGGACATGAAGCAAGCCGCCAGAAAATATCGCCCCTTCCCGCCTGTCCGGCTCACCGACCGGACCTGGCCGGACCGGACCATCGACAAGGCCCCGGTGTGGATGAGCACCGACCTGCGCGACGGCAACCAGGCGCTGTTCGAGCCGATGAACGCGGAGAAGAAGCTGGGCATGTTCAGGATGCTCTGCGAGATCGGTTTCAAGGAAATCGAGGTCGCCTTCCCGGCCGCCTCGCAGACCGACTTCGATTTCGTGCGCACGCTGATCGAGGGAGGCCACATCCCCGACGACGTGACCATCGAGGTCCTCACGCAGGCCCGCCCGGCGCTGATCGAGCGCACCATCGAATCGCTCGCCGGAGCAAAGCGCGCCATCGTGCACGTCTATACCGCGACCTCGCCGGTCTTCCGCGACACCGTCTTCGCGATGCAGAAGGACGAGGTGGTGACGATGGCGGTCGATGCCGTGCGCCAGATCCGCGTACTCACCGATGCCCGGCCGGAAACGCACTGGACGCTCGAATACAGCCCGGAAACCTTCTCGGCGACCGAACTCGAGTTCGCCCGTGAGATCTGCGACGCCGTCACCGAGGCCTGGGGCGCGACGCCCGCACGCAAGGTGATCCTCAACCTGCCGGCGACGGTGGAGATGGCAACGCCCAACGTTTACGCCGACCAGATCGAGTGGATGCACCGCAAGGTCGCGCGCCGCGACAGCGTGATCATCAGCGTGCATCCGCACAACGACCGCGGCTGCGCCGTCGCCGCTGCAGAACTGGCGATGATGGCCGGCGCCGAGCGCGTCGAGGGCTGCCTGTTCGGCCACGGCGAGCGCACCGGCAACGTCGACCTCGTCACGCTGGCGCTCAATCTCTACTCGCAGGGCATCGACCCGCAGCTCGACTTTTCCGACATCGACCGCATCGCGCGCACCGTCGAGGAATGCACGCAGTTGCCGGTGCACCCGCGCCACCCCTACACCGGCGACCTCGTCTTCACCGCCTTCTCCGGCTCGCACCAGGATGCGATCAAGAAGGGCATGGCGGTGCGTGACGGCGCGACGCACTGGCAGGTCCCCTACCTGCCGGTTGACCCGAGCGACCTCGGCCGCAGCTACGACTCGATCATTCGC
This sequence comes from Pseudomonadota bacterium, assembly GCA_022705165.1. GTDB lineage: Bacteria > Pseudomonadota > Gammaproteobacteria > Burkholderiales > Rhodocyclaceae > Proximibacter. Next base: position 14,931 of record JAKJEY010000016.1, read on the forward strand.
GTGAACAGCCAGTCCGGCAAGGGCGGCATCGCCTGGCTGCTCGAATCGGGCTACGGCCTCGTCATGCCCCGCCGCCTGCAGATCGAGTTCAGCGGTGTCGTGCAGCAGCATACCGACGCCACCGGCGCCGAAGTCAGCGCCGACGAACTCTGGCAGATCTTCAACCGCAGCTACGTACAGGCCAACGCGCCGCTGCGTTATGTCGAGCACCATCTCTTCGAGCATGGCGATGCACAGGGCGTGAAGATCACCGTGGCCATGGGCGAACGCCGGTTCACGGTCAGCGGCGAAGGCAACGGACCGATCGATGCCATCATCCACGCGTTGCGCGTGCCGATACGCCTGCTCGCCTACGAGGAGCGCTCGCTCGGCCAGGGCGCCGATGCCCGTGCGGTGGCCTTCGTTGAAATGGCCGGCGGCGACCAGCCCGGCAGCACGCACGGCGTCGGCATCGACGACAACATCGTCACTGCCTCGATCTTCGCCGTGCTCTCCGGCATCAACCGCATTGCTGCACGTGACGAGGCCATCGTCGCCGACCTCAACCGACGCACCCTGCAGGCCGCCTGAGCGAAGCGCCAAAAGAAAAACCCCGACCGGAAATTCCGGTCGGGGTTTCTTGTATTCGTGGTGGAGAGGAGGAGGATCGAACTCCCGACCTTCGCATTGCGAACGCGACGCTCTCCCAGCTGAGCTACCCCCCCACGAGAGGAACGCATTATAGCCACTTCGCCAGTCATTTCAAAGCACTGGCGAAGGCCATGGACGAGGGGAACCTGTTGCCGTGGCGTACTGTCCAGAAGGCATTGTCAGGAGAATCGCCATGACCCCATCCTGTGATCTGTCCACACGCCGCTGCGTTCCCTGCGAGGGCGGCGTGCCGGTACTCAACGACACTGTCGCCCGCGAACTTCTCGCCGGACTCAACGGCTGGTCGCTCGCCGATGCGAAGATCGAAAAGACGTTCCGCTTCCGTAACCACCACGAGACGATGGCGTTCGTGAATGCCGTAGCGTGGATTTCGCATCGCGAGGAGCATCACCCGGAGCTGACCGTCGGCTACGCCGACTGCCGCGTGCGCTACTGGACGCACGCCATCGGCGGCCTGTCGGAGAACGATTTCATCTGCGCGGCCAAGGTCGACCGGCTGCTCACGCTGTAGACGCAGCGCTTCGATGCGCGCGGCCAGGGACGAACGGACGACGGGGAAGTTCAGGCGCTGCCGCCGGCACCGGCCAGCGCGCGGCGGAGGCGGTCGGCGACGGCCTGCCACGCCGGGGTTTCCGGAATCGCCTCGACGACGATCAGCTCGACACCGGCATGGTCGAGTTCGCGCAGCGCGGCATAGAGGTCGTGCGCGTAGCCGACCGGCTCGGCCGGCAGCATCTTCCAGGCATGCGCCGGATTCGGCCCGCTCACCGCCTGCGGTAGTTGCGAGTGCGCCAGCACGCCGCAGCGACGACCGCTGTGGCGCAATGCATTGAGGAACTGCGCCAGCCGTTCGCTTTCGACGCGCCGCATCGGCGTCAGCGGCGCGTAATGCGCCTCCAGCGTTCCCGAGGCGCGCGGTGCGGCTGCACCGGGCGCTGTCGGCAATTCTCCGCAGACAGCTTCGATGGCCGCCGGGGTGATGTGGCCGGGGCGCAGCAGCATCGGCTTGCCGGAGGAGAGATCGATGATCGTCGACTCGATGCCGACCGCGCAGGCGCCGCCATCGAGCACGAGCGCCACGGCGTCGCCGAGTTCCTCGCGCACGTGATCGGCGGTCGTCGGGCTGATGCGGCCGAAGCGGTTGGCCGAGGGGGCGGCGATGCCGCCGCTGCCGCCGGCCGCAGCGAAGGCACGCAAAAGATCGAGCGCCACCGGGTGCCCCGGGACGCGCAAGCCGACCGTGTCCTGCCCGCCGGTGACGGCATCCGGCACGCCGGGCGCACGCCTGAGGATCAGTGTCAGCGGGCCTGGCCAGAAATCCTCGGCCAGTTCATAGGCAAGATCGGGAATGTCGACGGCCCAGCGTTCGAGATGGCTGGCACCGGGAATATGCACGATCAGCGGATGATCGGCCGGGCGGCCCTTGGCGGCGAAGATCTTCGCCACGGCTGCCGGATTCGCCGCGTCGGCGCCGAGGCCGTAGACCGTCTCGGTCGGGATGCCGACCAGCTCGCCGGCCTTCAGCAGTTCGACGGCGCGATCGAGGTCATTCATCCTTGATGCCGATGGCAGCACGCGCATCCATCGCGATTTTCACCGCGCGATCGAAGTCGCTGTCGAGCACCGTGAAGTGCGCCATCTTGCGGGCGGGGCGCGCGTGGTGCTTGCCGTAGAAGTGCAGCTTGAGATTCGGCACGGCCGCGAGCTTCGACCAGTCCGGCTCGCGATAGGTCTCGCTGGTTTCTGTTTTTTCGTACCAGAGATCACCGAGGATATTCACCATCACCGCCGCCGAATGCGCGCGGGCATCGCCGAGCGGCAGGCCGCACAGCGCACGCACCTGCTGCTCGTACTGGCTGGTGACGCAGGCATCGACCGTGTAGTGGCCGCTGTTGTGCGGACGCGGCGCCATCTCGTTCACGTAGAGCTGGCCGCGGCTGACGAAGAATTCGACGCCGAGGGTGCCGATGTAACCGAGCTTCTCGGCGATGCGCTCGGCGTATTCGGCCGCGTTGTCACGCAGGCAGGCCGAGCCGCGCGCTGGCACGATCGACACGTCGAGGATGCCCTTGCGGTGGCTGTTCTCGGCCGTCGGGAAGCATTTGACGGTGCCATGCTCGTCGCGCGCCAGTACCACCGACACTTCGTAGTCGAGGTGCAGCTTCTGTTCGAGGATGCAGGTCTCGCCCTTGAAGGCGCGAAAGGCGGCGAGCGCTTCGTCACGATCATTGACGACCGCCTGCCCCTTGCCGTCATAGCCGAAGCGCGCGACCTTGAGGATGCCGGGGAAGAGGCCGGCATTGGCGTTGCGGATATCGTCCTCCGCATGCACCGGCGCGAAGGCGCCATGCGGCAGCCCGTTGTCGCGCAGGAAGGTCTTTTCGGCAATGCGGTTCTGGCACACCGAGACGGCCGCCGCCGACGGGCGCACCGTGACGAACTTGGCGAGATAGTCGAGCGTGTCGGCAGGGACGTTCTCGAATTCGGTGGTGATCGCCGCGCAGCCCTGCGCCAGCTCGTCGAGCGCGGCGTAGTCGTCGTAGGCCGCCTGCAGGTGGCGCTCGGCGATCTGGCCGGCGGGACTGTGCGGGTCCGGATCGAGCACCCAGACCTGGTAGCCCATCTCGTGGGCAGCGGAAACGAAGAAGCGGCCGAGCTGGCCGCCGCCGAGCATGCCCAGCGTTGCGGGCGGGAGAATCGCGCTCATCGTGAGTTCAGCAGATCCGGATGTTTCAGACTTCGGGGAGCTTCATGGCCAGGACCTTCTCGGTCTGGGCCTGACGGAATTGGGCAAGCTTCTGCGCCAGCTCGGCGTCGCTGTTGGCCAGCATCGACACCGCGAACAAGGCCGCATTGGCGGCGCCGGCCTCGCCGATGGCGAAGGTGGCGACAGGGATGCCCTTCGGCATCTGCACGATGGAGAGCAGCGAATCCTGACCGGAGAGCGCCTTCGACTGCACCGGCACGCCGAGCACCGGAATCGTCGTCTTGGAAGCGAGCATGCCCGGCAGGTGGGCCGCGCCACCGGCACCGGCGATGATCGCCTTGAGGCCGCGCTCGGCCGCCATCGCGGCGTAGTCGAAGAGCAGGTCCGGCGTACGGTGCGCGGAGACGACGCGCGCCTCGAACGGGACACCGAATTCCTTGAGGATGACGGCGGCGGCCTGCATCGTCGGCCAGTCGGAATCGGAGCCCATGACGACGCCGACGACGGGATGTTTGGGCTGGGTCACTTGGCACTCCTTTCGGCCGCTTCCAGCGTATTGGCGAGCAGCATGGTGATGGTCATCGGGCCGACGCCGCCCGGCACCGGCGTGATGGCCCGGCATTTCGGGGCGACCTCGTCGAAGGCCACGTCGCCGACGACCCGGTAGCCCTTGGGCGCGGCCGGATCGTCGACGCGGTTGATGCCGACATCGATGACGGTGGCGCCGGGCTTCACCCAGTCCGGGCCGATCATGCGCGGACGGCCGACCGCGGCGACGAGGATGTCGGCGCGCCTGGTGTGGAAGGCCAGATCCTTCGACTGCGAATGGCAGACCGTCACCGTGCACGACTGGGCGAGCAGCAGCATGGCCATCGGCTTGCCGACGATGTTGGAACGTCCGATGACCACGGCCTCGGCACCCTTCAGATTGACGCCGGCTTCCTCGAAGAACTTGGTGACACCGTACGGCGTGCACGGAATGAAGCGCGGCTGGCCCTGCATCAGCGCGCCGACGTTCTCGGCGTGGAAGCCGTCGACGTCCTTTTCCGGCGCGATCGCTTCGAGCACGAGGTCGCTGTCGAAGTGCTTCGGCAGCGGCAGCTGCACGAGGATGCCGTGGATCTTCGGATCGGCATTCAACTCGGCGATCTTCGCCAGTACGACGTCCTGTGCCACATCGGTCGGGTAGACGATTTTCTCGGAATGGAAGCTTGCCTTCTCGCAGCCGGCAACCTTGTTGCGCACATAGACGGCGGAGGCCGGATCTTCGCCGACGAGGATTACGGCGAGGCCGGGGCGCGTGCCCTTTGCGGCGAGCGCCTCGGCGCGGGTCTTGAAGTCGGCGCGCAGCTTCTGCGCCAGCGCGTTGCCATCGAGGATCGTTGCGGTCATCTCAGTTCCAGCAAATGAAAAGGGGAAAGGCGAGAGCTGCCTCTCGCCTTTCCCTTTGATCGGATTGCGTATTTTACCGCAATTCAGGCCGCAGTCAGGCGGGAACGGCTTCTGCCGCACCCTGCGTCTTGGCGGCCTCGGCGGCCGCTGCACGGCCGGCGGCGAAGGCCTGGCGGTTCATCTCGATCACCTTCTCGCCCTTACGGGCGAAACGCTTGAGCACGCATTCCTCGAGGATTTCCGGCGAGAACGTCAGGTGGTCGGCGATGGCGCCGAGCATGATCGTGTTGCCGAGGCGGATATTGCCCAGTTCGTTGGCGATGGCCGACGCGTCGAAGGAATAGACACGGGCACCGGAGGCGCGCATCTCGCCGATCGGATCGGCGGGATATTCGAAGAGGCCGAGTTCGACGACCGGCGGCGTCAGGTTGCCGGTGTTGATCAGGGCCAGCGCATCCGGGCGCATCATGTGCCGCCAGCGCATGCCTTCGGCCGCCTCGAAGGCGAGCAGGACGTCGGCAGTGCCCGGCGCGATCTGCGGCGACAGCACCTTGGGGCCGAAGCGCAGGTGCGACGAGACGACGCCGCCGCGCTGCGCCATGCCGGCGACTTCGGTTTTCTTGACGTCGTGGCCGAGGGCGATCGCCGCTTCGGCGAGGATTTCGGTCGCCGTCATGACGCCCTGACCGCCGACGCCGACGACGAGGATGTTGGTGATTTCGTTGCTCATGTTCAGTGCCTTTGCAGAGCCTTGATCTGGATGACCTTGTCAGCGTGGACGATGGCGTCCGGCGCACACGGCTGTACGCACAGGCCGCAGCCGGTACACACCGAGCTCTCGATACGCACCCAGGCGAGGTCGACCGTCTTGCCCGAGGGCTTCACGACCGAATCGCGCTTGGTGACGTGGATCGCCGGGCAGCCGGTGTCGAGGCAGTTGCCGCAGCCGGTGCACTTGTCGTCGATGACGGTGAAGGGTTTCAGGCCGTGGTAGTGATCGACCAGCACGCAGGGCTGGTTGGTGATGATCACCGACGGTTCCGGAATCTTGGTTTCCTCGCGCACGGTCTTGAACAGCGTCGGCAGCTCGTAGGGGTTCACCACGTGCACCCGCTCTTCCCTGACGCCGAGCGCCTTCACGATCGCGGCGAAGTCGACGCGCGGCGCCTCGTTGCCGTGGATGTCGCGGCCGGTGCCGGGGTTGTCCTGGCCACCGGTCATGCCGACTGCGCGGTTGTCTAGCAGCAGGACGGTGACGTTGCCCTTGTTGTAGACGATGTCGAGCAGACCCTGCATGCCCATGTGCATGAAGGTCGAGTCGCCGATCACGGCGACGATCTTCTTGTCCTTGTCGGCCTCGCCGCGGCCCTTGTCGAGGCCGAGCGCCATGCCCATCGAGGCGCCCATCGAGATGCAGGCGTCGAGCGCGTTCCACGGGTGGCCGAAGCCGAGCGTGTAGCAGCCGATGTCGCCGGAGATGGTGATGTTGCGGAGCTGCGCCAGCGTGTAATAGACGCCGAGGTGCGGGCAGGCCACGCACATTGTCGGCGGCCGTGGAAATACGGGCAGCGGGGCAGCGGCGCGTACCGGCTTCTTCGCCGGCTCGACGACTTCCTCGCCGAGCAGGCGGCCGATGGCCGGCTTCAATACATGGGGGGCGAGTTCGCCCTGGCGCGGCAGGATTTCCTTGCCAATCACCTTGATGCCCTGCGCCTTGATCTCGGTTTCGAGCAGCGGCTCGACTTCCTCGACGACGACGCACTGCTCCACCGTCGCCGCGAAGGCGCGGATCTTCTCGAACGGGGCCGGATAGGAGAGGCCGAGCTTGAGTACCGGCGCATCCGGATAGGCTTCCTTGATATGCATGTAGGCGGGGCCGGAGGTGACGAAGCCGACACGCTTGTCGCTGCCGGCATCGACGAAATTCAGCGGCGTGACTTCGGCCTCGGCACGCAGGTCCGCCTCGCGCTGGAACATCAGCGGGATGCGTTTCTGGGCGGCGCCCGGCACCATCACCCAGCGCGCCGGTTCCTTCTTGAAGCCGGCAGCGACGTGCGGCACGCGCTCACCGACGGTGACCAGGCCCTTCACGTGGCAGATGCGCGTCGTCATGCGCAGGATGACGACGGTCTGGAAGCGCTCGGAGAGTTCGAAGGCGAGCTTGGTCTGTTCGTAGGCTTCCTGCGAATCCGCGGGTTCCATGATGGGCACGTGCGCGAAGCGGCCCCAGAAGCGCGAGTCCTGCTCGTTCTGCGAGGAGGAGAGGCCGACGTCGTCGGCGACGGCGATCACCAGTCCGCCGGCAACGCCGGTCAGCGTCAGCGTCATCAGCGCGTCGGAGGCGACGTTGAGGCCGACGTGCTTCATCGCGCAGAAGGCGCGGGAGCCGGCCATCGCGGCGCCGAAGGCGATCTCCAGCGAGGTCTTTTCGTTGACCGCCCATTCCGCGTAGAGGTCGGGATAGGTGGAGATCACTTCCAGCATCTCGGTCGCCGGGGTGCCGGGATAGGCCGCCGCCACCTTCACACCGGACTCCCAGACAGCGCGCGACACCGCCTCGTTACCGGACATCAGAAGCCGGCTCTGGGCCGGCGCGGGCATGACTGCCGCCATGGAATCTCCTTGCGTTGCAATATGGTTCAAAAACGAGGGGACAACATAGCCGCCCCGTATCACTTTCTCGTTGATGCAGATCAATTCCCCCTTGGCCCGCAGGGGCAAATACCCCTTCCCGGGGGTTGACAATTGCTTTCCGTATTGCGAGACTGCGTTTCGTTTTATGAAATACGTTGATGCGGTGCAATACTTCTGGGCATTGCGCCGTATTAAGCTTGGCCGGTCGCGACTGAAACATTCACACCTTCGCGCCAGGCACCTGGGCGCTGCGAACCCATCCGGATCGCAGCACAAGAACACTTCGCACACTGGAGACACCCATGGCAGCTCAACCCGACAACAACAAGGTCATCGACGTCGACCCGCAGGAAACACAGGAGTGGCGCGACGCCCTCTCCGGCGTGGTCGACAAGGAAGGCGCAGAACGCGCGCATTTCCTCATCGAAGACCTGATCGAACAGGCCCGTGAACAGGGCATCGACATCCCCTACAGCGCCAACACCGAATACATCAACACGATCCCCGCCGATCAGCAGCCGAAGTACCCCGGCAACCCGGATCTGGAACTCAAGATCCACAGCTACATCCGCTGGAACGCCATGGCCATGGTCGTGGGCGCCAACAAGAACACCAACGTCGGCGGCCACATCGCCTCCTTCGCCTCTGCCGCCGCGCTGTATGACGTCGGCTTTTCGCATTTCTGGCACGCGCCGTCGGAGAACCACGGCGGCGACCTGATCTTCTTCCAGGGCCACGCCGTGCCCGGCGTCTACGCCCGCGCCTTCATGCTCGGCCGCCTCTCCGAAGACCAGATGAAGAACTTCCGCCAGGAAGTCGACGGCAAGGGCATCTCGTCCTACCCGCACCCGTGGCTGATGCCGGACTTCTGGCAGTTCCCCACCGTCTCGATGGGCCTCGGCCCGATCCAGGCCATCTACCAGGCCCGCTTCATGAAGTACCTCGACTCGCGCGGACTGGCCAAGGCCGGTGATCGCAAGGTCTGGGCCTTTCTCGGCGACGGCGAGACCGACGAGGTCGAATCGCTGGGTGCCATCGGCATGGCCGGCCGCGAGCAGCTCGACAACCTGATCTTCGTCATCAACTGCAACCTGCAGCGGCTTGACGGCCCGGTGCGCGGCAACGGCAAGATCATCCAGGAACTCGAATCGGAATTCCGCGGTGCCGGCTGGAACGTCATCAAGCTGATCTGGGGCACGCACTGGGATGCGCTCTTCGCACGCGACAAGAAGGGCATCCTGAAGAAGCGCATGATGGAAATCGTCGACGGCGAGTACCAGACCTTCAAGGCGAAGAACGGCGCCTATGTGCGCGAGCATTTCTTCAACACGCCGGAACTGAAGGCGCTGGTCGCCGACTGGACCGACGACGAGATCTGGCAACTGAACCGCGGCGGCCACGACCTGTTCAAGATCTTCGCCGCCTACGACCGCGCCATCAAGCACAAGGGCCAGCCGACGCTGATCCTCGCCAAGACCATCAAGGGCTTCGGCATGGGCGACGCCGGCGAGGCGATGAACATCAGCCACCAGGCGAAGAAGATGGATCACGAGCAGATCAAGCGCTTCCGTGACCGCTTCTCGCTGCCGGTGCCGGACGATCAACTCGACAAGCTGCCCTTCCTCACGTTCCCGGACGGTTCGCCGGAGCAGACCTACCTGCGCGAGCATCGCATGGCGCTCGGCGGCTTCCTGCCGCAGCGCCGCCGCAAGGCAGCGCAGGCGCTGGCCATCCCGCCGCTGTCGACCTTCGATTCGCTGCTGAAAGCCTCCGGTAGTGGCCGCGAGCTGTCGACGACGATGGCCATCGTGCGCATCATGAACATGCTGCTCAAGGACAAGCAGGTCGGCCAGCACGTCGTGCCGATCGTCCCGGACGAGTCGCGCACCTTCGGCATGGAAGGCATGTTCCGCGCTGTCGGCATCTGGAACCAGCAGGGCCAGAACTACGTGCCGGAAGACCACGACCAGCTGATGTTCTACAAGGAATCGAAGACCGGCCAGGTGCTGCAGGAAGGCATCAACGAAGCGGGTGCGATGAGCGACTGGATCGCCGCTGCCACCTCGTACTCGGTGCACAACGTGCAAACGATCCCGTTCTACATCTGCTACTCGATGTTCGGCCTGCAGCGCACGCTGGACCTCGTCTGGGCTGCCGGTGATCAACGCTGCCGCGGTTTCCTCGTCGGCGGCACCGCCGGCCGCACCACGCTCAACGGCGAAGGCCTGCAGCATGAGGACGGCCACAGCCTGATCCTGTCGAACCTGGTGCCGAACTGCGTCTCCTACGACCCGAGCTTCCAGTACGAAGTCGCGGTGATCGTCCAGGACGGCCTGCGTCGCATGTATCAGGAGCAGGAGGACATCTTCTACTACATCACCGTGATGAACGAGAACTACGAGCACCCGGAGATGCCGGCCGGCGCCGAACAGGACATCCTCAAGGGCATGTACCAGTTCAAGAAGGGTGCCGCTTCGGAAGGCAAGAAGGCCGCACCGCGCATGCAGCTGCTCGGCTCGGGCACGATCTTCCGCGAGGTCATTG
>JAKJEY010000170.1 GCA_022705165.1 Pseudomonadota bacterium
CCTGCCCGAGGAGGATGCCGGCTGGGTCACGCAGGTGCTGCTCGAATGCCGTCGTGCGCGTAGCGCACTGGAGACGGCGGCAACCGCCAGCGGCACCCCGGCGGCGGATCTGGTCTCGGCCGACCTGACCCAGGTCGTGCTCGATACGGCAGAGTGGCTGCGTACCCTGTGGGAGGTCGGCTACATGGGGGCGAATACGCTCCCGGTCCCCCCGCGCACGCATTTCCCCCTGATCGAGGTGGAGGATGTTCTCAAATCGGCCTTGTTCGCCCGTATCCGCCACGGCAAGCACCCGCTTCCCTTTGCGCCCCCCACCCGCTGGGGCAGCCCGTGGCATGAAGTGGTCGAGAGCGAAGAGGCGCAATCAGTGGAAGCGGAGATAATCGAGGACGAGGGCGAGCCCGCCTTTGCGATCGTTGACGGCTGCAACCGTTGGCGGATCGTGCGCACCCAGGATGCAAAAACACATGTGATCCAGCATGAGGGGAAAGGCCCGCTGTACCAGCTGACCGTCGATCCATTCATGTCGACGCTGCAGCGCCTGCAGCCCGAAATCCGGCGCCGTATCGTCGTCCGCGAACGTGCCGGGCTGCGCCATTACATGCTCGAGTGGCGCAATGAGAACGGGAGCGTCGAGGAAGTGGCGCTGCGTGCAGCGACGCCCGACGGTGCGGAAGCGGCGGCGGGGGCGTGGATTGCGCGCCACCATCCGCAGCACTATGGACAGGTCTCCTTCGAACACGCCTGAGTGATGCCAGAGCATTGCGAAGGCGTTTGCCCGGGGTGCGCCTGAGCGATACGGACAGGCGTCGCAAAATGCTCCCGGGAGTGGCAGCGCCCACGCATCACGGGCTGTGCTCGGAGAAGCACTTCGAGCGCGGACCGCAACAAAAAAGGCCGCGGGGCAACGCCCCCCGGCCTTTGTCGAGTGAATCGCGAATGGATCAGGCAGCGGCACCGTCCTTGAGCGCCCGGCGCAGGATCTTGCCGACGTTGGTCTTCGGCAGTTCGGCCCGGAATTCAACCTGACCGGGTACCTTGTAGCCTGTCAAATGCTCGCGACAATGGGCAATCAGCGCCTCGGCGGTCAGTGCGGGGTCTTTCTTGACGACGAAAATCTTCACCGCCTCGCCCGACTTTGCATCAGGAACGCCGACGGCCGCCACTTCCAGCACGCCCGGGTGCATCGCGACGACATCCTCGACTTCGTTCGGATAGACGTTGAAGCCCGAGACGAGAATCATGTCCTTCTTGCGGTCGACGATGCGGAAGAAGCCGGCGTCATCCATCACAGCGACGTCGCCGGTACGCAGGAACCCGTCAGGCGTCATCACCTTTTCGGTTTCGTCCGGGCGGTTGTAATAGCCCTTCATCACCTGCGGACCTCGGATACAGAGCTCTCCTGGCTGGCCGTGCGCCGCCTCGACGCCGTTATCGTCGAGGATGATGATTTCGGTCGAGGAAATCGGCAGACCGATCGAACCGTTGTACTGCTTGAGGGTCAGCGGGTTGATCGTTGCCGCCGGCGAGGTTTCGGTGAGGCCATACGCTTCGAGCAGCGCCGTCCCCGTCACTTTCTGCCACTTCTCGGCAACCGCCTTCTGCACCGCCATGCCACCGCCCAGCGTCAGGCGCAGGCTGGAGAAATCCAGGTTGCAGAATTCGGCGTTGTTGAGCAGCGCGTTGAACAAGGTATTCACACCGGTAACGACGGTGAACTTGTGCTTGCCAAGTTCCTTGACGAAGCCCGGAATGTCGCGCGGATTCGCGATCAGCACGTTCTTCGCGCCGATCTGGAAGAAGGTGAAGCAGTTCGCCGTGAGCGCGAAGATGTGATACAGCGGCAAGGCCGTGATGATGCATTCCTCGCCTTCACGAATCCCCGGCTTGATCCAGGCATAGGCCTGCAGTACGTTGCCGACGATGTTGCGATGGATCAGCATCGCCCCCTTGGAAACGCCCGTGGTACCGCCCGTATACTGGAGGAAGGCAAGGTCATCGTGACCGATTTCCACCTTCTTCAGGTCGGCGCCGGCACCCTTGCCGAGTACGGAATTCAGGGATACGGCCTTGGGCAGGCTGTAGTGCGGTACCAGCTTCTTGACGTACTTGACGACGAAGTTGACGATCGCCCCCTTGAGGCCGCCGAGCATGTCGCCCATCTTCGTAAGCACGACGTGTTTAACCGGGGTCTTCGCCAGCACTTCCTCCAGCGTTGCCGCGAAGTTCTCCATGATGACGATCACGTCGGCACCGGAATCCTTGAGCTGATGCTCAAGTTCGCGCGGCGTGTACAGCGGATTGACGTTGACGACCACGTAGCCGGCGCGTAATGCGCCGAACATGCAGACCGGGTACTGCAGCGTATTCGGCATCATCAGGGCAACGCGGGCGCCCTTCGGCAGCTTGACCACTGACTGCAACCAGGCCGCAAAATCGCGCGACAAGCGGTCCACATCGCCGTAGGTCAGTTCGACGCCCATGCTGACGTAGGCGACCTTGTCGCGGTACTTGGCGATGCCCTGTTCGAAAAGATCAGCGATCGACTTGTAGGTATTCAGGTCGATTTCGGCGGGAACGCCTTCGGGATAGCTTTTCAGCCAAACTTTGTCCATCTGTCCTCCTAAGGATTGGTGTTATTTGGGTTTGTAGTTTTCTGGCGCCCGGATTATCACTCCGCTTTGCGCCGGTCCGATGCCTGCTCAGCCTTTGGCGGGCTCGCCATCCGGCCAGTTGCGGATATAGTTCTTCAGCATCTTGTTCTCGAAGCTCTGCTCCTCGAGAACTGCCTTGGCGACGTCGAGGAAGGAAATGACACCCTGCAGGACGCCCCCTTCCATCACCGGGAGGTAGCGGGAATGCTTTTCGATCATCAGGCGGCGCAGGTCGTCGACCAGCATGGCTGGCTCCACCGTCACCGGGTCGCGCACCATGACCTCTTCGACAGTCACGCTGTCGATCTTGCCCTTGCGTGCGTTGGTCGCCTTGATGACCTCGCGGAAGGTGAGCATTCCGACCATCTTGCCGCCACCCATGACCACCAGGGAACCGACATCATGCTCGGCCATTGCCGCGATGGCATCCGCCAGCGGCTGCCCCGGCATCGCCGTAAAGAGCGTCGATCCCTTGACGCGAAGAATTTCCCGCACTTGCATGTCTATCCCCTGAAACGCACGTTATTCGTATCCGACCGCCCTTGTTGGCGACAGTTTTGTAGCTGGATGCTATCTGATAAGGCTGTTTTCGGAAAGTGCCGTGTTGGACGGGGCGCAGCTGGAATCAACCACCGAATTCACGCCGCAACCTGGCGATGCGATCAACCTTAGCGATAGACCAGACTGGTAACCCGCTGCTCCGTAACGGATCCGCTTTCGTCGGTATACCGGATACGAACTGGCAGGTATCCCATTTCGGGTACGAGATACAGCTCGATCCTGTCTCCACCACCGGCGCTTGCCGTTTCCGGCTGCAGCGTAATTCTCGTGACACGAATCTCGCCCAGCGGTGGCAATATTTCCCGACCGCCTGAGTCGACGCGATAGGAATAAGTGGCATAGGTCTTCCCATCGGAGAGCATTACTCTCCCGCCGCCGGGATTGGGGGGCTGCAAAGTGAAGTGATAGATCAGGCTCTGGCGGTCCAGCAAGCCGTCGCGAAAACGGCCCGTTCGCGCGCCTTCCCTATCCTCGCCTGCAACCTTGCTCGCCCGCCCCGGAAACAACATGCTGCCGGCAAGACCACTCCGCGCATCGAAAGCCTCGGGGCTCAGACCCCGTGGCGTAATGACACCAGAAACTGTCAGGGAAGGCGGACCGTCCTGAGCGAGGATAGTCCCTGCTGGCGCCAACTGGACAGCAATTCCGTAGTGCGCGTCGCTAGCCGAATAGACTGCACGTCCCGTACTTGCGCTGGAACGCTCGCCATCTGCGTACAGTTCAAACGACATCTCGACGTACCGAAACCCCGCCGAACGACCCGCTGCCGCTGGGCTGGCAAGCACGGGAGCGCTCTGATGGCCGGATGAAGCAAGCGGATTGCTTCGCGGCCGCTCTGCCTGAGTCGTTACTGGCGAAGGATCTGGTGCGATGTTTTTTGGCTCCCTTGCCTCGGCGCCTTGTTCGCGGCTGCGCTCGACGGGCGAAACCCGCTTCGACGGAACCTTGGGGGCGACCATGGCGCCGAGGACAGGTTCACTTTTAACCGTCTCGGCGGAAACTTCAGATGCGCGGTCCCTCACGGCGAGTCGCGCCTGCAGACTGGGAGTCGCCATGGCACCCGGGGCGCGCGGCACCGGCCCGAGCGTCGCCAGCACGAAGACATGCACCATTGTTGACAGCAGGAAAGCGGCGGCGAGTCGTCGGCAAGCGCCCACATCGCCATCAGCACAAAGCGGCGATTCCATCGACACCATTCCGAAGGCAGCCCAGGATTTCATACCGCAAGCATTTCAGTCAGGGAGACTAGACGCAATCGCCACTCTCACCACTCGAAAAAACGGCACCGC
>JAKJEY010000171.1:0-3443 GCA_022705165.1 Pseudomonadota bacterium
TCCTGCGTGATGTCCCAGTGCGTACCGACGACACCGGTGAGGGTGCCGTCGACGCCGTGCTCGGCGACGGCGTAGGCGCGAAACCAGCGCCGTGACCCGTCGGGCAGTCGTGCGGCGAAATCGAGGTGCCGTGCGCCCTTGCCCTCGTACACCTCGACGATGCGCTTGAGCGCCTCCTGCACATCCTCAAGTGCCAGGCTCATGGCCCAGACCTTGTACGGATTCGGATAGGCCTCGCGCGAGGCACGGTAGTGCCGGTAGACCAGATCGTCCCAGTACAGCCGCTCATCCTCGGCGACCCAGCGCCAGATGCCGATGCCTGCCCCCTCGGTGGCGATCCGGAGCTGCTTGCTCAGCGTCGCAAATCGCTCTTCCGCTTCCCGCCGCGCCGTGATGTCGCGGCCCGTGCCGCGGTAGCCGAGGAAGGTGCCATCCGGAGCGAAGAGCGGCTTCCCGGAGACGCTGAACCAGCGCACTTCACCGCTCACATCGTTACGGATGCGATACTCGAAGTTGCTGAACGGGCGACGGGCCGCGAGGTCGGCGCGGTGTTGCGCCCAGACTTCTTCCGGAAGGTCGATCGGCAGCTCCCAGCGTGTCGAGCCGATGATGGTATTCGGCGCATAGCTGCTTTTCCCCAACGAGGTGTGTTCGGTGAAACGCAACTGCGCGTCCTGTTCCCAGATCCAGTCGGACGCGATCGCGGCCAGTTCGCGGAAGCGGGCCTCGCTTGCCTCGAGGGCCGCCGTTGCGCGCCGGATGCTTGCCAGGTAGGCCCGGGACAGGGGGAAGAATAGTCCGAGCCCGAGCAAGGCGCTGAGCAGGGCCATGCCACTGCTGCGCCAGAGCGCCGGCCGCAGCGAGCCCTCGACAGTGACCGTGCCTGCCGCCGTGCCGCTCTCCAGGAAGTCGGCGGTGGCGGCCAGCGTCGGCCAGGCCTGCGCGTTCCCCAATGCCAGCAGCGACGAGCCCGCACCGTCCGTGATGACCGATCGATGCGCGAAATTCCGCGCATCGATGACGGCAGCCCCGAGCCCCTCCGTGTCATGGCGCCAGTGGCCCGGATCGCGCGCGACGACGCGTGTCAGCAACGAGGACTGGGCGCGGGCCTCGGTGCTCAGCACCTCGCCGAGGCTGGCATACTCCATCAGCAGGTAGGCCAGCGGCGGCGCGATTGCGACCACGGTCGCGGCTAGCATCCCCATGCGCAGCGCCGGTCGTGTGAGGCCGGAGATTCCGGCGGTGCGTACCGTATCCATCACGTCTGCACCGGGGTGAAATCAGGTGGGTGGCGGCGCCGTGCCGGATCCGGAGCGTCCTCAGCTGCTGCGCAGGCGACGCACCGCGGCGCTGCCGCAGAGATGCGGTGCGGCAGGGCAAAAACGGCCGGCAGGAGGGGCTGGCGCATGCGGAGACGGACGGGATCGGCGATGAGCCCAGTATATATGCTCCTGTCGTTGTCCGCTGCCGTTTGACGCATATCAAGGGGGGGGCAGGGCGCGGTCGCTAGACTTGACGCCTTCCAGCGTTCTCACCCGTGCCCCATGAACCGTAACGACCTGCCGGATCTGGTCTGCCCCGCTGGCAGCCTGCCCGCCCTGAAAGCCGCCGTCGACAACGGTGCCGACGCGGTCTATCTCGGCTACAAGAACGATACCAACGCCCGCAACTTCGCCGGGCTAAATTTCGACCAGAAGACGATGGTCGAAGGCATCCGCTACGCTCACGCGAAGGGCTGCGAGGTGCTGATGGCGATCAATACCTTCCCGCAGGCCGGCCGCGTCGCCGACTGGCGGGCAGCGGTCGATGGCGCCGCCGAACTGGGGGTCGATGCGATCATCCTCGCCGATGTCGGCCTTCTCGATTACGCCCGCAACCGCTATCCGCAGCAGCGCCTGCATCTTTCGGTCCAGGGTTCGGCGACCAGCTACGAGGCGATCAACTTCGCGCACCGTGAGTTCGGCGTGCTGCGTGCCGTGCTGCCGCGCGTGCTGACGCTGGCGCAGGTCGAACACGTGATCAGGAATACGCCGGTCGAGATCGAGGTCTTCGGCTTCGGCAGCCTGTGTGTGATGAACGAGGGGCGTTGCTGGCTCTCGTCCTATGCCTGCGGCGAATCGCCGAATACCGTCGGTGCCTGCTCGCCGGCGAAGTACGTCAAGTGGGACAAGAAGCCGGGGCAGATGGATACGCGCCTCAATGGCATCCTCATCGACCGCTTCGCCGACGACGAGCCGGCCGGCTACCCGACCCTCTGCAAGGGCCGCTTCGAGGTGCAGGGCGAGACCTACTACGCGCTGGAAGAGCCGACCAGCCTGAACGTGCTGGAAATCCTGCCCGAGATCATCAAGATCGGCGTCAAGGCGATCAAGGTCGAGGGCCGCCAGCGCAGCCCGGCCTATGTGACGCAGGTGACGCGCACGCTACGCGCGGCGCTCGATGCGTTGGCCAGCGAAAACGAGCGCTACCACGTCAAGCCGACCTGGCAGGCCGAACTCGCCAAAGTCTCGGAAGGCAACCAGGCGACGCTGGGAGCGTATAACCGTCCCTGGAGATAGGTGTGGCGCCGAACTTTGCCGCGCACGGCGCGCATTGCTTCCAGTGGTTCGGCGAGGTGCTCTACGTCCGCATATTCGGCGTGCTGAATATCGAAGAGGTGGATGAATTCTTTGCCGGCCTGAAGAACGCCGTTGCCGAACGGGGCTTGTCGCGCTGGGGGCGGGTCGTTGATCTTCGCCAGTGGGAAGGCATCACCCCCGACGGCAAGGCGGCTTATGCCGCGATCTCCGACTGGTACCCGGAGGCCGGAGCGGTGGCGCATGTGCAGATCTACCCGTCCGATTTCGTGCAGTCGATGGCCGACACCATCAACCGCAGCGTTGCCCGGGTCGGGCCGGTGAAGCAGTGTGCCAGTGTTGAGGAAGGGCTCGAATGGCTGAAAACCTTCGGGCTGAAGACTGAAGATTGAAGAACGGAGAATCCTGATGCGCCTTGCGCTCGGACCCTTGCTGTATTTCTGGCCGAAACACGAAGTCATGGAGTTCTACGCCGAGATGGCGCAGAACGAGGCGATCGACATCGTCTATGTCGGTGAAGTCGTCTGCTCGCGCCGCCAGCAGTTGCGTACCGCCGACTGGATCGGCCTGGCCCGCGACCTGACCGACGCCGGCAAGGAGGTGGTCGTCTCGGCACAGGCCCTGCTCGAATCGGAAAGTGACCTGAAGGCGATGCGTCGCCTGATCGACGAAGCCGGCTGCAGCGTCGAGGCGAACGACCTCGGCGCGGTGAACCTGGTGCAGGGCAAGCTGCCCTTCGTCGCCGGGCCGCACCTCAACATCTACAACGAACACACGCTGGCATTCTTCGCCGCGCAGGGCGCGAAACGCTGGCTGCCGCCGCTGGAAGTTGCCGGCAGCGTGATCGAAACGCTGCACAAGGCCCGT
>JAKJEY010000171.1:3453-4462 GCA_022705165.1 Pseudomonadota bacterium
GGCGACCTACGCCCGCTACGGCCTGAAGCGCTGGGTGCCGCCGCTGGAGGCGACGCGAGCGCTGGTCGAGACGCTGCACAGGACACGGCCGGACGGGGTGGAGACCGAAGTCTTCGTCTTCGGCAAGCTGCCGCTGGCTTTCTCGGCACGCTGTTTCACGGCGCGCCACTACAACCTGAACAAGGACGACTGCCAGTTCAAGTGCCTCGACCATCCGGAAGGGATGACGCTGAAGACGCGCGAGGGGCAGAGTTTCCTCTGCATCAACGGCATCCAGACGATGTCGGCGCAGAGCTACAATCTTCTTGCCGAGGTGCCGACGATGCGCGAGATGGGCATCGACATCCTGCGCATCAGCCCGCAACCGACCTATACTGCCGAGATCGTCGCCGCCTTCGATGCGGCGCGTAACGGCCGGCCGGCGGCGGCCAATGCGGCCTGGAATCCGGAGGGACTCGTCGACGGCTACTGGTTCGGCGATGCCGGCATCGCCCAACGCCACACGCAGGCCGTAACCGAACTGCAAGGAGCATGACCATGAATCAGGGGTTCACGATTCCCAAATTCCAGCTGCCGGGCTTTGTCGCCCGCATCGGCGAGAAGCTGCCGCAATGGCCGCATGCGGTGGCGCTGACGGCAGCACTCAATGCTGCCGCAAAACTGAACCTGCTGCCGGAAGACAGCCTCGAAAAGCTCGATGGCAAGACCTTCGTGGTCCAGGTCTACGACACGGGCGGCCTGGCCGCCTTCACTTATCGCGGCGGATTCTTCCGGCCGCTGTTCGCGATTCCGGAAACGCCTGACCTGGCCTTCCGCGCCAACCTTTCAGCTTTCCTGCAGGTGGCTTCGCGCCAGGAAGATCCGGACACGCTGTTCTTCAACCGCGAACTGTCGATCGAGGGCGATACCGAACTCGGGCTGGTGGTGAAGAACATGCTCGATGCGGTGGATGTGACGCAACTGCGCTCGCAGGTGCGTTTGCCCCAACTTCCCCGCCTCCCGCTGCAGC
>JAKJEY010000172.1 GCA_022705165.1 Pseudomonadota bacterium
GAAGTAGCCGATGGAAAGTCCCTTGCCTTCGGTGTGCCGGCCGGCAAGCGGCGCCAGTTCATTGGCGAGCAGCTTCACCAGCGTCGACTTGCCGGCACCGTTGCGGCCGAGCAGCGCGATGCGCTCGCCGGGACGCAGGGTCAGTTCGACGCCGTCGAGGATGATCTTCTGGCCGGCATCCGTCTCGTAGCCGGCGCGCGCCTCGTGCAGCACGAGCAGCGGGTCGGGAGCGGCCGCCGGGTCGCGGAAGCGGAAAGTGAAGGGCGTGTCGACGTGCGCTGCGGCCACCTCTTCCATGCGTTCCAGTGCCTTCATGCGGCTCTGCGCCTGCCGCGCCTTGGTGGCCTTGGCGCGGAAGCGGTCGATGAAGCGGTGCAGGTGCTGGATCTCGCGCTGCTGCTTCTCGAACATCGCCTGCTGCAGCGCGAGCTGCGCGGCACGCTGGCGCTCGAAGCCCGAGTAGTTGCCGGAGTAGAGCTTCATGCCGCCCTGCTCGATGTGCAGGATGTTGCCGACGACCGCATCGAGGAAGTCGCGGTCGTGCGAGATCATCAGCAGCGTGCCACGGTAGCCGCGCAGCCAGCCTTCCAGCCAGAGCACGGCGTCGAGGTCGAGGTGGTTGGTCGGCTCGTCGAGCAGCAGCAGGTCGGAGCGGCACATGAGTGCGCGGGCCAGGTTCAGCCGCACGCGCCAGCCGCCGGAGAATTCGGCCACCGGCCTGGCCATGTCGGCGTCGGAGAAGCCGAGGCCGTGCAGCAGTTCGGCGGCACGTGCCTTTGCAGCATAGCCGCCGATTTCGGACAGCCGTGCGTGCAGCGCACCGATCTTCTCGCCCTCATGGGCAGCCTCTGCGGCGGCGAGCGCACGCTCGATCTCGCGCAGCTCGACATCGCCGTCGAGCACGAACTCCAGTGCCGGATCGGGCAGCGCCGGCGTCTCCTGCGCGACATGACCGATGACCCACGAGGCCGGCACGTCGAGGTCACCCTTCTCGGCATGCAGCGTGCCGGTGAGCAGGGCGAAGAACGAGGACTTGCCGCTGCCGTTGCCGCCGGTGAGGCCGATCTTCCAGCCGGGGCCGAGTTGCAGCGAGGCGTTGTCGACGAGGGTTTTCGCGGCGCGCGCGAAGGTGAGGTTGCGCAGGACGATCATGGACGGGGAGGCGGCAAAGGCGCGCGAAGCGCGTAAAATCGCCATTCTACCGGCTGGACAACCTGAACCCTCGGATCGCCATGTTTTACAGACCCAGATTTGCTGCCCTGATGTTTGCACTTGTCGCGCCGTTCGCCGTCGCCCAGGTGGATTCGCGTCCGCTCACGGACGCGGAGAAGTCCTCCCGGCTCGAGCGGGCACGGGTGCTGAAGGATGCCGCCAACCAGGCGCAGAAGGCGGCCGATGCCGAACTGAAGGCGGAGAACGAAGCCTGCTACAAGAAATTCCAGGTGAGCAGTTGTCTGGAGGATGCGAAGCGGAAACATACGACTGCCACACGGGAGGCGAAGCGCAAGGAGCAGGAGGGCGGCGAGATCGAGCGCGACGTGAAGCGGCGCGATGTGGCGGCGAGGGACGCCAAGAAGGCTGTGGAGGCACCGGTCCGCGAGGCGAAGCAGAAGGAACAGGGGGAAGCCTACCGCGCCGACGAGGCTGCGAAGGCGGACCAGCGGGCGGCGAAAATCGCGAAGAAGGAACAGAAGGCTGCGGCGGGTCGGCAAAAGCATGCCGAGGAGCAGGTGAAGCGGCAGAAGAAACTGGAAGCGCAGGCGCAGAAAGAGGCCAAGGCCGCCGAGAAACGCAAGGCGCGCGAGGCGAAGCAGGCGGCGAAGGATGCCGCGAAGGCCAAGGCCGCCGGTTCGACCGGGCAACCCGTCGCTAATCCCTGAAGCGGATTTCTCCGGCCCGTTCGGGCCGGTAGCCGCGCTTGTCGGCGTAAAAGGCGCGGATGCGCTCAAGATCGGCGTCGCGGTCGCCGCTCAGCACGATCCAGTCGGCGATACCAAGCCGCTTTTTTTCGTAATCAAGGAAGCCCAGGCCGAGCGGCACATTCGCCGCGACGGCGATGCGGTGAAAGCCGGTTTTCCAGTGGTCCGTCCGCTTGCGGGTACCTTCCGGTGCGATGGCGAGATGAAAGATGTCGCGCTTGTCGAACTCGGCGCAGACCTGCTCGATGAAGCCTTCGGGCTTGCTGCGATCGAGCGGGACACCCCCCCAGCGCTGGAACAGGCCGCCCAGCGGATTCTGGAACATTTCCTTCTTGGCGACCCAGAGCATCGGGAAGCCCGTGGCGAAGCGCCACAGCATGGCGAGCGGGAAATCCCAGTTCGAGGTGTGCGGGTAGCCGATGATCACCGTCTTCGGCGACGGCGGCGGTGCGAAGACGAGCTGCCAGCCGAACAGCCGGAGCAGGAATCTGCAGAGCCGGCTGACCATGGCGCTTACGCCACGCCCTGCGACGCGAGGTACTCCTCGTAGTTGCCGCGGTAGTCGATGACGCGGCCGTCCCTGATTTCCCAGATGCGGGTGGCGAGCGACGAGACGAACTCGCGGTCATGCGAGACGAAGACCAGCGTGCCCTTGAATTTCTCGAGCGCGGTGTTCAGCGACTCGATCGATTCCATGTCGAGGTGGTTGGTCGGCTCGTCCATCAGCAGCACGTTCGGCTTCATCAGCATCAGGCTGCCGAAGAGCATGCGCCCCTGCTCGCCGCCGGAGATGACGCGTACCGCCTTCTTCACCTCGTCGCCGGAGAAAAGCAGGCGGCCGAGCGTGCCGCGGATCAGCGTCTCGACGTCCTCACCCTCGTAGCCGCCCATGCGCACGTACTCGGCAATCCAGTCGGTGAGCGGGGTGTCGGCGTCGAACAGTGCCGCGTGGTCCTGCGCGAAGTAGCCGGGCTTGGCCTTCTCCGCCCACTTGATGGTGCCCTTACTCGCCGTCAGATCGCCGGCCAGGCAGCGCAGCAGCGTCGTCTTGCCGACGCCGTTCTCGCCGATGATGGCGATGCGGTCGCCGGCATCCACCGTCGCCGTGAAGTCGGCGAAGAGCTGGCCGCCGCCGGCGAAGGCGTGGCTGACGCCGTCGAGTTCGACGGCCTGGCGGTGCAGCTTTTCCTTGTCGTCATATTCGAAGCGGATCCACGGATACTGACGCGACGAGGGCTTGATGTCCTCCGGCCGGATCTTTTCGATCAACTTCAGGCGACTGGTGGCCTGCTTGGCCTTCGAGGCGTTGGCCGAGAAGCGGCGGACGAAGGTCTGCAGCTCGGCGATGCGTTCCTTGGCCTTGGCGTTGGCGTTGGACTGACGTTCGCGCGCCTGCGTCGAGGCTTCCATGAAGTCGTCGTAATTGCCGGGGTAGACCGTGACCTTGCCGTAGTCGAGGTCGGCCATGTGGGTGCAAACCTGGTTCAGGAAGTGGCGGTCGTGCGAGATGATGATCATCGTCGACTCGCGGTTGTTGAGCACGTCTTCCAGCCAGCGGATGGTGTTGATGTCGAGGTTGTTGGTCGGTTCGTCCAGCAGCAGGATGTCCGGGTTGGCGAACAGCGCCTGGACCAGCAGCACACGCAGCTTCCAGCCCGGTGCAACCTCGCTCATCGGGCCGTTGTGGCGCTCGATGGGAATGCCGACGCCGAGCAGCAGTTCGCCGGCGCGGGCTTCTGCCGTATAGCCGTCGTACTCGGCAAACTTCGACTCGAGTTCGGCGGCGTGCATGTAGTCGTCTTCGCTCGCCTCCGGGTTGGCGTAGATCGCATCGCGTTCGCTCATGCAGGCCCACATTTCGGCATGGCCCATCAGTACCACGTCGAGCACGCGCTGGTCTTCATAGCCGAACTGGTCCTGGCGCAGGTAGGCCATGCGCTCGTGCTTTTCCTTTGAGACATTGCCAGCGGACGGGTCGAGCGCGCCGCAGAGGATCTTCATCAGCGTCGACTTGCCGGCGCCGTTGGCACCGATCAGGCCGTAGCGATTGCCTTCGCCGAACTTGGCGTTGACGTTTTCGAAGAGGGGTTTGGCCCCGAACTGCTGGGTAATATTGGCGGCGACGAGCACGGCGGAATCCTGCGGATGAGGGTCAGACGGACGGAACGATGAGTTACTGACTTCCCCTGTCAGTCAGGGAGAAGCTGGCGCCAAAAGCGACAAGGGCGGCACGCGCCGCCCTCCTGCTTCCGGCAAACCGGCGCTTACTTGCCGGCGCCCAGCTGCGGCTTGTTGCGCTGGTGGCATTCGGCGGCGTAGATAGCCTTGCGCACGCCCTTGGTGTTGTTGCGGAAGAGGCGCTTGGCGGCCTTGGAAAGGCAGCGGCGCTCAAAGGCCGAGCGGCGGTCGCGGTTGGTGGTGGAAGCCATGTTCAAACTCCAGGTAATAGTGTGGGCTGCTGTTGATCGGGGGGTAAAAATTTCTTGAACCGTGAATTTTAAAGGTTTTTTGCCCATTTGCGGAGTTTT
>JAKJEY010000173.1 GCA_022705165.1 Pseudomonadota bacterium
AGAACGGGCTGTGCACGAGGATGATCGGGATGCGCCGGGTCTTGCCGGTCTGCACCAGCGTCATGATCTCGGCCATCTCGTCGAGCGTGCCGAAGCCGCCCGGCAGCACGACGTAGGCCGAGGCGTACTTCACGAACATCACCTTGCGCGAGAAGAAGTGCCGGAAGCTCAGCGCAATGTTCTGGTACGGGTTGCCGAGCTGCTCGTGCGGCAGCTGGATGTTGAGGCCGACCGAGGGGCTCTTGCCGTGGAAGGCGCCCTTGTTCGCCGCCTCCATGATCCCCGGGCCGCCGCCGGAAATGACCGAGAAGCCGCAGTCCGAGAGGCGCCGCGCGATCTGCTCGGTCAGTTCGTAGTACGGGGAGCCCGGCGCCGTGCGTGCGCTGCCGAAGATCGAGACTGCCGGACGGATCGCCGCCAGCCTTTCGGTCGCCTCGACGAACTCTGCCATAATGCCGAAGATCCGCCAGGATTCCCGTGCCGAGATCGCCTTCGTCAGGCTGTCGGGGTCTACCTGCGGCGGCAGTTTGTCCTTTTCGCTCATCTTCTTTCTTCTTCGCTATGTCCGTGCTGCTGCTCGTCGACGGTTCGTCGTATCTCTATCGCGCTTTTCATGCGCTGCCCGACCTGCGCAACAGCGCGGGTGAGCCGACCGGCGCGATCGTCGGTGTGCTGAACATGCTACGCCGGCTGGAAAACGACTACAAGGCAAGCGGCGTGGTCTACAAGGCCTGCGTCTTTGATGCCAAGGGCAAGACCTTCCGCGACGACTGGTATCCCGAATACAAGGCGAACCGGCCGCCGATGCCGGATGATCTGGCGCGCCAGATCGAACCCCTGCACGAGTGCATTGCCGCGCTCGGCTGGCCGCTGATCGTCGAATCCGGCGTCGAGGCCGACGACGTGATCGGCACGCTGGCCCGGCAGGCGGCGGCGCAGGGCATCGAAGTGGTGATCTCGACCGGCGACAAGGATCTCGCGCAACTGGTCGACCAGCATGTGACGCTGGTGAACACGATGAGCGAGGAGCGCCTCGACGCGGCTGGCGTGCTGGCCAAGTTCGGCGTACCGCCGGAGCGCATCGTCGATTACCTGACGCTGATGGGCGACACCGTCGACAACGTGCCCGGCGTGAACAAGTGCGGTCCGAAGACGGCGGTGAAATGGCTGACCCAGTACGGCACGCTCGACAACCTGGTGGCGCACGCCGACGAAGTGGGCGGCGTGGTCGGCGAGAACCTGCGCCAGGCGCTGGATTTCCTGCCGCTTGGCCGCAAGCTGGTGACGGTGGTCTGCAACCTGCCGCTCCCGATGACGCCGCAATCACTGGTGGCGCAGCCGCCACAGCGCGAGAAGCTGGTCGAACTGTTTACGCGCATCGAATCGAAGAGCTGGCTGCGGGAATTCAGTGGCGAGGCGGGTGCCGGTGCGGCGGTTGCCCCAACGGCCGCACCGGGCGCTGCAGCTGCGCCCATTGCCGAAGCCGGTTCCCTGTTCGCTCCCGACCGCTCGGCCTACGAAACGGTACTCGACTGGGCGAGCTTCGAGCGCTGGCTGGCGAAGATCGAAGCGGCCGAGCTGACCGCCGTCGACACCGAAACCACCAGCCTCGATGCCTTCGCCGCACGCATCGTCGGCATCTCGTTCGCCACTGCGCCGGGTGAGGCCTGTTACATCCCGGTCGCCCACCACTATGCCGGCGTGCCGGCACAGCTGCCGCGTGACGAGGTGCTGGCGAAGCTGAAGCCGTGGCTCGAATCACCGCAGCACGCCAAGCTCGGCCAGCATCTCAAATACGACCAGCACGTCTTCGCCAACCACGGCATCGCGCTCGCCGGCATCGCGCACGACACCCTGCTTGAATCCTATGTCTTCGAGTCGGACAAGGGGCACGACCTCGGCCAGCTGGCGTCGCGCCATGTCGGCCTCGACACGATTTCGTACGAGTCGCTGTGCGGCAAGGGCGCCAGGCAGATCGGCTTCGAGCAGGTCGACATCGAACGCGCCGGCGAGTATTCGGCCGAGGATTCCGACGTGACCCTGCAGGTCCACAACGCGCTGCTGCCGCGCATCGACGCGCAGGAAGGACTGAAGCGCATCTACCGCGAGATCGAGATGCCGGCGCGCGAGGTCATCTGGCGCATGGAACGTAACGGCATTCTCGTCGACAGCACGCTGCTCGGGCAGCAGAGCCATGAGCTCGGCACGGCGCTGATCGCGCTGGAGAACAAGGCGCACGAACTCGCTGGCCAGCCCTTCAACCTCAATTCGCCGAAGCAGCTCGCCGACATCCTTTTCTCCAAGCTCGGCCTGCCGGTGCAGAAGAAGACGCCGTCGGGCGGTCCCTCGACCGACGAGGAAGTGCTCTCCGAACTGGCGCTCGACTACCCGCTGCCGAAGGTGCTGCTCGAGACGCGCACCCTCTCCAAACTGAAGAGTACCTACACCGACAAGCTGCCGCGCATGATCAATGCCGATACCGGCCGTGTGCACACCAGCTTCTCGCAGGCCAGCGTGATCACCGGCCGCCTCGCCAGTTCCGACCCGAACCTGCAGAACATCCCGGTGCGCACCGACATCGGGAGGCAGATCCGCAAGGCGTTCGTGCCCCCCGAGGGCCACCGGCTGATCTGCGCCGACTACTCGCAGATCGAGTTGCGCATCATGGCGCACCTCTCCGAGGACCCGCGCCTGCTCGAGGCCTTCGCCGCCGGCGAGGACGTGCACCGGGCGACGGCGGCCGAGATCTTCGGCGTCACGCCGCTGGAGGTTGGCCCGGACCAGCGCCGTGTCGCCAAGGTCATCAACTTCGGCCTCATCTACGGCATGAGCGCCTTCGGCCTCGCCCGCCAGCTCGACCTCGAGCGCAGTGCTGCACAGGCCTACATCGAGCGCTATTTCGCCCGCTATCCCGGCGTCGCCCGTTACATGGAAGAAACGCGCAACCAGGCGAAGCGCGATGGCTACGTCGAAACGGTCTTCGGCCGCCGCCTCTGGCTGCCGGACATCCGCGCCAGCCAGGTCGGCCGCCGTCAGGGCGCCGAGCGCGCGGCGATCAACGCGCCGATGCAGGGCACCGCCGCCGACCTGATCAAGCTGGCGATGATCGCCGTGCAGCGCTGGCTGGATGAAAGACGGATGGCGACGAAGCTCGTCCTGCAGGTGCACGACGAACTGGTGCTCGAAGTGCCGGATGCCGAGCTGGCCGAGATCCGCAGCGAGCTGCCGCGGCTGATGACGCAGGTGGCGAAGCTCAGGGTGCCGCTGGTGGTCGAGGTTGGCGTCGGCGCCAACTGGGACCAGGCGCACTAGGGTCTGTTCACATACAAACGGTGGATTGCGTTGCTCCGGCATGGGTGCGGATGCTAGGCGCAAGGCGCCGCGAATGGCTATTCCCTTCGCAAGCCTTGCAACAACGCAGACGCGCCCATGCCGGAGCAACCCGGAGGGCAAGGGGTTGGCGGGGCGCATCGCTTCGTTGCCGGTCGCTTGTGCAGATTACTGCACCGCGCCCCCGGCGCCTCGCGCCGCATCCTCGCCAACCCCTTGCGCAACCACCGTTTGTATGTGAACAGACCCTAGTTCTCCGGCGCGAAGCCTGTAGAAATACCAACCTGCCGCATCCGGCCCTCAGGCGGGATGCGGTGTCAGGTGCGCAACAGTTCCGCAAAGCGTTGCGGCTCGTCGAAACCGAGCACGCTCAGCGCCTGCGCGGCTTTGGTGCTGAAGGAAGGGTTCGGGTACAGCCGGCTGCAGACCTGGGTGGTCCTGACCAGCATTGCTGCATCCGTCTCGCCGCCGGCATTGCAGACGCCCGCCAGCATCAGGCGAAGCAATCCGAAGCGAGCGATCAATCCCAGAAAATGGCGGTAGGGCGAGGCCGCACCAAAGGGGAACGTCTCGCGGAACATTTCGTTGCGGAGCCAGTTGTCGAGCAGCGACGGCGCATGCCCGAGCGCATCGTCCAGCCGCGTCAGCCCCGCGCCATAGTGCCGGATCACCACGCCCCAATCGGGCTGTTCGGTCCTGATCGAATCGACACCCAGGCCAGTGGCGACGGCTTTCTGGATCAGTTCCTGGACGCTGGAGTTCTTTCGCTCGGCCTGTCCCTGCCAGAGCTTGAAGAAGAGCGGTGCCTGCTGACCGAAACTGCCGGTCGAACTGGCGAGTTTTTCCAGCATCGATCCGCTTTCAACCTGCTGCACGAAATCACCCAGAAATGCGTCGATATCGAGTGACGCCCTTTTCCCGATCAGCAGGTCCAGCTGGTGGCAGAGGTGACCCACCAGCACGAGGCGTTGCCAGGGCAGCAGATCCCCGATCTGCATCAACTGGAAACAGAAGCCGCGGATCTCGTTGACCTGCAGCGGGGA
>JAKJEY010000174.1 GCA_022705165.1 Pseudomonadota bacterium
CTCGCGCTCGCGGCGCTTTTCCTCGGCTTCCTGCTGGGCGAGGCGGCGTTTTTCGGCCGCTTCTTCCTTGGCGCGGCGATCTTCCTCCTCGACTGCCGCCTTTTCGGCCAGCACCTTTTCCTCTTCGCGCTGCTTGGCCATGGCTTCGTCGGCCATCTTCTTCTTGGCCGCAGCTTCCTCTTCCTGCCGCTTCTGCTCTTCCGGCGAGGTGGCCGCCTTCTTCGGCGCCGCCATGGCTGCACCGGCGGCAACGCCTACCGCGGCCCCCGAGGAGGAGCTCGCCGATGACGAGGAACTGCCGGTATTGATCGAGATGCCGCCGCTGCTGCTCTTCTTCTCGTCGGCATCCGTCTTCTTCGCGGTGCTGGAGGTGCTGCCCGAAGATTTCGACGAGGACTTGCTGCCGCCCTTGGCGGCGCTGATGCCCGGCGCGACGGCGAGGCAGAGGCCAAGCGCGGCGATCAGGGCGGTGTGGCGGAACGCGGTCATGGTGCGGTCTCCCCTGTTGTCATGCCGCCCATGATACCGCCTGCCGCGCATTTGTCATCCCGGCCGGGGAGACGGGAGCGCCGGTACGAAAGCGCACCGGCGTCCTTTGCTGCAGGGGAGGAGAGATCGGGTCCGGGGGGGCGCGGCGTCAGTCGATCGCCAGCCGCTTGCTGGCCGTGGCAGCACGCTTGGGCAGCGTCAGTTCGAGCACGCCGTCGTTGAATCTGGCGACTGCCTTGCCGTCGTCGATGTCCTGCGCCAGCTGGAAGGAGCGGGAAACCTTGCCGAAGTAGCGCTCGGAACGCAGCACGCGCTCGCCGTCCTTCACTTCCTTCTCCTGCTTGACCTCGGCGCTGATCGAAACGAGGTTGCCGTCGATGGTGACGTGGATGTCTTCCTTCTTCACGCCCGGCAGTTCGGCGTGCACCTGGAAGGTGTCCGGGTTCTCCCTGACGTCCATCCTGATGCTGGGCGCCTGCGAGGGCGTACTGTTGCCCATTTCGACGGGGCGCACGAAGAAGCCACGGAACAGGTCGTCGAACGGGTCGAGGCGGGTCAGATTGCTCATACGGTTCTCCTGAAAGGTGGGTTACGGAAGGCACTGCTTGTCCTGCAACCTAGATAGGGTAGGCTTGTCCCATTTCAAGTCCACGAAACGCCCATGACCGAAGCCGAATTTCAGGCCGAACTGAACCGCCTCCGTCCCACCCTGATGCGCTTCGCCGTGCTGCAACTGCGCGACGAGCAGTCGGCCGAGGATGCGGTGCAGGACACGCTGCTTGCCGCCCTGGAAGGCCGCGAGCGCTTTTCCGGCCGCTCGCAGTTGAAGACCTGGGTGGTTTCCATCCTCAGGAACAAGATCGTCGACCGCATCCGCCAGCGTAGCCGCGAGGCGCCGCTGCCCGAGGTGAGCGACAACGAGGCCGAGGATTTCGACGGCCTCTTCGAGCCTGATGGCCACTGGGCCGACAAACCGGCCGACTGGGGCGACCCGGCGAAGAGCTTCGAACAGGGCCGTTTCTTCGAGGTGCTGGAGTTGTGCATGAAGGCCCTGCCTGAAAATCTGTCGCGTGTTTTCCTGATGCGCGAGGTGCTGGAAATGGAAACCGAAGAAATCTGTAAGGAACTGGCGATGAGTTCGTCTAATTGCTGGGTGGTGCTGTACAGGGCGCGAATGCGCCTTCGGGAGTGCCTGCAACTGAAGTGGTTTGCCCAAGGAGTGGGAAGCGAATGAAAACCTGCAAGGAAGTTCACCGTCTGGTGATTGAAGGGCAGGACCGCAAGCTTCCGCTCATGGAACGAATCGCAGTGCGGGTGCATCTGATGATGTGCGGCGCCTGCCGCCGGTTCGAAGCGCAGATGCAGTTCCTGCGCGAGGCCGTGCGGCGTTTGCCGGGCCGGTAGTTCCGGGCCGGTGGATACCCGACGACGAACCTCAACCCAAACAGAGACAGGAGTTCCATCATGAAAAAACAGATCGTCCTCGGCGCCTTCGCCGCCGCTTCCGTCGCCCTCTCGCCGCTCGCCTCGGCCGCCGACAACCCCTTCCAGATCGGCAAGCTCGAGGCCGGCTACCAGCTGGCCCAGGCCGACACCAAGGCCAAGGACGGCAAATGCGGCGAGGCCAAGTGCGGCGCCGAGAAGAAGGCCGACAAGAAGAAGGATGGCAAGTGCGGCGAAGCCAAGTGCGGGGCGGACAAGAAGAAGGAAGCCTCTTGCGGTGCCGACAAGAAGAAGGACGGTTCCTGCGGCGCCAAGAAGTAAATTGACCGGCGGGCTGGCCGCGCGCCCGGTGCGTCGCGGCCAGTGCTCCGGCGGAGACTTCTCATGCCCCGAAACGCCTTGCACGGCGCCGGCCTCGGTTTCCGGCGCGAACTGATCCCCGAACTCGAATCCGGTGTGCCGGAAGCGATCCGCTTCTTCGAGCTGGCGCCGGAAAACTGGCTGCGCATGGGTGGTCGCTCGGCGAAGCAGCTGCGCGCCTTCACCGAGCGCATGCCCTTCGTCTGCCACGGGCTTTCGCTCAACCTCGGCGGCCTGAAGCCGATCGATACCGAACTGGTGTCGTCGGTGGGCGATTTCATGCGCGAGCATGGCATCGGCCTCTATACCGAGCATCTCTCGTGGTGTGGCGACGACGGCATGCTCTACGACCTCTTTCCCATCCCCTGTACTGCCGAGGCGGTGCGCCACACGGCGGCACGCATCCGGCAGGTGCAGGACATGCTCGGCCAGCGCATCGCGATCGAGAACGCCTCGTACTACGTCGCGCCACCGGGTGCCGAACTCAGCGAGGCCGGCTTCATCCGCGCCGTGCTGGAAGAGGCCGGCTGCGACCTGCACCTCGACGTGAACAACGTCTATGTGAACAGCTGCAACCACGGCTTCGATGCACTCGCCTTCATCCGCGAGCTGCCGCTGGAGCGCGTGGTGTACATGCACATGGCCGGCCACTACGTCGAGCCGGACGGGCTCATCATCGACACCCACGGCGCCGAAGTGATCGACCCGGTGTGGGCGCTGTTCG
The DNA here is from genome assembly GCA_022705165.1 of Pseudomonadota bacterium. Classification (GTDB taxonomy): domain Bacteria; phylum Pseudomonadota; class Gammaproteobacteria; order Burkholderiales; family Rhodocyclaceae; genus Proximibacter. The sequence goes on from JAKJEY010000174.1 coordinate 3,017, forward strand.
AGCAGGTCTGCCAACTGACCGGCCCGCAGCCGACCTGCCTCGAACGCGATTTCAACATTCCGCCACTGGCGGAACTGGTCGGGGAAGTGGCCCGCATCGGCAACACGCTGGCACAGCTTGCAGCGCCGAGACGGGAGGTGGCCCATGCCTGAACACGCATCGAGCCTCGCCGATTTCCAGCGCAGCTTCGGCGCCCACCTGCGGACGCCACGGAAGAGTCCTCGGCCGGGCGGCACGCCGGCACGGCGCATGGCGGTCTATGCCGAGTTGGTACACAACAACATCACCGGCTTCCTCGACACCTGCTTCCCGGTCGCGCGGCAGACACTCGGCGAAAAGCGCTGGTCGCGGCTGGTGAAGCGCTTCATCGCCACGCATCTCGGCGAGACACCGTACTTCCGCGAAATCCCGCTCGAATTCCTGGGCTGGTTCCAAAGCGCCGCACCGGCCGGTTACCCGGCCTGGCTCGCGTCGCTGCTGCACTACGAATGGGCCGAACTGGCGGTGGATACGATGCCGGTCGCGGCGGCAGACCTGCAGGTCGATGCGGGCGTGCCGATGAAGGAGGGTATTCCCGTCCTCAACCCCGCCATGCTGCTGCTCGCCTACGACTGGCCGGTGCAGCGCATCGGCCCGGCCTACCGGCCACGCAAGGCGGTGCCGGTGCAACTGCTGGTCTATCGCGATGCCGCGGAAAAGGTGCGCTTCATGCAACTCAATACCGTGACGGCCCGGCTGATTGCTTTGCTGCAGAGCGGCGGCAGGCCCTCGGATGACGTGCTGGCGCAGCTGGCGAACGAGCTCGGCTATGCGGATCGCGCGGTGTTCCGCGAATTCGGAATGGACGTGCTGAAGGTGCTGCAGCACGAGGGCGTCGTACTCGGCTACATTGCGGCAAGCAACTAGCGCGGTATGTGCTGGCTTCCGTCATTCCGGCGAAAGCCGGAATCCAGAGGTTTTAACTGACAGAAATCCCCGCCTGCTTGCGCCGGAAAGCGTCCAGCCCGCGCATCGCTTCCTTGCGGATCGCGTTCTGCACCAGCGGCGTCCAGCCGAGCAGCGTGCCCTTGGCGCCCAGCGCCATGCCGGCCCAGCGCCACAGGTCGAAAGTGTCGGTATGGCGAACGATCAAGCCGTCGCGGAATTCGAACTCGGCATCGATCACGTTGCGCACCCGGCGCCCCGTCTTGCTGAAGGTATAGGTCGCAATCCAGCGCGCTTTTCCGCGCTTCTCGTCGGCCTCGACGCCGCTGGTTTCGACCGTAAGATCGGTCGCGCGTGAGCACAGCATCGCCCACATCGCCCGTACACCGGCCGCATCGAGATCACAAAAAAC
>JAKJEY010000175.1 GCA_022705165.1 Pseudomonadota bacterium
CATGGCGGTTCGCAGGTTTCCGGGCGGTAATGTCGCCCGAACACCATCGCGACCGCCGGAGCAGGGACGATGGATACGAATTTCGGCAGAAGTTTTGGCGAGTGGTTGCGCGACCAGATGCGACTGGTCGATCACGATTCGCTCGCCCCTTACCGCGCACGGATACTGCTCGCGATGGGGGCGGTGGCCATTGCCCTGCTGGCGCCGTTTACAGTCAATCACCTGATTCAGGAGCGCTGGGGCGTCGCATTGGCGCTGTTCACGATCATGCTCCTGACCTACGTCAATGTACGGGCGGTCGCGCAGCGCCGCTCGCCGCCGATTCCGTCGGCCTGGCTGCTGCTGCCCTTCGTTGCCGGCATCACCATGTCCGTCGTGGTGCAGGGTGTGCCCGGCATCCTCTGGGCCTATCCGGTCGTCGTCTATGCCTACTTCGTCCTCACGCGTCGGATTGCGCTGTTCAGCAGCATTGCCATCCTCGGCTACGTGGCATCCCTGGCTGCGGCAATGATCGATGTGCCCTTGGCCTTGCGGCTGTTTGCGACGCTGCTGCTGACGATCATCATGATCAACATCGTGCTCAATGTGATCGCCGATCTGCATCGCAAGCTCGAAAACCAGGCGCTGACCGACCCACTCACCGGTGCCTACAACCGGCGCTTCATGGAAAAGGTGCTGGATGCGCTGGTGGCGCGCGCCGAGCGCCAGCCGCTTGTCGCCTGCATACTGATGATCGACATCGACCATTTCAAGCGCGTCAATGATCGATTCGGGCATGACCACGGTGACCTTGTGCTCAAGCGCGTGGTCGATATCGTGGCCTCGCGAATGCGGCGAAGCGACCGACTCTTTCGCTGGGGTGGCGAGGAGTTCCTTGTGCTGCTTGAAGGCGCCGACCTCGAGGGAGCGACCCGTGTCGCGGAGGACATCCGGCAGAGCGTGGCGGCTGCCACGATCCTCCCCGAGCAGGCGGTGACGGTCAGTATCGGCGTCAGCCAGTACCAGGCGCGACAGGACGTCGATGGTTGGACACGGGCGGCGGATGTGGCCCTGTATGAAGCCAAGTCAGGCGGGCGCAACCGGGTCGTGCAGGCGAAAATGGTAGAGCCCGTCGCTCAATGACGGACCGGGGATGAGGGCGCTAATGTGCCGCCCGCAATCCCGTTCAAGAATCGCGAACCCGTGCGTTCAGTTGGTCTGTTCAGGTAGCGCAGCGATCGCGCTGTCGATCAACGCCAGCGCGCCCTCGAAATTGTAGGTGTCAAGTTCGTGCCCGATCTGTGCGGCCTGGGCACCGAGGGCCTCGGTGACGCGGCCGGCAGCCTCACCCCATAGGCTCAGCGCCCTGATGTCATCTTCTGCAACCAACGGGCGCAGGCGATTCAGGGTGCTTGCGACCTCATCCCAGTCGATGTCCTGATGATCGCTGCCGTGGGGAGCGTCGTCGGGGGTACTGGCGGCCGGAGGATGTTGTACGTGCGCTAGCTTTAGCGGGATGGTCAGGGTGAAGACGCTGCCCTCGCCGGGCGTGCTGGCAACGGCAATGTCGCCACCCATGAGCCGGGCCAGGCGTTTGCAGAGTGCGAGTCCGAGGCCGGCGCCGCCATGGCTGCGTTTCGTCGAACTGTCGGCCTGCTCGAACAGTTGGAACAGCCGGGGCTGCTTGTCTGCAGGAATGCCAGGGCCGGTGTCGGCGACGCTGAAGGCGAGTTGCAGCGGCGGATCTTCTCCGGTTATTGCGCTGACCCGCAGCACGACGTGACCGTGGTCGGTGAACTTGATGGCATTGGAGAGCAGGTGGCCAAGCATCTGGCCGATCCTGCGTGCGTCCCCGTGCAGCATGTCGGGGAGGTCCGGCGGGATTTCGGTGGTGAAGCCGAGTGCTTTCGATTCGGCACTAGCGGCGGCCTCCTTGCTGGCGTGCGCGAGCAGGGTGGCAAGGCTGAAGTCGATGGGTTCGAGGTTTAGCTGTTCGGATTCCAGCTTCACCATGTCCAGTACTTCGGCCAGCATCTCCTGCAGGCGCTGCGAAGCTCGCGCAATGATCTGCAGCTTCTCGCGCTGCGCCGGATCATGGACTTCCTGCTGCAGCGACCAGCTCATGCCTGCAATGGCATTCATCGGCGTCCGGAATTCATGGCTCATGTTGGCGAGAAAGGCGCTCTTGGCCCGGCTGGCAGCCTCGGCAAGATCACGAGCCTGCGCGAGCTGCGCGGTCCGTTGGGCAACCATTTCCTCGAGGTGATGCTTGTGCTCGTCGAGTTCCTGATAGACCGACTGGAGGTTGCTGTACTGCAGGTTGATCAGCTGGTAGAGGTCGATGAGTGCCTGCGTCTTGGCCTGCAGCGCCGGATCCGACTCCTTGCCTTCCGCCCGTTCGAAGGCTTCGCCGGGCGCCGTGCCCTTGCGGATGGCCACAAGCTGGCTGCCGAGCACCTGATCGTCACTCAGGATGTGGAACACGAGCCAGTTGGCAAGGAAGGTCAGCAGCTCGCCGCCTGAGATGTCCCCGGTTCGCTCGTAGCGCTCGCGCATTTCCCCCACGTGGGCGGCGAAGTCGGCATGTGAGGCGAGATGGTGTTCGCTGTGGCGCTTGTCGATGCCGTTGTCGGCCATCAGGCGCGCTTCGGTCTGGAAATGGAAGACCGCGTATTCAGTCAGCTGATCGAGCAGGCGATCGGCTGTTTCGTGCGACACGGCGTAGGGCTGCACCAGTACCGGCGCCGCCTCGTTGATCAGGCCGATCAGCCAGCGGTGCTGTTCATCGATGATGTCTATGCCGGTAACGAAGTAGTCGTTCCAAGTGATCAGGCTCATGATGCGGCGTTATCCGAACATGTATATGTACAGCATACTACTGCTGCCACCACGTGGCGCGAGTGGTCGCGACAAGTGGCGGATATGTGGCCGGAATCGAACGAAGAGGGGGCGGAAATGACGACGGGGGCCGAAGCCCCCGCCGATAGCCATTCTGTTTATCGGACGGCTATGTCCTCAGCAGGCCTTAAGCGGCCATTGCGAAACGCTCATCGTTGGCGTTTGTGGATTTGCGCGGATTACGTCCGTCGCCTTTCGGGCCGCCTGCGCGCCTTCTTTCACCCTGTCGAGACCAGATCACCCCCCCTGTGGTGGAGGTGGGCGGAATCGAACCGCCGTCCAGAATGCTTCCGGTTTGCCGGAATTACGACCGTGCCGACATTATGGGGGCGGGGGGCGAGGAATTCAAGGAAGGACGAAGCGTGCGATGTCGTCGGGGTGGGCGGCATGGTGATCCGCACCCCAATCGTTCACCGGTCCACTGTCGCCAAGGTAGCCATAGAGGGCGGCGACGGTGGTCATGCGGGCTGCCCGCCCGGCAGTGATGTCGCGGATGTCATCCCCGACGAAGATGCACGCTTCCGGCGTGATGCCGGCGAGGGCGCAGGCGAGCAGCATCGGGCTGACGTGAGGCTTGGCGCGCGGCGAAGAGTCGCCACTGACGATGCATGCGGCGCGGCGTGCGTAACCGAGGGCCTCCATCAGCGGGAGGGTAAAGCGCTGCGACTTGTTGGTGACGATGCCCCAGGGGATGTTGCGTTCTTCCAGCGCATCGACCAGCGCTGCGATGCCGTCGAATAGGCAGGTGTCGGCGCAGATTGCCCGCTGGTAGTGGGTCAGGAAGCGATCGTAGTGGCTGCGGTAGTCCGGATGTTCCGGCCGCATGTCGAAACCGATACGCAGCATGCCGCGTCCGCCCTGGGAAACATACGGGCGCAGGGTTGCCAGCGGAAGTGCCGGGCGTCCGTCCTCACCCAGGAGCTTATTGAGTGCCGCGCCCAGGTCGGGTGCGGTATCGGCAAAGGTGCCGTCCAGGTCGAAGAGGACCCCCTGTGGGCGTCCTCGTACCTGCTGGTCAGGCATTTCGGATGGTATGAACGAGATAGTTGACGTCGGTGTCGCGACCCAGCGAGTAGGCTTTGGTCAGCGGGTTGTAGCTCATGCCGATGATTTCATCGACCTCAAGACCGACGGATTTCGCCCAACGCGACAGTTCCGAAGGTTTGATGAATTTGGCATAGTCGTGCGTACCCTTCGGCAGCAGTTGCAGGATGTACTCGGCGCCAATGACGGCAAACAGGTAAGCCTTCGGGTTGCGGCTGATCGTCGAGAAGAATACGTGCCCGCCGGGCTTTGCCAGTGCCGCGCAGGACGCGATGGTGCTGGCCGGGTTGGGCACATGTTCGAGCATTTCCATGCAGGTCACGACGTCGTAGGTACCGGCTTCCTGTGTTGCCAGTTCCTCGGCGGAAACTTGCCGGTAATCAACGCTGCGACCGCTTTCCAGCAGGTGCAGGCGG
>JAKJEY010000176.1 GCA_022705165.1 Pseudomonadota bacterium
CCCCTCAAGGCAGCTGTCGACGAGGCTCTCGAGCACGCGGACAACACCGTCGAGAAGGTGCTCGTCGTCAAGCGCACCGGCACCGATGTCACGTGGACCGAAGGTCGCGACATCTGGTGGGACGACGTCGTCCCCGGCCAGTCGGAAACCTGCGAGCCGGAGTGGGTCGAAGCCGAGCATCCGCTCTTCCTCCTTTACACCTCGGGTTCGACGGGCAAGCCGAAGGGCGTCCAGCACTCGACCGGCGGTTACCTGCTGCACGCCATCCTGACGATGAAGTGGACCTTCGACCTGAAGGCCAACGACGTCTTCTGGTGTACCGCTGACATCGGCTGGGTCACTGGCCACACCTACGTAACGTACGGCCCGCTCGCCTGCGGTGGCACGGAAGTCGTCTTCGAAGGCGTGCCGACCTATCCGGACGCCGGCCGCTTCTGGAAGATGATCCAGGATCACAAGGTCTCGATCTTCTACACCGCGCCGACCGCGATCCGTTCGCTGATCAAGGCTGCCGATGCCAACGCCGCCATCCATCCGAAGAGCTACAACCTGACCTCGCTGCGCCTGATGGGCTCGGTGGGCGAGCCGATCAACCCGGCCGCCTGGCAGTGGTACTACGACAACGTCGGTGGCGGCCGCTGCCCGATCGTCGATACCTTCTGGCAGACCGAGACTGGTGGTCACATGATCACTCCGATGCCGGGCGCGACGCCGCTGGTGCCGGGTTCCTGCACGCTGCCGTTCCCGGGCATCCAGTTCGCCGTGGTCGATGAGACCGGCACCGAACTGCCGTGGGGCAAGGGCGGCATCCTGGTCTGCAAGAAGCCGTGGCCGTCGATGATCCGCACCATCTGGGGCGATCCGGACCGCTTCAAGAAGTCGTACTACCCGGAAGACTTCAACGGCAAGCTCTACCTCGCCGGTGACGGTGCCATCCGCGATGCACAGAATGGCTACTTCACGATCACCGGCCGTATCGATGACGTGCTGAACGTTTCGGGCCACCGCATGGGCACGATGGAAATCGAATCGGCGCTGGTCTCGCACCCGATCGTTGCCGAAGCTGCCGTCGTCGGCCGCCCGGACGACCTGACCGGCGAAGCCATCTGCGCCTTCGTCGTGCTGAAGTGTGCCCGCCCGACCGGTGACGAAGCGAAGAAGCTGGTCAAGGAACTGCAGGATCACGTCGGCAAGGAGATCGGTCCGATCGCCAAGCCGAAGGACATCCGCTTCGGCGACAACCTGCCGAAGACGCGTTCCGGCAAGATCATGCGCCGCCTGCTGCGCTCGCTCGCCAAGGGCGAGGAAGTCACGCAGGACACCTCGACGCTGGAAAACCCGGCGATCCTGGAGCAGCTCAAGTCTTCTGCGAGCTGATAGCGGAGTGATGCCGGCAGCACACGCTGTCGGCATCGATCATGCTGAAACGGTAGTAAGGAAGCATCGGCGCGGCCGCTGGCATACAATGTCGGCGGATGCGTCAAGCAAGGGATGATGCGGAGGAGAGACCGCTTCATTGTTTCAGGCCGGCGCCGATAGCGTCGGCCTTTTTCTTTGGGGGAAGCATGACAGCGAGCAAACCTTCGGACAACGCAGGTTCGGGTATCGGTGGCGGAGCGACCAGGATGCTGGTCGACGCGACTGCGGACATGCTGCGCCGGCACTCGCCGTTCGATCGCATGGACCAGAAGGCGCTCGCCTTCCTCTCGGAGCGGGCAAAACTCGGCTACTTCCCCAAAGACAGCCACATCGTGACCCCCGACATGGGGCCGGTGAGCACCTTCTACATCATCCAGCGCGGCAAGGTGCTGGCGCGACAATCCGGTGAGATCAACGTCACCGAATATTCATCCCTGACCCTGGGTTCCGGCGAATGTTTTCCGATCGGTTCGGTGATGGCGCGGCGCGCCTCGACCAACGCCTACATCGCGATCGAGGACACCTTCTGCTATCAACTGGCTGCCGACGATTTCGTGCAGCTGATGCAGATGAGCCAGCCGTTCAACCAGTTCTGCACGCAGTACATCGCGACACTGCTCAACCAGTCGCGCCGACAGCTGCAGGTGCAGTTCGCGCAGCGCGCTGCCGAGCAGCAGTCGATGAGTTCGCCGCTGTCGGCAATCCTCTCCAAGGCGCCGGTCACGGCCACGCCCGAAACGCCGATCCGGCAGGTGATCGAGACGATGGTCGCCGGTCACATCGGCTCGATGGTCGTCGTCGATGCAGAAGCGCAGCCGGTCGGCATCTTCACGCAGTCGGACGCCCTGAAGCGGATCCTGCTGCCCGGGATTTCGCTCGACCGGCCGATCGCCGACGTGATGTCGTCGCGGCCGCATGCGCTCTCTGAACATGCGCACGTTTACGACGCTGCGCTGGCGATGGCGATGCATAGCGTGCGCCACGTACTGGTGACCGACGAGGCGGGGACACTGAAGGGCGTGGTTTCCGAGCGCGATCTGTTCACGCTGCAGCGGGTCGGCCTGCGTCAGATTCGCCAGTCGATCGAAGGCGCCCAGGATATCGACGTGCTCAAGCAGGCCGGCACCGATGTCCGGCAGCTGGCGCTGAACATGCTGGCCCAGGGCGTTGGGGCCGAGCAGCTGACGCAGTTCATCTCGGCACTGAACGACACGGTGACGAGACGTGTGCTGCAGATCAATCTGGCAAAACACGATCTCTACGGCATCGAATGGGCATGGCTTGCTTTCGGCTCCGAGGGGCGCGACGAACAGACCTTCAGTACCGACCAGGACAACGGGATCATCTATACCTGCACCGACATCCAGAACCGCGAGGAACTGGAGCTGCGTCTGCTTGAGTTCGCGCAGGACGTGAATCGCGATCTTGATGCCGTCGGCTTCCCGTTCTGCAAGGGCAACATCATGGCCAGCAATCCCGAGCTGTGCCTGACGCTGGAAGCGTGGGAGGAGAAGTTCGATCACTGGATCCGCGTGCCGGAACCGCAGGCACTGCTCAACGCATCGATCTTCTTCGATTTCCGTGCGCTGTATGGCGCTACGCACCTTGCCGACCGGCTGCGTGTATCGCTGTTGCGCATGGCCAAGAGCAACCCGCTGTTCCTGCGCATGATGGCTGCCAACGCGCTGTCGGTGCAGCCGCCGCTGGGCAAGATCCGCGACTTCATTACCGACCTCAACGCCGAGCATCCGGGATGCGTCGACCTCAAGACCTACGGCGCCCGCCTCTTCATCGACGCCGCCCGCATCTTTGCGTTGGCCACTGGCGTGCACAACACCAATACCGTTCAGCGCATCAAGCTGTCCAGCCAGCGCATGGGTGTGGCGGCGGAAGAGGCTGCCGCGATCGTCGAGGGGTTCAACTACATCCAGCTGCTGCGCCTGCGCCACCAGCATTTCGAAGAGGAGCACGGCCGACCGGGCGACAACTTCGTTAACCCGGATCAGCTCAACGAACTCGATCGCCGCATCCTGAAGGAATCCTTCCGTCAGTCGCGCAAGCTGCAGCAGCGGCTCAAGCTGGACTACCAGACCTGAGCCGGGAGCGATCGAAATGAAATGGCTGAAGGATCTGTTCGGCAAGGCATCGTCTGCCGTACCGCTGACGGCAGCGCAGGAGGAGGCGCTCGCGGCCTGGCAGAAGCGCCCCGCCGAGGATATGTCGCGCTCGCACTTCCGCACGCGCTATATCGTGGTGGACGTCGAATCCAGCGGCCTCAACATGGTCCGCGACAGCCTGATTTCGATCGGTGCCGTCGCCGTGTGCGAGGGCGTGATCGATGCGAACGATGCCTTCGAAGTCGTGCTGCGTCAGGATGAAGTCAGTTCCCACGAGAACATCCTGATTCACGGCATCGGTGGCAGCGCGCAGCGCGAGGGGGTCGAGCCGGCGGATGCCTTGCTGGCCTTTCTCGATTACGTCGGCCGGGCGCCGCTGGTCGCCTATCACGCCGAGTTCGACCGGGCGATGATCGGTCGCGCCCTGCGGGAATTTCTGGGGAAGGACCTCGACCTGCCGTGGATCGACCTGGCCTGGGTGATGCCTGAACTCTTTCGCGAGCTGATCGATGGTCAGGTGGTGCTCGACGAGTGGTTGCAGCGCTTCGACATCGAGAACATCCTGCGTCACAACGCCGTATCCGACGCCTACGCCACGGCCAAGCTGCTCCTTATCGCGCAGGCGAGGGCAGTGACGCAGGGCAAGGATTCGGCAGCAGTCTTCATGGACATCGAGCGCGCGCGCCGCTGGGTTCGCCGCGGGGGGTAAGGATGCGGGGCGAACGGCGATGAGCGACG
>JAKJEY010000177.1 GCA_022705165.1 Pseudomonadota bacterium
GACGGCACGGTGCCGGTGCGCAGCCGGCGCGCCACTTCGACGCCGTTCATGCCAGGCATGTTCCAGTCGAGGAAGATAAGGCTGTAGGGATCATCCCCGGCCGCCGTGACCTGCGCCAGCGCGGCTGCCCCGCTGTCGGCGAGGTCGACGCGATAACCGAGCTTTTCCAGCAGCCTCGAATTGACGGTACGTGCAATCGCGTTGTCGTCGACGACGAGGACGCGTTGTCCCGTCCGGCAGGGATCCGTCCCGACCGGCGCCTGTCCGATGCCGAGCGGAACATCGAACAGGAACGTGCTGCCGACACCCGGTTCGCTGGCGAGCGAAATCCTGCCGCCCATCAGCACGACGAGCTTCTCGCAGATCGTCAGGCCGAGCCCTGTGCCGCCATACTTGCGCGTCATCGAGCTGTCGGCCTGGGCAAAGGCGCGGAAGAGGCGCCCCTGCTGTTCCGGCGAGATGCCGATCCCGGTGTCCTGGACGGCGATTTCGAGGCGCACGTTTGCGTCCGTGCGCGTTGCCACCGAAAAGAAGACCAGAATCTGCCCCGTCTCGGTGAACTTGATCGCATTGCTGAGCAGGTTGACCAGCACCTGCGTCAGGCGCAGCGAATCGCCGACGAGATGCTGGGGCACGTCGCTCTCGAGCACGAAATGGAGTTCCAGTCCCTTCTCGCGGGCCCGCGCGGCGACCATGCCGGAGAGGTTGTCGAGGACGGCGTCGAGCACGAACGGCGCCTTTTCGATGGGCATGCGCCCGGCTTCGATCTTCGAGAAATCGAGGATGTCGTTGATCAGCTGCAGCAGCATGTCGCCCGAGGCGCGCAGGCGCTTCACATGCTCGGCCTGCCGGGCCGAAAGTTCGCTCTTCTGCAGCAGGTGCGCGAAGCCGATGATCGCGTTCAGCGGTGTCCGGATCTCGTGGCTCATGTTGGCCAGGAATTCGGCCTTGACGCGGGCGGCTGCCTCCGCTTCCGCCTTGGCTTCCTGCAGGGCGATCTCGGCCTGCTTGCGCGCCGAGACATCCTGCAGTGTCTCGATGGCCCCCACGACCCGGCCTTCCGCATCGCGGATCGCCGATGCGTTGAAGAACAGCCAGCGATCGAGCACGGGAAAGAAATCCTCGGATTCGAAGGCATCCGGCACGACCGGAGATGGCCGGACCTTGCTGCTGTAGAGGGAATCGATGGTGAGATGGTCATTGAACATGACCAGATCGGCGAGCACCGGCCGGGGCTCCGGATAGAAGGCCTGCCACTGGTTGGCCGTACCGATCATCCAGCTCGCCGGCTTGCCGAGAATCTTTTCGCAGGCCTGGTTCCAGTGCGTGACGCAATGATTGGCGTCGAGTACGAAAGTCGGGACCGGGCTGCGGTCGATGATCTGTGCCAGCGCCTCCTGCGCCGTGGCAAGCTCCGCAGTCCGCTGTTCGACCCGCTGTTCGAGATCGTTGCGGTAGAGCTCGAGTTGCTGCTCCGTGTGGTGCTGCTCGGTGATGTCGAGCGCCAGGGTCATCAGGCCGACGAGCGTGCCTTCCTCGCGCAGGGCCAGGCTCCACCAGCGACAGCGGATGCTTTCGCCATCGCGGGTGCGGCAGTCGGTGACAGCCTCGATGACCTGATTGCCCGCGACTGCCTGGCGCGCCATCTCGGCATAGATTTCCCGATGATCTTCCGCAACCAGCTGCTCGGCCATGCGTTTGCCATGCACCTGTGCACCACTCCAGCCAAACACCTTTTCAGCCTGGCGGTTCCACTCCATGACGTGGCCCCGCGGATTCCACATGATCAGGGCGACCGGCGCCGCTTCGTAGAGCTTGCGGTAGCGGTGTTCGATGCTGCGTGCGGTGGATTCCGCTTCCTTCAGCTCGCTGATGTCGGCATGCATGCCGGCGATGCGTCGTACCTCGCCATCGGTTGCTGCTTCAGCGATGGCGCGCACGCGGGTCCAGAAAAAGGTGCCGTCCGCGTCCTTGATGCGGAAACGGTGCTCGACGGTTTCACTGGCGTGATCGCTGCGCAGCAAATCCGCCAGCATGTTGCGGACGCCACTTGTATCGTCTGGATGAATGCGAGAAAGGTATTCGGTGCCGGGAAAGAGTCGCCCGTCGTTCGGCAGGCCGAGGCGATTTGCGAGGGCGGCCGAAAGGAAGAGCTTGTCCGGCCCGGGCCGCCACTCCCAGAAACCTTCGCCCGATGCCTGCAGCGCAAGCTCCAGCCGCGAGCGCGACTCGCGTTCGTGCGCAAGTGCCGCCCGCAAACGGGCGAGTTCGCTGACGGTATCCGATGACTCGGATGACGAAGGCTGCGTGCTGGTCACGGCGGCACCTCGAACAAGGATGCCGCCAGTATAACGCTAGCGAATCAGAGGATGGGCGCCAGCCAGCGCGCCGCCTCATCGACGCTCATGCCCTTGCGCATTGCCCAGTCCTCGAGCTGGTCGCGAGCGATCTTCTGCACGGCGAAGTACTGCGCTTCGGGGTGGGCAAAATACCAGCCGGAAACCGCGGCGGCCGGCGTCATCGCGTAGGCCTCGGTGAGGGCCATGCCGGCGTTCGCCGGGGCGTCGAGCAGCGTGAAGATGGTGCCCTTCTCGGTGTGATCCGGGCAGGCCGGGTAGCCGGGCGCCGGGCGGATGCCCTGGTATTCCTCGCGGATCAGCTGGTCGTTGGAGAGCGTCTCGCTCGCGGCGTAGCCCCAGTAGTCCTTGCGCACGCGTTCGTGCAGCCACTCGGCGCAGGCTTCGGCAAGGCGGTCGGCGAGCGACTTCAGCATGATGGCGCGGTAGTCGTCGTGCGTTGCCTCGAACTCGGCCAGCTTCTTCTCGATGCCGAGGCCGGCGGTGACGGCGAAGGCGCCGGTCCAGTCGGGAGTTCCTTTTGGCGCGACGAAATCGGCCAGGCAGTAGTGCGGCTTGCCGCTCGGGCGCTCGTGCTGCTGACGCAGGTGGTGCGTCGTCGCCAGTACCGTGCTGCGCGACTCGTCGGTATACAGCTCGACATCGTCGCCGATGCTGTTGGCCGGCCACAGGCCGAACACGGCATTGGCCGAGATCCACTTCTCGGCGATCAGCTGTTTCAGCATGGCCTGCCCGTCCTTGAAGACGTTGCGTGCGGCCTCGCCGACCGTCTTGTCGTCGAGGATCTTCGGGTAGGCGCCGGCGAGGTCCCAGGTCTGGAAGAAGGGGCCCCAGTCGATGTACTCGGCGAGCGCTGCGAGATCGATGTCCTTGAGTACGGTGACGCCGGTTTTCTTTGGCGCAACTGGTGTGCCGGAGAACGGCAGCGCATTGGCACGCGCAGCGTCCAGCGAGACGAGTGTCACGCCCTTCTTGTTCGCATGCTGGGCGCGCACCTTCTCATAGTCGGCGGCGACCTCGGCCTTGAAGCCTTCGGCATGGTCGATCGACAGCAGCTTGGTGACGACGCCCACGGCACGCGAGGCGTCCGGCACGTAGACCACCGGCGACTGGTAGTTCGGTGCGATCTTGATCGCGGTGTGGGCGCGGCTGGTCGTCGCACCGCCGATCAGCAGCGGCACGTCGAAGCCCTGGCGCTGCATCTCGGCCGCGACGTGGCTCATCTCTTCCAGCGATGGCGTGATCAGGCCGGAGAGGCCGATCGCCTGCGCGCCGTGTTCCCTGGCAGCGTGCAGGATCTTGTCGCAGGGCACCATGACGCCGAGGTCGACGACATCGTAGCCATTGCAGCCGAGCACCACGCCGACGATGTTCTTGCCGATGTCGTGCACGTCGCCCTTGACGGTGGCGACGACGATCTTGCCCTTCGACGCGGCACCGGTGCGCAGCTTCTCTTCCTCGATGAACGGGATCAGGTGGGCCACGGCCTGCTTCATCACGCGCGCCGATTTCACCACCTGCGGCAGGAACATCTTGCCGGCGCCGAAGAGGTCGCCGACGACGTTCATGCCGTTCATCAGTGGGCCTTCGATCACGGCCAGCGGCGGCTTGCCGGCAGCCGCCAGTGCGGCGCGGCATTCCTCGGTATCGGCGACGACGAAGTCGGTGATGCCCTTGACCAGTGCATGCGACAGGCGCTCCTCGACCGGCAGTTCGCGCCACGTGAGGTCGGGGCCGGTGTCCCTGGCCTTGCCCTCCTTCACCGTCTGCGCGAACTCGACCAGTGCTTCGCCGGCGCCCGGATTGCGGTTGAGAACGACATCCTCGACCTTCTCGCGCAGCGCCGGGTCCAGGTCGTCGTAGATGCCGACCATGCCGGCATTGACGATGCC
>JAKJEY010000178.1 GCA_022705165.1 Pseudomonadota bacterium
ATGGAAGAGCCGAGCAAGGGCTTCCACCGTCTGTACCCCGGCAACATGGCGCGACTGAAATACGGCTACATCGTGAAGTGCACCGGCTGCGAGAAGGATGCCTCGGGCAAGGTCACCGCCGTGCTGTGCGAATACCTGCCGGAGACCAAGTCAGGCACGCCGGGCGCCGACAGCGTCAAGATCAAGGGCAACCTGCACTGGGTGTCGGTCGCCCACGGCTATACCGCCGAAGTGCGCCTCTACGACCGGCTGTTCGCCGTGAAGGTGATGCCCCGGAACTCGAGCGAAACTACCTCGACGACATCAACCCGAATTCGAAGCAGCTGATCACCGCCCAGCTCGAGCCCTCGCTGAAGGACGCGAAGGCCGAGGACTGCTTCCAGTTCGAGCGGCATGGCTACTTCGTTGCCGACCGCGTCGACTCGAAGGCGGGCGCGCCGGTATTCAACCGCACGGTCACGCTGAAGGACTCGTGGGCTGCCAAGCCTGCAAAGTAATCGGGAGCAGACGATGATGCGCCACCTCCCGGTCGCCATCATCGTCATCGCCCAGCTCTTCGGCACCTCGCTCTGGTTCTCCGCCAACAGCGCCGCCGATGACCTGATGCGGCAATGGGGCGCCAGCCCCGCTGACATCGGTTCGCTGACCAACGCCACCCAGCTCGGCTTCATCCTCGGCACGCTCGCCTTCGCCGTCACCGGGCTTGCCGACCGCTTTCCCGCCAGCCGCATCTTCGCCGTCTGCGCCGTGCTCGGTGCGCTCGCCAATGCCGGCTTCGCCTTCCTTGCCGGCGGCATCGATAGTGGTATCGATGCCGGCATCCTGTGGCGCTTCGCCGTCGGCCTCTCGCTTGCCGGCGTCTACCCGCTCGGGATGAAGCTGGTGGTGAGCTGGGAACCGGAACGCGCTGGTGCCGCGCTGGCCTGGCTGGTCGGCATGCTGACGCTCGGCACTTCGCTGCCGCAGGGCATCCGCGCGCTCGGTGCCGCGTGGCCGTGGCAAGCACCGATCCTCGCCGCCTCGTCACTGGCCGTCGTCGCGGCCCTGCTGATCCTGCGCCTCGGCGACGGACCGCACCTCAAGCGCGGCCACGGTGCGCCGGCGATCACGCTCGGCGGCGTTTTCCGCGCCTTCCAGATTCCCGAATACCGCGCCTCGGCGCTCGGCTACTTCGGTCACCAGTGGGAGCTTTACGCGATGTGGACGCTGACGCCGATGCTGGTCGCGAAGAGCGGGCTCGCCGCCGCGCTCGGCCTCTCCATCCCGGCGCTGTCGTTCGCCATCATCGGCATCGGTGCACTGGGTTGCGTGCTCGGCGGGCACTTCACGTCACGCATCGGCAGCGCCCGCATCGCCGCCATCGCGCTCGCCACCTCGGCCGCGTGCTGCCTCGTCTTCCCGCTTGCCGGCGGTTTGCCGGCCCCGTTACTGCTGGCGTTGATGCTGCTGTGGGGAATGAGCGTCGTCGCCGATTCGCCGCAGTTCTCGGCGATGTCCGCCAGGGCCTGCCCACCGCAGATCGTCGGCAGCGCGCTGGCCATCCAGAACTCGCTCGGCTTCGCCATCACCATGGGTTCGATCGCGCTGGCGACACGCCTCGTCGATGACTGGGGGCTGTCGATTGCGTGGCTGCTGCTGCCGGGGCCGCTGCTCGGCCTCGTCGGCCTCGCGCCGGTGTGGCGCAGAAAGCTTCAGTAAAGCTTCTCGATCATCGCCATCGACCGGGAATAGCTGTGCGCGATCTGGGCGTCGTCATAGCGATGCTCGGGCCGCACCGGGCAACTGGTGCGCGCGACGCAAGTGATGCGACAACGAGAACCCGGCTGTTTGCGGTAAGCCACGCACTTCTGCAGCGAGAAGTCGCGATCCTGCAATGCCTCGGCCGGACATGCCGACACGCAGGGCTGCGTGCGGCACGACGCGCAAGGTGAATCGCCGGTCATCGAGGGAGTCAGCGGCAAACTCGAATCTGCCAGCACGACCGCGCGATAGGCAAACCACGAACCCCATTCGGCATTCACGCCTACGCGGAAGGGTGAATCGTGATGCCACCCCGCCAGGCGCCCGAGCGCCTGCAGGCCAACCGGGCCATCGCCGGGGTAGATCAGTTCATGGGCCACGCCCGGCAGTTGCCCGGCCAGCCAGCGCTTGACCGTGGCCTGCGTGAAATCGTCGATCGGATGCTCCGACTGCAGTCCGGCCGCCTTCACCTCCTCCCACAATCTCCGGCCGCCATGGCCGATGAGGATCAGTTGCCGGAAACGATCGGCGCCGGGAATCGTGTCGCGAACGGCCGCAGGAAGCGTCGCCACATCGAAGATCGCGCGCAGGAAAAATCCCGCTTCGTCGAGCGGCGCATAATCGACAGCCGTCATCGCGCGATCTGCGCCAGCGCATCGGCGATCGGCCCGGTCGCAAGGGGCCGCACCAGCCGGGCCACCTCGACGCCATCGCGCAGGAAGACCAGCGTCGGCCACAGCTTCACCCCGAACGTGCGCCCCAAGCGCCTGCCCGGGCCATCCTCGATCTTCAGGTGCCGCACCTGCGGAAAACCGGCAAACGCCGCCTGCACGTGCGGCAGCGCCGCCATGCAATGGCCGCACCACGGCGCACCGAACTCGACGACGGCTGCACCGCGGAGCGCATCGACCGCCTCGCGCGTCGGCGCCTCCTCTGCAAAAATTTCGCTGAATCCCACCCCGCCCCTCCTCACACCGCGACCAGCGTCTGCCGGCCGTACCACTCCTCGCCTGGCGCCACCGTCACCGGCGTCCTGGCCACCGCAGCCTCGACGCACAGCATGTGTCGCCAGTCCTTGTCGAGCATGTCGCCAAACGCCGCACACCTTTCAACCCACGGATTCCATACCACCACATCGGGGAAACCCTCCTGCGCAATGCCCAGGCTGAGGTTCGCGGCCTTCAGCAGCAGCGGTCGCTTCGCATTGAAATAGGCGCGATCGGTTTCGCCCTCGACCAGCAGTTCGGTGCCCGTCTCGCGCACGATGCGATCACCGGCCGTGGCATCGCGGTAGTCATAGCCGCGCAGCCCTTCCAGCGAAACATCCTCGACCTGCGTCACGCGCAGGTAGGAATGCAGGGCACCGGTGAACGCCAGCGGCGCGTCGCCGGGGTTGCTCACGCAGAGTTCGAGGTCGATGCGGTCGGCTTCCAGCATCAGCGTCAGTTCGAGGCGAAACGGATGCGGCCACAGCGCACGGCTCGCTTCATCGTCGGCGGACTCCAGCGTCACCAGCCCATAATCGTCGCCGCAGCGCTGCGTCGCGACCGTCCAGCGCCGCGTGCGTACGAAACCATGCCTGGGCAGCGGGCCCAGCGAGGCAAACTGCGGGAAGCAAACCGGAATGCCGCCGCGGATCGGCACACTCCCGTCGAAGACGGCCTGCTCCGACAGGTAAAGCCGCTCCCGGCCGTCAGGTGTCTTCCAGGACAGAACCTGCGCCCCCTGCAACGCGACGACCGCCTCGGCGCCACCGGGCCCCACCAGACGCAGTGCGTCGACACCGTTGAAGAGGATGGATTCGATGACAGGTTTCATGGCAGCCGGCCCGGTCGGGGGCAAGGAAGTGGAAAGATGCGCATTTTAGTGCGGAGAGCGGCGGAAAGCGCGCCCCTCGCAGTAGCTCAGGCCGTACGTTCCAGCCAGTCGACAAGCTGCAGTTTCAGGTATCGGTACTCAGCGTCCAGCGCCGCGACCGCCGCCGTATCGAAGTTGCCGCCATCGCGCAGCGCAAGTTCGATCGACTTTGCCTGATGGCCGAATTCGTCGGCACCGATATCCAGCGCCATGCCCTTGATCGAGTGAGCCGCCCGGATTGCCGCATCACGCTCGGCAGACACCATCGCCGAGTGCAGTTCCACCAGACGAGCCTCGATGTCGGGCTGCACCATCTCGATGATCGAGCGTGCGAGCCCCATATCGTTGCTCATCCGCGCCAGCATCTTCGCCGCATCGAAGCGGCCTGCGATTGCCACCGGAGCCACCGGAGCCACCGCGGGCGCCGTCGACAACGTCTCCGGGACGTTCAATCTCAACCACAGCGCCATCATGTTCTGCAGGGCCACGAAGTCGACGGGCTTGGGCAGGAAATCGCTCATTCCGGCGGCCAGGCAGTGCTGCCTGTCCTCGGCGAAGGCACCGGCGGTCAAGGCAATCACCGGCAAGGGCAGC
>JAKJEY010000179.1 GCA_022705165.1 Pseudomonadota bacterium
TGCGAGATTGCCGTCGCGTTGAAGGTGTTCGTCTCGAGGATGTCGGCGCCGGCGGCAAGGTACTCGGCGTGGATGCCCTTGATGACCTCCGGTTTCGTCAGCAACAGCAGGTCGTTGTTGCCCTTGAGGTCGTGCGGGTGCGCTGCGAAGCGCTCACCGCGGTAGTCCTTCTCGGTCAGCCCGTGGCGCTGGATCATCGTGCCCATGGCGCCGTCGAGGACGAGGATGCGCTGTTTCAGCAGTGCAGAAATTTCGGATGTGCGGTCGGGCTGCATGGCGATACCTCTGAAAAGCAAAAAACCCGTTCAGCGTCGGGTGCGAACGGGTTCCGTAACGAATGCCCGCTTTAGCCGTATTTGTTACGCGCCCGCAAGCTGAAGTTCAAATCGGCGCGAAGCGCGAATTCTAACGCCAAGCGGCTGATAATCCAAGAGAAAGGACGCTTGAATTCAGTGCCTCAGCGCTTCTCCGCGGCCGCCGAGGGGCAATCGGCAATCTCGCCCCAGTGGCCCGGGCAGTGCTTCCAGCGTGCCTTCTCGATGCAGACGACGCGACTGAATACCGATTCGGCTTCACAGGCCTTCATGGCCGATTGCAGCGCCGCCTGCCAGTTTCCGGGAGCAGCTTTCGCGGGCGCCGTCGGCTTCCCGTTGCCGCTGGTCGCAGCAGATGGCTGGCCGGCTGGCTTGCCCGTGGTCTCCGTGACAATGGCCGCCGGCGGGGCGTTGGCCGGCACGGGCCTGTCGCTGGCGGCCTGCGGTGCCGGTGCCGTCACTGCTGCGGGCCGCAGCAGCAGGAAGGCGGCGGTCGCCACGACGGCGACTGCTCCGCCGATGAAGATGCCGCGCAGGAGCGGATTTCGGGGGGCCGCCTTTTCGGCGTTGGCCGTGACGGGGGGCGGTGCCAGCGTCGTGCCCGGCAGCGTCGCGGCCGTCGTATCCAGTACCCTGCGCAGTTCGGCGGCCATCTCGGCCGCGTCCTGATAGCGCGCGGCCGGCTCCCTGGCCATGGCCCTGGCCACGATCGCATCGATCGCCGGCGGCAGGCCGGCGCAGACTTCGGAAGGAGCCGGCACAGCCTTGTGGACGACCTGGTACATCGTCGCGTGCAGGTTGTCGCCCGCAAACGGCGGCTGCCCGGTCAGCATTTCGTAGAGCACGGTGCCGAGGGCGAAGATGTCCGAGCGCCCATCCGCCTTGTGGCCGATGACCTGCTCGGGCGACATGTACTTGGGCGAGCCGAGGACCGAGCCTGCCAGCGTCAGGGAACCTCCGGGCAGCTGGGCGATGCCGAAATCGGCGATCTTCACGCTGCCGTTGGCCAGCACCATGATGTTCGCGGGTTTGACATCGCGATGCACGATCCCGCCCGCATGCGCGAAGGC
The DNA here is from genome assembly GCA_022705165.1 of Pseudomonadota bacterium. Lineage (GTDB taxonomy): Bacteria > Pseudomonadota > Gammaproteobacteria > Burkholderiales > Rhodocyclaceae > Proximibacter. The sequence goes on from JAKJEY010000179.1 coordinate 1,385, forward strand.
CAGGGCGTCGGCGACGGCAGCGGCGATCTCGATGGCGCGTTCGCACGAGAGGCCGGCACCGGCATCGAGGATGTCCCGCAGCGAGCGGCCGTCGAGAAGCTCCATCGCGATCCACGCCAGATCGCCATCGCGACCGATGTCGTGAATGGTGACGATGTTGGGGTGATTGAGCTTGCCGGCCGATTTCGCCTCGCGGAAGAAGCGCTGCTCGAATTCCTCCGCCTCCTTCTCCGGCAGCCCAGCGCAGGCGACGGTCTTGATCGCGACGACGCGCTCGATCAGCGGATCGTGCGCACGATAGACGATGCCCATGGCCCCCTGGCCGAGCGTGCCGGTGATGTCGTAGCGTCCGAGTCTGGAAGGTGTCATCGCGCAGTATCCTTGATCGAGCCCCGATTCTAGTTGAGGTCAGTCGTGCCGACCAAGGCGGACTATTCGGGCATGCGTAGGCACTGTCGATCATTCGGGGTAAATTGGCATCCGTCGGAAATCATGCGTACGAAGAAACCACAGGGAGGCGACCGATGACGCTCAAGCATCTGCTGGCAGCTGCAATTTCACTGCTCCTTTCCGCGGCGGCCCACGCCGAGCCCGGGGTCAGCGACAAGGAAATCGTCCTCGGCCAATCCGCCGCCCTGAGCGGCCCCGCCAAGGAGCTGGGCAGCGAAATGCGCTCCGGTGCGCTGCTCTATTTCGACCAGGTCAATGCCGGCGGCGGCATCCACGGCCGCCGCATCCGGCTGCAGACGCTCGACGATGGCTACGAGCCGGAACGCGCCGCCGCCAATACGCGCAAGCTGATCGAGGAGGAGAAGGTCCTTGCCCTCTTCGGGTATGTCGGCACGCCGACCAGCCTCGCAGCGCAGCCGCTGTTCACCGAAGCGAAGGTGCCCTTCGTCGGCGCGTTCACCGGCGCACAGGCCCTGCGCGAGCCGTTCAACCGCTATGTCTTCAACGTGCGCGCCTCCTACTTCGACGAAACCGAGAAGATCGTCGAGCAGCTGACCACGACCGGTATCAAGCAGATCGCCGTCTTCTACCAGAACGACGCCTACGGCAAGGCCGGGCTGGCCGGTGTCGAGCGTGCGATGACGAAGCGCGGCCTGAAGATTGCCGCCACCGCGACCGTCGAGCGGAACACCGTCGACGTCGCAAAAGCCGTTGCGGCACTCTCGGCCACCCGTCCGGACGCCATCGTCATGGTCAGTGCCTACACGTCGGTGGCGGCCTTCGTGAAGGGCATGAAGAAGGCCGGCAGTGCGGCCCAGTTCCACAACGTCTCCTTCGTCGGCAGTCGCCCGCTGGCGGCGGCGCTGGGCGACGAGGGCGTCGGTGTCGCCATCGCCCAGGTCGTGCCCTTTCCCTGGAGCGGCACGCTGCCGGTCACGCGCGAGTATCAGGCGCAGGCCCGTGCAGCAGGTGCGAAGGACTTCTCCTTTACCGAACTCGAGGGTTACATCGCGGCGCGGGTGCTGGTCGAGGGGCTCAAGCGCGCCGGCCGCGAACTGACGCGCGAACGCCTGGTTACGGCACTGGAATCCCTCTCGCGCACGGACATCGGCGGCTTCCAGGTGGATTACTCGTCGAGCAACCACAACGGATCGACCTTCGTCGATCTGACCATCATCGGCAGGGGTGGCAAGTTCCTGCGCTGAGGCGCGGCCGGCCACATCAGGAATGGAAAGGGAGAACACACGATGAAGATCCGCGCTGCCGTACTCGATCGCATGCAGCAGGCTGCCCCCTATGCGCAGTCGCGCCCGGTTTCCGTCGAGACCGTCCATCTTGGTGACCCGGGCATCGGTGAAGTGCGCGTGCGCATCACTGCTGCCGGGCTCTGCCACTCCGATCTTTCCATCATCAACGGCGACCGGCCGCGGCCGATGCCGATGGTGCTCGGCCACGAGGCCGCCGGCATCGTCGATGCGTGCGGCCCCGGTGTGACCGACCTCGCCCGCGGCGACGCGGTGGCCCTGGTCTTCGTGCCCTCCTGTGGTCACTGCGGACCCTGCCAGGAAGGCCGCCCGGCGCTGTGCGAGCCGGGTGCAGCCGCGAACGGCGCCGGTACGCTGGTCGGCGGCCATCGCGTGCTGGCACGTCCGGACGGCCAGGTGCTCAATCACCAGGTCGGCGTTTCCTGCTTCGCCGAGTATGCGGTGGTGAACCGCGGCTCGCTGGTCAAGGTGCGCCCGGACCTGCCGCCGGAGGTCGCGGCGGTCTTCGGCTGTGCGGTGCTGACCGGCGTCGGTGCCGCGCTCAATTCGGCGCAGGTGCGCCTCGGGCAGACTGTTGCAGTGGTCGGTCTCGGGGGCGTCGGCCTCTCGGCAGTACTCGGCGCGCTGGCCGCCGGTGCACGCGAAGTGGTGGCGATCGACGTGCTGCCGGAGAAACTGGAACTGGCGCTGGCACTGGGTGCGACGCGGGCTTTCCGCGCTGACGACCCGGACACTGTCGCCCGGCTGAAAGCGGCGATTCCCGGCGGGGTCGACGTCGCGATCGAGGCGGCGAGCGCCGTGCCGGCGCTGGAACTGGCCTGGCAACTGACGCGGCGCGGCGGCACGACGGTGACCTGCAGCCTGCCCAATCCGGGGCATCGCCTGCAGTTGCCGGTGGTGCAGATGACGGCAGAGGAGCGCACGCTGAAGGGCAGCTACCTCGGCTCCTGCGTGCCGCTGCGCGACATCCCGCGCTACGTCGGGCTGTTCAAGGGCGGGCGACTGCCGGTCGACCGCCTGCTCTCCGAGCG
>JAKJEY010000017.1 GCA_022705165.1 Pseudomonadota bacterium
TCTCGGCCGGCTGCTCACGCTCGACCCCGGTGACGAGCGCGCCGCGGGGCGCTCCCAGGCCGATGGACTCGGCGACTTCCTTGGTCACCTGGCCGATCTGCACGCCGATGCGTCCGCGGATCACACGACCGCTGCTGCGCAGCTGGTCGGCCACGCGCATGGCCTCGTCGATGGGGATCGCGAAGCTGATGCCCATGAAGCCGCCCGAGCGGCTGTAGATCTGCGAATTGATGCCGACGACCTCGCCCTTCATGTTGAACAGCGGCCCGCCCGAATTTCCGGGGTTGATGGCCACGTCGGTCTGGATGAACGGCACGTAGTTCTCCTGCGGCAGCGAACGCCCCTTGGCGCTGACGATACCCGCGGTCACGCTGTTGTCGAAGCCGAAGGGGGACCCGATTGCCAGAACCCACTCACCGACGCGCAGCGATGCAGGGTCGCCGAGTTTTACGGTCGGCAGCCCCGCGGCCTCGATTTTTATCAACGCGACGTCGGTCCGCTTGTCGGCACCGATCACCTTGGCCCGGAACTCGCGCTTGTCGGTCAGCTTGACGACGACCTCGTCCGCAGCGTCGACCACGTGAGCGTTGGTCAGGATGTATCCGTCGCCGCTGATGATGAAGCCCGAACCGAGCGAGCGGTGCTCGAAGTCGCGCGGTGCGCTACGCCCCGGCCCCTGCGGCGGCATGAAGCGCCGGAAGAGGTCGAACATCGGATCGTCCTCGTCGAACGGGAACGGCGACTGCATGTTGCGTCCCTTGACGACCTGGGTGGTACTGATGTTGACGACAGCGGCGCCATGCCTTTCAACGAGTTCCGAAAAATCCGGAAGGCCCCGTGGCTGCCCGACGGCGGGCGATGTCAGCGAGACGGCAAAAACAAGCAGGAAGATGGAAAACACATTTTTCATGGGACGATTCGCCTCCTGATACGCTGAAAAACGATTCGAAACCTGGGCTGTAGCAACTCAGACGATATGCGGCTGGAAGCGAGGGTCATCGTGCCGTTGCCGGATCTGCCGCGCGACGCGATACCAGGCGATGGCGATGCCTGCCACAGCACCGGCAATCGCTCCTGTCTCCGCAAAAAGACTGGCGCCAATCAGCGCCCCCGCGATAAAAAGGACGAGCGGCACCACGTAGAGCATGGTCGCACTGGCGCGCACGGCTCCATCCGCGACCCGGACGCTCACCTGTTCGCCGACGCGCGCCCCGCGGGCATTCAGGACACGCCAGACGCGCTCGTTGCCGCATAGCATCTGGCTGATGTTGGCGCCACCACAGCCGCCCGCTTCGTGGCAGCGACCGCATCCGCCAGAATCGGTCCGCACCAGGGCATACTCGCCGTCCAGTGCCGTGACTACCGCACGTGTTTCGCTCATGACTGCAGCTACCAGCGCTTGTCCGGAGAAACGTCGAGCAGCGGCTTGAGCCGTGCAGCGACCGCCTCCCGAGCCCGGAAAATGCGGGAGCGCACCGTGCCGATCGGGCAATCCATGATTTTTGCTATTTCCTCGTAGCTCAGGCCTTCGATCTCGCGCAGGACAATGGCCGTACGCAACTCCTCGGGCAGGGATTCCATGGCCGCATTGACCGTCTCGCCGATCTGTTTCGAGTGAAGCAGGCTCTCCGGCGTGTTGATGTCACGCAGCTGATCGCCATCCTCGAAGGTTTCGGCCTCCTCGGAATCGAACCCCGTGGACGTTGGCGCCCGGCGACCCTGAGCCACGAGATAGTTCTTCGCCGTGTTGATACCGATCCGGTAAAGCCACGTATAGAAGGCGCTGTCGCCCCGGAACGACGGCAATGCACGATAGGCCTTGATGAACGCTTCCTGCGCGACATCCTCGACTTCGGCCGGATCGCGAATGAAGCGCGACAGCAGGCGCCCCAGCTTCCGCTGATATTTCGTGACCAACAGGTCGAATGCCTGTTTTTCACCCTTTTGCGCCCGCTCGACCAGTGCCTGGTCTACTTCGCGCTCGCTCATGCTGTTCATGTCCCTGTCGGTTGAAGGCTGTTCTCGATATTTGCGAAAAGTATAGCGCAACGCAGCGACGATCCTGCGACTTTGCAGCGGCCGATGCGTAACGCTCGAACCTCTGCCATCCACATCGACATTCCGGATCACTTTGCCGGACACATCTCGAAAAGCCGCATTCCTGCAGGGTTATTGCACCGCAGCGGCCATGCTATAGTTGCGGCCTTCCTTCTGCAGATTCCATTGTGTCACGCCATTTCGACGTCCTTATCATCGGTAGCGGATTGGCCGGTCAATCGGCCGCTCTTCGGCTTGCCGCCACGAAGCGTGTTGCCGTCATCAGCAAACGCAGCGTCGAAATCAGTGCCTCGGCCTGGGCGCAGGGGGGTATTGCCGCCGTACTCGATAGCCGGGATTCCATCGAAGCCCATATTCGCGACACCTTTGATGCCGGTGCCCATCTCAACGACCCGGCGGCGACCCGCTTTGTCGTCGAGAACGGGCGGCGCGCGATTGAATGGCTGATCGAACAGGGGGTGCCTTTCACGCGTTCTGCGGACGGGTATCACCTGACCCGAGAAGGCGGCCATAGCGCCCGTCGCGTCATCCATGTCGCGGATGCGACCGGGTCGGCCGTCCAGCAGACCCTGACGCAAAAGCTGGTTGCACATCCGAACATCACCCTGCTCGAAAACCACATCGCGATCGATTTCATTACGGCCGAAAAACTGGGCATGCGGGGAAATCGCTGCTTCGGCGCCTATGCACTCGACACCGAGTCTGGCGAGGTACTGACCGTCGGTGCGCAGGCCACACTGATCGCCACTGGCGGCGCAGGAAAGGTCTATCTCTACACGACCAACCCCGACACCTCGACCGGCGACGGCATCGCGATGGCGTGGCGCGCCGGCTGCCGGGTAGCGAACATGGAATTCATCCAGTTCCACCCGACCTGCCTGTACCACCCACAGGCCAAGTCCTTCCTGATCTCCGAGGCCGTCCGTGGCGAGGGCGGCATCCTGCGCCTGCCGGACGGTACGCGCTTCATGCCGCAGCATAATGCCCGGGCCGAGCTGGCTCCGCGCGACGTGGTTGCACGCGCCATCGACTTCGAAATGAAGAAGCGCGGTGTGGACTGTGTGTTCCTCGACATTGCTCACAAGGGCGAGGCCTTCATCCGCGAGCATTTTCCGAACATCCACGCTCGCTGCCTTGAACTGGGCATCGACATCACCAAGGATCCGATTCCGGTCGTACCGGCCGCGCATTACACCTGTGGCGGCATCGTCACCGACCTTGCGGCAAGAACCGACATCCCGGGACTCTATGCGGCCGGCGAAGCTGCCTGTACCGGTCTGCACGGCGCCAACCGGTTGGCATCGAACTCGCTACTCGAATGCCTCGTCTTTGCCGAAGCTGCAACCGAGGACATCCTCGCGCAGCCAGGAATCGATATTCCGCCGCTACCGCGCTGGGACGAGAGCCGGGTCACGGATGCCGATGAGGAAGTGGTCATCTCCCACAACTGGGACGAGCTGCGTCGCTTCATGTGGGACTACGTCGGCATCGTGCGTACGACCAAGCGCCTGCGTCGGGCACAGCACCGCATCCGGCTCCTGATGCGGGAGATCGATGAGTTCTACGCCAATTTCCGCGTGACCAACGATTTGATCGAACTGCGCAACCTGGTTGTCACCGCTGATCTCATCGTGCGCTGCGCATTGCAGCGCAAGGAAAGCCGCGGCCTGCACTTCTCTCGCGACTATCCTCAAACTGCTGCAAAGGCACGGCGCACGACGCTCAGCCGGCGTCGACGCGCTGCCTGAACGGCAGCCGCCAGCGCATCCAGATCTGCAGCCGCCGGAAGTCGGTCGGTGAAACACTGTCCGACAGCACGACGATGGAACGGACCTGCTGCTCACCATCCAGCCGGACGCGCAACACCGTCAGCCAGCTGAACACCGTGCTGTCGGCCAGTATCTCCCCTGCTTGCGACGCCTTGGCCGACGGATGCCATTCGACGCGACCATCGCTGCCCAGGGTCAATCGGACACCCCGGATGGCGACGCAGGCACGCCACGAGGATAGCGCGAGCAGCGGCGCCACGATGCCGAGACTCCACACCGGAAGAACGCCGGCAAGCCCGAAAAAAGCCATCAAATGCACAAAGACAAACGCCGCCCGAAGGCGGCGCGAAGGCTGAATGTCGAGCGTTACCGGGAAACGCATCCCGGCCGCGCCAGTCAGACCCGGCGGAAGACGACAGAACCGTTGGTGCCGCCGAAACCGAAGGAATTGGAGATGGCGGCATCGATCTTCATCTGCCGTGCCTCGTTGGCACAGTAGTCGAGATCACATTGCTCATCCTGGTTGAAGATGTTGATCGTCGGCGGTGAAATCTGGTGGTAGATCGCCAGTGCCGAGAACACAGCTTCGATGCCACCGGCCGCACCCAGAAGGTGGCCGGTCATCGACTTGGTCGAGTTGACCACCAGTTTCCGGGCATGGTCGCCGAACGCACGCTTCACGGCGATCGTTTCTGCCTTGTCACCAAGGGGTGTCGAAGTGCCGTGGGCATTGACGTACTGGATGTCTTCCGGATTCATGCCGGCATTCTTCAGGGCAGCCAACATGCAGCGACGGGCACCGTCGCCATCCTCGCAGGGAGCGGTCATGTGGTTGGCGTCGGCGCTCATGCCATAACCCGCCAGCTCGCCGTAAATGCGCGCACCACGGGCCTTGGCATGTTCGTATTCCTCGAGCACCAGCACGCCAGCGCCTTCACCGAGGACAAAACCGTCACGATCCTTGTCCCACGGGCGACTGGCCGTCGTCGGATCATCGTTTCGCGTCGACAGCGCGCGCGCTGCACAGAAACCGCCCATACCGAGTGGCGATACGGTCGCCTCGGCACCGCCAGCGATCATGATGTCGGCATCGCCGTACTCGATGATGCGGCCGGCTTCGCCGACGGAGTGCGTACCGGTCGTGCAGGCCGTCACGAGAGCGATGTTCGGCCCCTTGAAACCATACATGATCGACAGGTTGCCGGAGATCATGTTGATGATCGAGCCGGGAACGAAGAACGGCGACACCTTGCGTATGCCGGACTTTATGTATTCGTCATGCGTATTCTCGATCAACGGCAGGCCGCCGATACCGGAACCGATGGCGACGCCAATCCGCTCGGAATCAAGCGAATGCGCGTCGAGACCAGCGTCCTTTACGGCCTGAATGCCGGCAGCCATGCCGTAATGGATGAAGGTATCCATACGGCGGGCTTCCTTCGGCGACAGGTACGTACCGATGTCGAAGTCCTTGACCTCGCCGGCGATCTGCGTCGGGAAGGTCGAGGCGTCGAAACGCGTGACGCGGCCAATGCCACTCTTGCCGGCGATGATGTTCTGCCAGGCCTGATCGATGCTGTTGCCCACGGGCGAGACGATGCCCAGGCCGGTGATGACGACTCTACGGCGTGCCAAGGTGTGCTCCGGAAATTGGGGAATTCTTGGGAGATCTCCCTCGAAACTCGGGCCGGCGTGACATGCACTGGCCGGCCCGGGCTGGGGAGTTCCGAGGGGATTACTTCTTGTTGGCGAGAATGTAGTCGATCGCCTGCTGAACGGTGGTGATCTTCTCGGCCTGATCGTCCGGAATCTCGGTCTCGAATTCCTCTTCGAGAGCCATCACCAGTTCAACGGTATCCAGCGAATCCGCGCCCAGATCATCAACGAACGACGACTCGTTCTTGATGTCGGCTTCGTTGACGCCGAGTTGTTCGGCGACGATCTTCTTGACGCGTTGTTCGATATCAGACATTAAGGGCTCCTTCCCTGATGCGGGTTTGAAACGAAAGTGCGATTCTACCAAAATGACCGCCGCTTACCAAACCGGTGCGGCGGCCTGCCAAAAACCTGTCAATCCATGTACATGCCGCCATTGACGTGGATGGTCGATCCCGTCACATAGGCGGCACCCGGCGAGGCAAGGAAAACGACGGCAGCAGCGATGTCCGCCGGTGTGCCGAGGCGGCCGAGCGGAATGCTGCCGACCAGACCTTCCTTCTGTTTGTCGTCCAGGGCCTTGGTCATGTCGGTGTCGATGAAGCCCGGGGCAACACAATTCACAGTGATGTTGCGGCTACCGAGCTCACGTGCCAGCGAGCGGGTCATGCCCGAGACGCCGGCCTTCGAGGCGCAGTAGTTTGCCTGACCGGGGTTCCCCGCATGGCCGACGACCGAGGTAACGTTGATGATGCGACCGTTGCGCGCCTTCATCATGCCGCGCATGACCGACTTCGAGAGGCGGAAAACGGCCTTGAGGTTGGTATCGATAACCGCGTCCCACTCCTCATCCTTCATGCGCATCGAGAGGTTGTCGCGGGTAATGCCGGCGTTGTTCACCAGGATGGTGACGGCAACGCCGAATTCCTTCTCTATCTCCGCGATCAATGCGTCGACCTGGGCCTGGTCGCGCACTTCCAGCGCCGCGCCCTTACCCTTGATCCCGGCTTCGGTCAGGTAGGCGCCGATCCTGCCGGCACCGTCAGCGGTAGTTGCCGTACCGACCACGATGGCACCGGCCTTGCCCAACTCGAGTGCGATCGCCTGACCGATACCGCGCGAGGCGCCGGTAACGAGGGCGAGTTGTCCGTTCAGCATGGTCTTACTCCAGATTCAGATTGGCGTCGATCGAAGCGGCATCCGCCAGCGCCACACCGTTGATGTTATCGGCGCCGCAGCGCTTGGTCAGGCCGGCAAGTACCTTGCCGGGACCGCATTCGGCAACCATGGTTACCCCCATCGCGGCCATCTTCTGCACCGTCTCGACCCAGCGCACCGGGTTGTAGGCCTGACGCACCAGCGCGTCCTTGATCTTCGCCACGTCAGACTCGATCGCCACGTCGACATTGTTGATCACCGGGATCTGCGGCGCAGCGAGGTTCAGCTCTGCCAGCCGTGCAGCAAGCTTGTCGGCCGCCGGGCGGATCAGCGATGAATGGAACGGGGCCGATACCGGCAGCGCCACGGCGCGCTTGGCACCCCTGGCCTTGCAGGCTTCCATGGCGCGTTCGACGGCCCCCTTGTGACCAGCGATCACTGTCTGGCCCTGGGCATTGAAATTGACCGGCTCGGCAACTTCACCCTGCGCCGATTCAGCACAGGCAGCACGGATGCCATCGTCGTCGAGACCGAGGATCGCGGCCATGGCCCCCGCCCCCATCGGCACCGCTTCCTGCATCGCCGCAGCACGCAGGCGCACCAGCGGCACGGCATCCTTCAGCTCAAGAACACCGGCAGCGACCAGGGCCGCATATTCACCGAGGCTGTGACCTGCAACGACAGCCGGCGTACGACCGCCCTTCTCCTGCCACAGGCGCCAGGCTGCGATACCGGCCGTGAGCATCACCGGTTGGGTGTTTACGGTTTGCGACAACAGCTCGGCCGGGCCATCGGCAACCATTTGCCAGAGGTCGTCGCCAAGGGCTGCGGAGGCTTCGTCAAAAGTGGCGCGAACGACGGCGGCGTCGCCATAGGCGGTCATCATGCCGACCGACTGCGAACCTTGACCGGGGAATACGAAAGCAAAGGACATCTGTTGTCTCCTACTAGAATTCGAGCAGCACGGCGCCCCAGGTGAAACCGCCACCGACACCCTCGAGCATGATCTTGTGTCCGCGCTGGATGCGACCGTCGCGCACCGCGGCGTCAAGCGCCAGCGGCACTGATGCGGCTGACGTATTGCCATGCTGATCGACGGTCACGATGACCTTGGCCATCGGCAGGCTCAGCTTTTTTGCCGTCGCCTCAATGATCCGGATATTGGCCTGATGCGGAATCAACCAGTCGATGTCGGCCGGTGCCACTTGTGCCTGCTCGCAGCATTCGTGTGCTACGTCGGCAAGCACGCGTACGGCGAACTTGAACACCGCCTGACCGTCCATGCGCAGGAAGGGATCTCCGGTCACCTTGCCCCCTGCGACGTTACCCGGCACCGACAGGATGCCGTGATGTGCGCCGTCGGCGTGCAAAGCGGCAGCCAGAATGCCCGGTTTTTCCGCTGCCTCGAGAACGACGGCACCGGCACCGTCGCCGAACAGCACGCAGGTGCCGCGGTCATTCCAGTCGAGAATACGCGAAAAGACTTCGGCGCCCACGACCAGCGCCCGCTTGTGCGAGCCGGATTTGATGAATTTCTCCGCGATCGTCAACGCGTATACGAAGCCGCTGCACACCGCCTGCACGTCGAAGGCCGTTGCGCCTTTGTTGCCGAGCTTTCCCTGCAGCAGGCAGGCCGTGCTCGGAAAGACGAAATCGGGGGTCGAGGTGGCGACGATGATCAGGTCGAGCTGATCGGCAGATATTCCCGCCATCTCCATGGCACGCTGCGCAGCAAGCAGGCCAAGATCGCTGGAAGTCTGCCCGGTTTCCGCCAGATGGCGCGCCTTGATGCCGGTGCGTGCGACGATCCACTCGTCGTTGGTGTTGACGCCACGGGCAACGAGATCGTCGTTTAAAACGCGGTTTGACGGCAAATAGCTGCCGACGCCAGCAACACGGGCGAAAGTCACTTAGGCACTCTCCTGCTGCGGAACTACGGTGGGATGCATGCGGGCCAACTGCTCGGTAATACGCTCGAGCACGTTGTTCGCTGCTGTTTCGTAAGCAACGCCAATGGCGGTCATGAATGAAAAATCGTCGGCCGAACCGTGACTCTTGACGACCACGCCCCTGAGACCCAGAAAGCACGCGCCGTTATAGCGCCGATGATCGGCGCGTGCCTTGAAGGCATTCAGCACCGGCATTGCCGCAAGTGCCGCGAGTTTGGTAAAGATATTCTTCTTGAAAGCCTGGCGCAGGAAGGAGGCCAGCATCCGGGCCAGCCCCTCGGAAATCTTCAGCGCTACGTTGCCGACAAAGCCGTCACAGACAACGACATCGGCCTCCCCCATATAGACACCGTCGCCCTCGACGTTGCCGATGAAGTTGAGACCGGATTCGCGCAGCAACTCGGAAGCGCGTTTGACCACCTCGTTGCCCTTGATCTCTTCCTCGCCGATGTTGAGCAGCGCAACCGTCGGCCGTTCCTTGTGCTCGACCGCCGACACCATCATGGCGCCCATGATGCCGAACTGCAGCAGGTGTTCGGGGCCCGAATCGACGTTGGCGCCAAGGTCGAGTACGTGTGTGCGGCCGGTCGTCGTCGGCAGCGTCGTGCAAAGCGCTGGCCGGTCGATGCCAGGCAGCGTCTTCAGCACGAAGCGGGAGGTGGCCATCAGCGCCCCGGTGTTGCCGGCAGAGACGCAGGCATTGGCTTCACCGGATTTGACGAGGTTGATTGCCACGCGCATCGAAGAATCCTTCTTGTTGCGCATGGCGAGCGCAGGGGATTCGTCCATGCCGACGACTTCGGAAGCGTGACGCACGGTAACGCGCCCGCCCTCGTCACCCTTCAGCAACGGACGGAGCTGATCTTCGAGGCCAACGAGAATGACCGAAAGATCGGAATGCTGGCGCAAGGCGGCGAGCGCAGCCGGCACGGTGACGCGCGGACCGTAGTCCCCGCCCATGCAGTCGATGGCGATGGTGATGGTCATTAGGCTCTAAGCCGTAGACAAAAGAAAAGGCAGGCAGTCCGCCCGAAGGCTAACTGCCTGCCTCTTCGGAAGAGCTTACTCGCCCTTGCCCTTGACGACCTTCTTGCCACGGTAGAAACCGCTCGGGCTGATGTGGTGACGCAGATGCGTCTCGCCGGTGGTCGGCTCAACGGCAACGGGCGGATTGGTCAGGAAGTCGTGGGCGCGATGCATGCCACGCTTGGACGGGGATTTCTTGTTCTGTTGAACGGCCATGTTTCACTCCAAAAAAACGTTCAGGTTGCCTTCTTCAAGGCCGCCAGGGCGGCGAAAGGCGAAACCTTGGTTCCGCGCGTATTGCTGTCGGGCAATGCGCAATCATCGTGCCGCGGCGCTGAAGGCAGGGCGAGAATGATCTCGTCTTCCACCAACGCAACGACGTCCAGTTCCTTTTGCGCGACCAGGAAATCCCGGGTGTCGTCTTCCAGTTCGTCCTGAGACAGATCGACCTCATCGGCGATCAGTTCCAGCACGCTGTCAATCGACAACGGGTAATCGAGCCGGCCGAGACAGCGCTGACAGATGACGGGAACCTGCCCCGTCACTTCCAGCACCAGCTGCGGCTTGTCCTGACGGCTCATTCGGCCAGCCAGGCGGAAGACTACGCTGCCGGCGATTTCAGCCAGCGCATCGTGCAACCGTTCGAGCCCGGATACCGGCAATTCGCCTTGCAGCGCCTTGCCTTCCCGCGCAAACGACAGACTGTCAATCACAATCTGTTGCGACATAAGGCGCGCATGATATTATTTTTGGCTACCCAAGTCAAAGTCTGTCGCGACGAATATTCCCGAAAAAGCACGGACTTGGCTTTCACTGCTTCCCCGATACCTCATGTCCACAAGCCCATTTCCACAGATCGTACTCGCGTCGACCTCGCCCTTTCGCCGAGAGCTTCTTGCACGACTGGGCATGCCCTTCGAAACGGCAGCCCCGGACACCGACGAATCCCCGTTGCCGGGCGAATCCCCCGAGGCAACCGCGCTACGCCTTTCCGAGGCCAAGGCAAAAGCCGTCGCCTGCCGCTTCCCGGACGCGTTGATCATCGGCAGCGACCAGGTTGCCGTGCTGGACGGAGAAATCTACGGCAAGCCCGGAATCCATGAACGAGCGGTCGAGCAGTTGCGCACGATGCGCGGCAGGACGGTCAATTTCTTTACCGGGCTCTGCCTCTACAACGCGGCAACCGGGCGGGCCCATGTGCGCGGCATACCGACCCTCGTGACCTTCCGGCAACTGACGGACACGGAGATCGAGAACTACCTGCGCCGGGAGAAACCCTACAACTGCGCCGGCTCGGCTAAATCGGAAGGACTCGGCATTGCCTTGCTGACCCGAATCCACGGCGACGATCCAAACGCGCTGGTTGGCTTGCCGCTGATCGCACTTTGCGACCTGTTCCGCGAGGAAGGCGTCGGCGTCCTGTGAGTTCCGGTACGCTCTATCTGATCCCGGTCCCGCTTGGCCAGAATTCACCGGCCGAGGTGCTTCCCGCCCCCGTAATGGCACGTGTCGCTCAGATCGATACCTATGTTGCCGAACATGCAAAATCGGCCCGCGCCTTCCTGAAGGCAGCCGGCCATCCGCTGCCGCTGCAGCAGATCGTCATCAGCGAGTTGAACGAACACACGCGCGAAGCAGATGTCTCCGCCCTGCTCGCTCCCGTCCGAGCCGGCAAGGACCTTGGACTGATTTCGGAGGCCGGCTGCCCCGCCGTGGCCGATCCGGGTGCGAATCTCGTAGCGGTCGCCCAGCGCGAAGGGGTCCGCGTCGTACCGCTGGTCGGCCCCTCCTCCATCCTGCTGGCACTGATGGCATCCGGCCTTTCCGGCCAGAATTTCGCCTTTCACGGCTACCTCCCCGCCAAGGAAGAGGATCGCCGCAAGCGCCTCAAGGCGCTGGAGAACGAATCCCGGGCATCCCGCCAGACGCAGATCTTCATCGAAACGCCTTACCGCAACCGGCAGATGCTGGACACGCTGCTCGCGGCCTGTGCGCCGCAGACCCGGCTGTGCATCGCCACCGACCTCAGCCTGGTGAGCGAATCAGTGCGCACGCGCAGCATTTCCGGCTGGCAGAAATGCGAAGCGCCGGATTTCGACCGGCGCCCCACGGTGTTCCTGATACAGGCCTGATCAGCGAATCGCCGGCCTGCCGCCGAACACACCAAGCGACAGACTCTTCGCCATGTCAGCGCCCAAGCGCTTGGCGAAACGCTCGGCGATGTTTTCACGCACGGAATAATCCACCGTCTTTTCAGCCTTGATCACGTCGCGCGCAACACTGTCGACCGATCCAAGGCCATCCGAAAGCCCCATCTTGACGCTCTGCGCGCCAGTCCACATGAGGCCCGAGAACATCTCCGGCGTTTCCTTGAGGCGCTTGCCACGCCCGGCACGCACCGCGTCGATGAATTGCTGGTGAATGTCGTTGAGGAGCACCTGGGCAAATTCCTTCTGGCGCGGATCCTGTGGTGAAAACGGATCGAGGAAGCCCTTGTTCTCCCCGGCTGTCAGCAGGCGCCGCTCGACACCAAGCTTGTCCATCGAACCGGTGAAGCCGAACCCGTCCATCAGCACGCCGATCGAACCGACGATGCTGGCCTTGTCGACGTAGATGCGGTCGGCAGCCGCAGCAACGTAGTAGCCTCCCGAAGCACACATGTCCTCGACCACTGCGTGCAACGGTATATCGGGATACTTGGCGCGCAACCGCTTGATCTCGTCGTAGATGATCCCTGACTGAACGGGACTGCCGCCCGGGCTGTTGATGCGCAGCACGACACCGGCCGTACCCTTGTCCTCGAACGCCGACTGCAGCGACCCGATGATGTTCTCTGCGCTGGCATCCCCCTTGGGTTCAATCGTGCCGTGCAGATAGACGACCGCGGTGTGCTTGCCATCGCTCAGTTTCTCGGGATGCCCCCAGTCCACGAGCAACACCAGTACTGCAACGAAATAGCCAAGGGCCGCCAACTTGAAGAAAATGCCCCAGCGACGCTTTGCGCGCTGTTCTGCAAGCGACGCCATCACTACCTTGTCGAGCAGATGGCGCTCCCAGGCAGGGTCGTTCGTATTGTGCGGAGTATTCGGATCGTCCATTGATCACTCAGTCAGGGTCAGGTACACATTGCCGTCCCGCTCGGCGACGGGAATCTTTGCAAGCCCACGGCCGTTACAACGGCCACCCAGGCATTGCCCGGATTCCGGCGCATAAAGCGCACCGTGCGTAGCGCAAATCAAGTATAGCTTGGAATCGTCGAAGAACTCGCCGTGCTGCCAGTCGAGTTCGACGGGCACGTGTCCGCAGCGGTTGAAATAGGCGAATACGCGACCGTTGAAGCGAATGACGAATGCCGGCTCTTCGACGCCGTGTCGCGTTACCGCGAAACGCACGCCCGGGCCGCCATCAACGACGGAATCGCTCGAACAGATCAGGCGTTCCGACTGAACCATTCGCGCAATTCCTCAACGTCGTGCAAACGAGCCAGGGGCTCGAGCACATCCAGAGATTCCGCCGGATGCGCGCCATAGGCGACTGCCAGCGAGGCAACACCTGCATTCTTGGCCATCTGCAGGTCATGCGTCGTGTCGCCGATCATCAATGTGCGCTCCGGCAACACCGCAAATGCAGACATCAGTTCTTCCAGCATCTGCGGATGCGGCTTCGAATGGCATTCGTCGGCACAGCGGGAGTCATGGAAATAGGGCCCGAGGCCACTCACCTTGAATGCGCGATCGAGGCCGAGACGGCTCTTTCCGGTGGCAACCGCCAGCATGAAACCGGCCTCGGAGAGCTCCGCGATCATCTGCTCGGCGCCGGCAAACAGCGTCAATTCATGGTCACGCGACAGATAGTGGTGACGATAGCGATCGATCATTTGCGGGTAACGCTGCTCAGGCAGATCGGGCACCGCATGACGCAGGGCGTCCCCCAGGCCCAGGCCGATCACATGCCGGGCTCGCGATTCGGGGGGCTCTTCGATGCCGAGGTCGCGACAGGCCGCCTGGATGGCGGCGACGATTGCGCCTGCCGAGTCCATCAGTGTACCGTCCCAGTCGAACACGAGCAGGTCAAAACGTTTCGCCATAATCCTTCTCTTCATTGGCAGACAGCCGCGCGAGAAACCCCGCCAGCGCATCGGGTAGAGGCGCTTCCAGCGCGACCCGCTCATCCTTGATCGGATGCGGGAAGTCCATCTTCCACGCATGCAGGAACATCCGCTTCAGACCTGCTGACTGCAAGGCCTTGTTCAGCGCGAAATCGCCGTACTTGTCATCTCCGGCGATCGGAAATCCGAGATGCGCCAGATGCACGCGAATCTGGTGGGTCCTTCCTGTCTTCAACTGCGCTTCCAGCAGGCTGAAGCGCTGCCAGCGCGCGAGCAGACGGAAGACCGTATGTGAAAATTTGCCATCCTCGGCGACGCGAACGCGACGCTCGCCGTTATCCAGCAGGTATTTGTGCAGCGGCAGCCGGACATCACGCATCTTCTCCATCCAGCGACCGGAAACAAGCACCAGATAACGCTTGTCCGCCTGCCGGCCGCCATCGCGGAACATGTCGTGCAGCGCGGTCAGGGCCGAGCGTTTCTTGCCGACGAGCAGAATGCCGGAAGTTTCACGGTCAAGGCGGTGCGCCAGTTCAAGAAACCTCGCCAGGGGCCGCTGCTGGCGCAGCGCCTCGATGACGCCGAACGAGACGCCACTGCCGCCATGAACGGCAATGCCGGCCGGCTTGTTGACTGCCAGCAGGGCATCATCCTCGAAAAGAACGGGCAAATCGGAGCGCATCATCGCGCCGGCATCGACCTCCTGCTGCTTTTCAGCGATACGAATCGGCGGAATCCGGATTTCGTCGCCTGCCTGCAGGCGATAGGATGCATCAACACGCTTCTTGTTGATCCGCACCTCTCCGCTGCGCAGGATGCGATAGACGTGACTTTTCGGCACGCCCTTGCAAATCCTCAGGAGATAGTTGTCGAGGCGCTGCCCGGCCTCATCTTCGCTGATTTGTGCCCGTGTGACGGAATCTTTGCTTATATCGGGCATTTTTAATATACTGCCCCTGATTTGCGTCCCGGCTTGAAAGGGGCGCCGACCCGTTAGACCGTCGAGCCGCGCTTCATTTAGCGGCAGTTTTCCGGCAGGCCTCAGTCGCCCCTCTTGCACCACCCTGTGCAAGATCATCCAACGCAAATCCTGGTTAAGTTCGCTCACCAAAAGTAGCGATACTACTTGATTTGCGCGTGCCCGGCACGCCGGATCGCCCCGAGCAGATTCCCCGGTCGTGTCGATTTTTCGTCGCGGCCAAAAGAATAAATATTTTCAGAGAGACACCGCTTTAGTTGCCAACCCGGAGAGCCATGCTGCGCCCCACCCACAACTAAACCTGTCGCTACCTGCTTGCGGGAGCTCCGGTCACGCCTACGCGCGGGAGCCCATGCATCATGAAACGCATGCTTTTCAATGCGACACAGGCCGAAGAACTCCGTGTCGCCATTGTCGATGGTCAGAAACTGATCGATCTCGACATTGAATCGGCCTCGAAGGAACAACGTAAGAGCAACATCTACAAGGGTGTCATCACCCGTGTGGAACCCAGCCTTGAAGCGGCTTTCGTCAATTACGGCGAAGAGCGCCACGGCTTCCTGCCGTTCAAGGAAATCTCCCGCATCTACTTCCAGTCCGGTGTCGACGCCTCCAAGGCCCGTATCCAGGACGTCATCAAGGAAGGCCAGGAACTGATCGTCCAGGTCGAGAAGGACGAGCGCGGCAACAAGGGTGCTGCCCTGACCACCTTCATCAGCCTGGCCGGCCGTTACCTCGTGCTGATGCCGAACAACCCGCGTGGCGGCGGCGTATCGCGCCGCGTCGAGGGTGAAGAGCGCAACGAGCTGCGCGAAGTCATGGATCAGCTGCAGGTGCCGCAGGGCATGAGCCTGATCGCCCGCACCGCCGCAATTGGCCGCAATGCCGAAGAACTGCAGTGGGATCTCAACTACCTGATGCAGCTGTGGAGCGCGATCGAAGGTGCGGCCGGCACACAGTCCGGCCCCTTCCTGATCTACCTCGAAGGCAGCCTGGTCATCCGCGCCATACGCGACTATTTCCAGCCGGACATCGGCGAAATCCTGATCGACACCGACGATGTCTTCGAACAGGCCCGCGCCTTCATGGGCACGGTGATGCCGCATAACGTCAGCCGCGTGAAGCGCTACCGCGACGACGTACCGCTGTTCTCGCGCTTCCAGATCGAGCACCAGATCGAATCCGCCTACTCGCGCCAGGTCAACCTGCCGTCCGGCGGCGCCGTGGTCATCGACCACACCGAAGCACTGGTCGCCTGCGACGTAAACTCCGGCCGTGCCACGCGCGGTGCCGACATCGAGGAAACCGCATTCAAGACGAACTGCGAAGCAGCCGACGAAATCGCCCGCCAGCTCCGTCTGCGCGACCTCGGCGGCCTGATCGTGATCGACTTCATCGACATGGAAAGCAGCAAGAACCAGCGCGAAGTCGAGAACCGCCTGCGCGATGCGCTGCGCCACGACCGCGCCCGCGTGCAGATGGGCAAGATCAGCCGTTTCGGCCTGATGGAGCTGTCGCGCCAGCGCCTGCGCCCTGCCCTCGCGGAAACCAGCTACATCACCTGCCCGCGCTGTACCGGCACCGGTCACATCCGCTCGACCGAATCGGCCGCGCTGCACATCCTGCGCATCCTCGAAGAGGAAGCAATGAAGGACAACACGGCCGCCGTGCATACACAGGTACCGGTCGATGTCGCGACCTTCCTGCTGAACGAGAAGCGCCCGGATATCGCCGCGATCGAACTGCGCCACAAGGTCACCATCCTGCTGATCCCGAACACGCACCTCGAGACGCCGCAACACAGCATCGTCCGCCTGCGTCACGACGACCTGAACCAGGAAGACCTGAACCAGCCGTCTTACAAGATGGTGGACGCGCCGGTCGAGGAAGCGAAACAACCCGGCGCGCAGGCGGAAGCCCGCGCACCACGCCAGCAGGCCGCAGTGAAGGGTGTCACCCCCGAACAGCCGGCGCCGGTGGTCGAGGAAAAGCCTGCCGCGACAGCGCCGGCTGCGGTGCCCACCGAGACCGGCATCATTTCCAAGATATTTTCGTGGTTCCGCGGCAATCGCGCCGTCGAGGTTCCGCCGACGGCAGCTCCCGCAAAGAGCGAGGCAAAACCGGCCGATCGCTCACGGCGCGGGTCGCGTGACGAGCAGCGCTCGCGTGAAGATCGCGAAGGCGGCCGTCGTGGCCGTGGCAACCGCAATGGCCGCAAGGAGGAATCTCGCGGCGAGGAGCGTGAAGCTCGCGAACCGCGCCAGCAAGGCCAGCGCGAAGGACGCGAAAACCGCCAGCAGAATGCTCCCCGCGACGAAAACGCCCAGCAGCAACAGCGCGAACCGCGTCGCCAACGGGGCGAGCCGCGCCCCGAGCGGACAGCAGAGAATGCTCCGGCACAGCAGGAGGCACGTCAGCAGGTTGCCGGAGATCTGCCACAGGAAAACGGTGGAGAGGATACCCGCGGGCGTCGTCGTGGCCGTCGTGGCGGGCGTCGCGAACGCGGTGAAGGCCGTCCGGAAGGTGCAGAAAACGCAGTTGTCGTAGCCGAAGAGAATTCGGTACCGGCGGCCGACATTGCGCCCACCGAAGTCGTGATGACCGCGGCGCCAGCCGCTGCAGCCACGATCGTCGCTGAAGCGCCCGTGCAGCAGGCTGCATCCGTCGTCGAAACGGCGCCGGTAGCACCAGCAGAGGCTGCTCCAGAAACTGTCCCGGTCGCAGCACCTGTGGTGCAGGCAGTGGCAGAAATCACGCCGGAAGCCGCAAGCGTCGCGCAGGAAGCTGTTCCGGTCGTTGCTGAGGAAGTCGCTGCACCGGCTACCGTTCAGCCGGAACCACCAGTCGCTGCCGAGCCAATCGCCGTTCCTGTCACAACTCCGGTAAACCTGTCGGAGACCCTGGAAGCCTCCGGACTCGTTCTGGTCGAAACTGCCAGCGACAAGATTCGTCCGGTCGTGGTCGCCGAGCCTGTACCGATGCAACCCCGCCGCCGCAAGCCTGCCGTTGTCGTCAGCGATGAGCCGATGGTGATGGTCGAAACGAACAAGTAAGCGGGGAAACCTGCTGCATGAAAAACGGGGCGCTATGGCGCCCCGTTTCTTTTTGGCTGCCCGCGAGGCATCAACGCGATTTGGCCGGGACCTTCAACGACGCATCGGGAAACATCGCCGCCGCCCTTGATTCAAGACGTTGCTGAAGATCATCGATGAGGCCGGCAGACGCATCCTCGACCATGTCGATCACCAGATCGAAGCCATGCCCGAGGCCGTAATAAGGGTCCGGGACTTCCTCGTCGTCAAAATTTTTCGCATAGCTCATGAACAGCTGGATGCGATTGGCGAACTGCGGTGGACTCATGCGCTTCAGTGCTTCCAGATTGCTCTTGTCCATCGCCAGCACGAGATCGAAATACTCGAGATCCCCGGGCGCCACCTTGCGTGCACGAAATCCCGAAAGATCGTAGCCACGGGCAGCAGCAGCACGCTGCGTACGCGGATCCGGCGCCTCGCCAACGTGATAACCGTGCGTACCCGCCGAATCGACCTCGATGCGTCCCTCAAGCCGATACTTGCGAAGTTGTGCCCGAAAAACACCCTCCGCCGTCGGCGAACGACAGATGTTGCCCATGCAGACAAAAAGCACCTTGATCAAGAGGAAGGCTCCGTATCGTGGGAGGCAGCCCCGAAAGCGCCTTCGCGCAGGCGGTACAGCGCATCACGCGCGGCGGCTGCCTTCTCGAATTCGAGGTTCTTCGCGAAATCGTGCATGTCCTTCTCGAGGCGTTTGATCTCTCGCGCCAATTCCTTCTCGTTCATTGTTTCGTAGACCGCACGCTCCTGTGCGACCTTCAACTCACGCTGTGCCGTTTCGGCGTCATATACGCCGTCGATGATGTCCTTGATCCGCTTCGAAACGCCTTTGGGCGTAATCCCGTGCTCTTCATTGAAGCGCATCTGTTTTTCACGGCGCCGCGCTGTTTCCATCATAGCGCGACGCATGGAATCCGTCACCCTGTCGGCATAAAGGATGGCGCTACCGTTCAGATGGCGTGCTGCCCGGCCGATTGTCTGGATCAGCGAACGCTCGGAACGCAGAAAACCCTCCTTGTCGGCGTCGAGAATCGCCACCAGAGAAACTTCCGGAATGTCCAGGCCTTCCCGCAACAAGTTGATGCCGACGAGCACATCGAATTCGCCGAGGCGCAGGTCGCGGATGATCTCGACGCGCTCGACGGTATCGATGTCGGAATGCAGATAGCGCACACGGACACCGTTTTCGCCGAGGTAGTCGGTCAGGTCCTCGGCCATGCGCTTGGTCAGCGTCGTCACCAACACCCGCTCGTTGACCTCGACACGTTTGCGGATTTCGGAGAGCAAGTCGTCCACCTGTGTCGATGCCGCCCGCACGATGACCTCGGGATCGACCAGGCCGGTAGGTCGCACTACCTGCTCGACAACTTGGCCCTGATGCGTCTTCTCGTAGTCCGCCGGCGTTGCGGAGACGAAGATGGTCTGGCGCAGCATGCGCTCGAACTCGTCAAACTTGAGCGGCCGGTTGTCGAGTGCAGATGGCAGCCGGAAGCCGTAATCAACGAGGTTTTCCTTGCGCGAACGGTCACCCTTGTACATGCCGCCGGTCTGGCCGATGGTGACATGCGACTCGTCGATGAAGACGATTGCGTTTTTCGGCAGGTAATCAAGCAGCGTCGGCGGCGGTTCGCCTGGCTTTCGCCCGGAAAGATGCCGCGAGTAGTTCTCGATGCCCTTGCAGAAGCCGAGCTGGTCCAGCATCTCGATGTCGAAGCGTGTCCGCTGCTCGATACGCTGCGCCTCGACCAGGCGCTGGTGATCGTTGAAGAACTGGATGCGCTCACGCAATTCGACCTTGATCGCCTCCAGCGCCCGCAGCACGGTTTCGCGCGGTGTGACGTAATGGCTGGACGGGAACACCGTGAAGCGCAGCAGCTTGTGCTGGATGTGACCGGTCAGCGGGTCGAACAGTTGCAGGCTCTCGATCTCGTCGTCGAACAGCGAAACACGCACCGCATGCTCGGCATGTTCCGCCGGGAAGATGTCGATCACGTCACCGCGCACACGGAATGTTCCCCGGTGGAAATCAAGCTCGTTGCGCTCGTACTGCATCTCGGCCAGACGCTTGACGATTGCGCGCTGGTCCAGGCGGTCCCCTACACGCATCGTCAGCACCATGCGTGCGTAGTCTTCCTTGTCGCCGATGCCGTAGATGCAGGACACCGTTGCCACGATGATGCAGTCCTCGCGGTCGAGCAGACTCTTCGTTGCAGAAAGACGCATCTGCTCGATATGGTCGTTGACCGCGCTGTCCTTCTCGATGAACAAATCGCGCGACGGCACGTAGGCTTCGGGCTGATAGTAGTCGTAGTACGAGACGAAGTACTCGACCGCGTTCTCCGGGAAAAACTCCTTGAATTCGGAGTAAAGCTGGGCGGCGAGCGTCTTGTTCGGCGCCATGACGATCGCCGGCCGCCCGGTGCGGGCAATGACGTTGGCCATGGTGTAGGTCTTGCCCGAACCGGTAACGCCGAGCAGTGTCTGGAACGACAGTCCGTCGCCCAGTCCCTCCACAAGTTGCTCGATGGCAGTCGGCTGATCACCCGCAGGATGAAACGGCTGATGCAGGCGATACGGGCTGCCAGGAAAAGTGACAACGCCGACGGTCGCTGCGGGAGCGATTTCGGCGACGATTTTGGGGCTGTTGCGGGATGCGCTCATGGTAGAATTTTGCACTGCGTCAAGCCCACCCTCACTGGAGGCGGGCGATCTTTGATTATCCCATGGAGTGCATATGAGTTCCTCGATCTTTGCAGCGGTGGAGATGGCTCCCCGTGACCCGATCCTTGGCCTGAACGAAGCCTTCAACGCGGATGCCCGCGCCACCAAGGTCAACCTCGGCGTTGGCGTCTATTTCGACGACAACGGAAAGATCCCGCTCCTCGCCGCCGTCAAGGCCGCCGAAGATGCGCGCCTGAAGGCTGCCCCGCCGCGCGGCTACCAGCCGATCGAAGGCCCGGCCGCCTACAACAACGCCGTGCAGAGCCTGCTCCTCGGCAAGGACTCCCCCCTCATCGCCAACGGCCAGGTCGTCACCGCCCAGGCCCTCGGCGGCACCGGCGCGCTGAAGATCGGCGCCGACTACCTGAAGCGCCTGAACCCGAACGCCAAGGTCTACATCAGCGATCCGTCGTGGGAAAACCACCGTGCGCTGTTCGAATCGGCCGGCTTCGTCGTCGAGAACTACACCTACTACGACGCCACCACCCGTGGCGTGAACTTCGACGGCATGAAGGCCAGCCTCAAGGCCATGGCGCCGGGCTCCGTGGTCGTGCTGCACGCCTGCTGCCACAACCCGACCGGCGCTGACCTCTCCGACGCCCAGTGGGCCGACGTCGTCGAGCTGTGCAAGGCCGGCGGCCTCGTTCCCTTCCTCGACATGGCCTATCAGGGCTTCGCCGAGGGGATCGAAGCCGATGCTGTCGCCGTTCGTGCCTTCTCGGCCTCCGGCCTGCAGTTCTTCGCCTCGTCGTCGTTCTCGAAGAATTTCTCGCTCTACGGCGAACGCGTCGGTGCCCTGTCGATCGTCACCGCCAGCAAGGAAGAAGCTGGCCGCGTCATGTCGCAGGTCAAGCGCGTCATCCGCACCAACTACTCGAACCCGCCGATCCATGGCGGCGCACTGGTTGCCGCCGTGCTCGCATCGCCCGAACTGCGCGCCCAGTGGGAGCAGGAACTGGCCGGCATGCGCGACCGCATCCGTGCCATGCGCACCGGCCTCGTCGACGCCATCAAGGCTGCTGGCGTGAAGCAGGATTTCTCGTTCGTCGTGAAGCAGCGCGGCATGTTCTCCTACACCGGCCTGACCGCCGCACAGGTTGAAGTGCTGAAGAATGATTTCGGCATCTACGCCGTGTCGACCGGCCGTATCTGCCTGGCGGCGCTGAATACGAAGAACATTGGCTACGTTGCCGAGGCGATCGCCAAGGTGCTGTAAGCGCCACCGCAACAAGCGAAAAGCCGGCGCGAAGCCGGCTTTTTTTGTTTACGCCGTAGAAAATCACGGGCTGGATCAGGATGGCGAGCGAAGGCAGACTCCGAGCCTAACGCCCCCCCTGCAGTACCGGTGCCCTCAGATCGCCCGAGACCGAAACAGGCATGCGTACAACGTTGGCCGAACCACGCATCTCGACATCGAAGCGGCCGGACAGGCTGGCGTTCTGGCCCAAGTCGATCGCCCCGCCCGCTCGCAGCAGACCGGACGACAAACTCAGTTCCGTGAACCGGATCGCTTCTGGCGTGATCTTCAGGTTGCCACCCAGTTGCTCATAGCGCGTCGTTCCACCGCGAACCGGCGTCCTGCCACGACGAACCGCCTCGACAAGATCGAAGCCACCGAGCGCTCCCCGGTTCATGGCGAAGACGCCCTCGCCCGTCGCGCTCGGCAACAGGGTCGCCCAGTTCGCAGCGCGGGCCCCGAAGCGCAGCGAACCGGCAAGTTCACCCTCGTACAGGCGGCCAAAGCCAAGCCCGTCCGCCAGACGCTGGACGTTCATGTGCTTGACCGAAATATCACCCGCAATCCCCGGCTGTCCGGACTGAAGGTCGAGGGTCAGTGTGCCCAGAATGGCCCCGTCGAAAATCCGCGCATCCAGCGAGCGGACAACCGCCTGATGTCCATCCCAGACGAGTTGTCCCTGCAGCGAATCGAAGCGGAAGCGTGACTCTGCCGCCGGCTGCCACGCCAGCGCCTCGATGTCGACCACGAAACCGCCCGGCTGCGCCTTCAGGGTGGCCTTCAACGAACGGTCGACCGAATGGAATGCAAGAGGCCCGACCGCGCCCTTGTCGTCCGGCCGGATTTCAGACTGCAGATTGCCGACCGGGAGCCCGATGAAATCGACCGAGAGTTCATTGAAGCGAACCACTTTCACGCTGACGGCGGCGTTGCCGCCGAATGCCTCGGCAAGCCCCTTTGGAACCGCCGCCAGTGCCTTCGCCGAAAGCCGCGCCCCATCGATTTCGACGAGCGAAAAGACCGGATTTGATCCCAGCAGCGAAAAGATCTCCGGAACAAGTCGCACGCGTGCTGCATGAACATCGCCGCCATCTCCCGAGGAAACACTCGCAAGAATGATCCCCGGCTTCGGCGTCAGCTCCGCCTGAACGGAAGCAACCCGCAACGGCTGGCCCGCAAGACGGCTGAGCGTCGCTTCGATCTGCGGTTTGTGGCTGTCATACGGATACAGGAGAAAAATCAGTACGACGAGTACGACGAATCCGGTAACGCCCATGGCAACAGCGAGCGGCAGCGAAATGTAGGTTTTGTCCCCTCCCCGCTGAATGGGCGCGATGCTCGCGCTGTCATCGCGCTTGCGCAAACCAGCCAAGATGCCGGCCAGCCAGCCGGTTTTCTCCGGTTCTGGTGGCGGCGCCGGTGGGGCGACTGGTTGCGGCGCGGGAGGCGCGTCCCCGAAAGTCGAGAAAGGCGCCATCGACTGCGGCATCTTGCCGCCGAAAGTCGAGAAAGGCGCCATCGACGCGGGTGCAATCGAGAATGGCTCAGGCCCCTGCGCAGAAACGACCTGAGGCGTGACGAGCGGCGCCTCCTTCGGGATCTCGCGCGAAAGCCGGGTCACGGCAGCAGCCTTGATTTCTTCCGCCAGCTTGCGACTCTGCTCCCAGACTGAATCCTGCTCCAGCTTGGGAGCGATCAGGCCATCGCGCTCGAGATCCTGCAAAGCCGCCTCTACCAGCTGCGCATTACCGGTCTTCTGGCAAAGATCCGCGACCGTCGACGTACCGTCGACCAGAATCAGGACCATGCGCGTGTTGCGCTGGACGACTCGCGTACGCTGCCTGACGGCCTCTTCACCAGAGGCGGTTTTTACATAAATTAGATTTACGTCCATTTTTTACCGAAAAAGTTGACGAAACGAGTTCGGGTGTCTAATATGCGCGCTTCCAATTCCCCGATAGCTCAGTCGGTAGAGCGCCGGACTGTTAATCCGTAGGTCCCTGGTTCGAGCCCAGGTCGGGGAGCCAGAACTAGCAAGTTGATGAAAGGCCTTCTTCGGAAGGCCTTTTTTCATTTCCGGCCGATTTCTGCGTTGATGGTAGCACATCGCACCGTTGCCGCCGCGTCACGTACCGCGCTAAAGATCCTGCGTAACCTTCGCCGCCAGCAGGCTTCTGGCGTGACGGTGTCGTGCGCGCAGTCGCGGGTCGGCGAGTACCGCCCCCAGCGTTTCGCCGACGACCATCACGACACCCAGCAGCGGCAGCACCAGCACCAGCCCCGCCACGCCCGCGACCGCACCACCGGCAAAGATCATCAGCACCGTGATCAGCGGGTGCATCTTGAGACTTTTCCCGATCGTAAGCGGCATGAAAATGAAATCGTCGAGCAGACGCACTGCGATGAACAGCGCGATCGCCGCATAAGCCACGGCCGGATTACCGGGGAAATCGGTTGCCGCGACTAATACGACGAGCAGGCAGCCGCCGATCGAGCCGACATACGGAATCCACGCCATCACGGCAGTAACGATGCCGAGAACGACCGGTGACGATACACCGATCAGCCAGAGCCCTGCAGCCAGACAGACGGCGTCGAGGACGGTCAGCTTGATCAGGCCCTGAAAATAGCCGCGAGCGGTGCGATCGACCTGGTCGAGCAGAAACAGCGTGCGTTCAAAAAAGGCGTTCGGGACGGCACGGCTGAGCATGCGCTTGAAGCGCCAGCCATCGCGCAGCATGAAGAAGGCGAGAAAGGGAATCAGCAACAGCGAAGGAAACCACAGGGCCACGGACATGGCAGCGTTGCCCAGGTAGCGCTCTGCGAAGTGCGCGTTGAAATCCTGTATGCGCCCCATCACCTCGGCCGAGAGGTTCGCATTCTGTGCAAACGAGAAACTACGCTCAAACCAGAGCAGCGTCTCAGCCAGAAGCCGGGTACCGCCTTCGAGATACCGGCCGCTGCCGACCTCCAGTTCGCTCAGTTGGGTACTCAGCAGCGGGAAGCTGAACGCCATTCCGGCACCCAGCACCGCGAGAATGCCGCCGCTGACGATGAGCGTTGCACTGTCATGCGAAACCCCCGCA
>JAKJEY010000180.1 GCA_022705165.1 Pseudomonadota bacterium
TATCGACGAGGACGATGCCATCGCGTGCCTGCCCGACGATGGCGCTGAAGACTTCTTCGCGATCGCGCAGTGCAGCTGCGTCGGTCGTGCGTTCGATCGTGCTCGTCAGCCGCTCGGCGATCGCGTTCGCATAGGCACGCTCGTCCGCATCGAAGCCCTCGGCACTCGTGCCGCTGCGACGCATGATCCTGAGCAGGCCGGCGTCGCCGTCAAACGGGATCGCCAGCGCCGGCATGTCTGCCGGTAGCGAGGCCCCGTAGCTGTCCCTGCCGTGCCTAATGGCCACCAACAGGGTCTCGGCGTGCCGCATCCCGGCACCCAGCAGCGACACGACCCGGCGCAGCATGGCCGGGATGTTGCCATCGGCACACTCGGTCGCCCGGAAGACCTCATACAGGGTGGCGACCTCCTTGACCCGCTGGGCCAGCGCGACCTGTGTCTGATGATCGGCCGTGATGTCACGCCCGATGCCGAGCACGCCGATCAGCAAGCCCTCACCATCGAACATCGGCGTCTTGATGGTATCGAGCAGCGCCTGCCGCCCGTCGCTCGCGAAGCGGACCCACTCACGGTTGCTGACAGGATGCCCGGCCGCGATCGCCGAGCGATCCCGATCGCGGAAAAAATCCGCCTGATCGGCGGGAATGAAGTCGTAGTCGGTGCGCCCGACGATGTCGCACTCACGGGCGCCGAAGAACCCTTCGAAGGACCGGTTGCAAGCGATATAAACGCCTTCCGGACTCTTCAGCCAGACGAGGTCGGGCAAGATATCGAAGAGCGCGTGGAACAGCGCTCGCTCCTTGGCGAGGGCGGCATCGGTGGTGCGCTGGCGCGTGATGTCAACGACGGTTCCGGCAGCGCGCAAGGCTCGCCCGGTCGCGTCGCGCAGGACGACGCGACCGCGGAAGCGGACCCAGATGCCGTCGCCATACAGGAGCTCGCAATCCGCCTCGAACACCGCATCGGACGTATAGGCCGTTCTCACGGCCAGTTCCACGACGCTCCGGCTGCGAGGTTCCACCGACGCAAACCAGGCGGCAGCCGTGCGCGGCAGCTGTTCATTCGTGCACCCGGTCATTGCTGCGACCGATTCGCTCCAGAGGAAAGCATCGCGCGAAAAATCGTATTCCCAGACACCGACCCCCGTCATTTCGAGGACCATCGACAGGCGCCCCTCCAGGCTCGCCCGCTCCGCCTCCAGGGCTTCGCGCTCGCGCCACGCCGCCTCGATGATTTCGAGACCCAGGCGTTCAAGCAGGCGATGCTGGCTGACCACGCCGGCAAGACGCCCGTCCATGCCGACGACGACCATGTGCCGGTAGCCGAAGCGATCCATGCGGCGCAGCGCTTCGACGACCGTCGCAGCGATCGCCACGCTCTGCACCGGCGAACTCATCACATCGGCGAGCTGCAGACTGGCGACATCGACGCCGTCAGCGAGCAGCGCCGGCACATCACGCTCGGTCAGGATGCCGATGGCACGCCCCCCGGTCACCGCCAGCATGTAGTCGACATGGCCCTCGCGCATGAGATCGAGAACATCCGCCAGGGCGGCATCGGGCGGCTGTATCAGCGGCGCGGCATCCATGACCGATGCGAGATCCCGGCTGCTGCGGAAGACCTCCCGGCCGAGCGGCGTCCTGAAATCCGTTTCACTGACGACACCGAGAATTTCACCGGCAGCGCCGACAGCGACCAGATGGCGTACGCCATGCGCGGACAGCAATTCATAGGCCGCACGCATGTCGAGCGTGACCGGCGCCGTGACGACCGGCGTACTCATCAGGCGGCCGATGGGCGTGGCCGGCGCGACGCGATCAGCAACATAGCGCACCATGTCACGTTCGGTGACGATGCCGTCGAGCCGTTCGCCATGGCGAACGACGAGGCAGGAGATACGGTCGTCGCGCATCTGGCGCGCAGCGTCGACCACCGGCGTCTGTGCCGTCACGCCACGCACCCGGCTGCTCATGATGTCCGCCAGCCGCAGATCGGCGATCGCCTTCATGCAGGCACCCCGGAAATGCCGGCGCACGACGCCACCGCACCCGCGGCTTCCCGGCAACCAGCCGGGCCGCTGCAGGCCCGGGAGCAGAAAAAAATACCGGTGACCAGGATCGCGCCGTTCATGACCATCAATTATCCGCTCATGGCCACGATTAATCCAACGCTATAAACCCTGACTGGATCCGGTGCCTACCAGCCGAAACGGAGACCGCCATACCAGCCGCCCCCGGAGCCCCATCCGGCATAGGGAAACGGCCCCCAGTAGGGATAGGGGCCGTAGCTCACCGGGCAGGTCTGGACACGGGATCGCTCGGCGGCAAGGGCGGCGTCGGCATTCGCGCGCTGGGCGGCGAAGCGGCTTTCGTAGTCGGTGCGCATGGCCTGTTCGCGGGCGGCGAGAAGGGCGTCGAGGTGGGCGACGGAAACGCCGCGCGCATTGAGTTCAAGGAGTGCCGCTGCTCCAAGCGGCAGCCGGGCACCGTCGTTCCGCCAGCGCTCGACGAGCGCCTCGGGACTGGCGCCGTTGCGCGCCGCCGATGCGAGTTCGGCAATGGTCAGGGAGGGAGCGCCGGCACCGGCCGGGGAATCGGCTGGCAGGCGCTCGAGGTGCGGGGAGCGCGGCGCCTGCGCCGCACACCCCGCAAAGACGAGGCCCGCGCAGAGCGCCGCAGTCATTGCAGCAGTCCGCGCGCGCATGGTGACCTTACTTGGTCGTGAGTTTTTCGTAGAGACCGACCACCGTTTCCATCTCTTCGAGGATACGTTCGCTGGTCGTCGCTACATTGCCCGACAGTTGCTTCTTGTCGCCGCTACCCTTCTGCGTCAGGGCGTTCTCGAAGAAGAACCACTGCTGCCCGACCAACTGCAGCGCATCCTTGAGCTGCGGCGTGTTCGCGGGCGCGGCACTGAGTTCCTGGTGCGCCGCGGTGAACTCCTTGCGGGCCTTTTCCAGTTCCGCTGCGCTGTTGGCATCGCTGACACCCCAGGAGATGGCCTGGAAGAACTTGCCCATGCGCTGCGAGAGCATGCGCTGGCGACCCGAAATGTTAACCAGGCGGCCGGCCGTCGTGCCGGAATGCTTCTCGAGCTGCACCGTGCCCTGGTGCGCCAGCGCCAATACCTGTTCGGACAGCGCCAGCACCTTCTTGCCGCCTTCCGGATTCGGCGCTGCGCCAACCAGCGAGTCCTTGTAGGCGATCCAGGCCGTCTCGAGCTTCTGGTAGGTGTCCTTGATCTCCGGCGTCGGCGCGTAGTTCTTCAGCTCGACCAGCTGGCGGTCGAACAGGGAAATCGAGGAATCGAGCACGCGCTTCGAGCGATCGACATCGACGCCGAGCCCCAGCTGGAAGTAGGCCTTGGCCATACGCTGCGAGAGCATGCGCTCGCGGCCCGCCTTGTTGATTGCGGAGTTGATGTCGCTGATCTGCGCCTGCGCAGCGCCGGCGATGCCGAACGCCAGCAGCAGCGCACCAATGAACTGCACCACCCTGGAAAAATTCAGGTTCATGTCTTCCTCTCCTTTGCTGTCTTCTTGTCTTTTACGCGGGCAAAAACGCTGTCAGCGCACTACCGCGCCCGCATGCATCATACCCGGATCATCGTGCCCGGATTGTAACTGGCGGATTCTGATTGTTGCGAACTGTTCTCACTATGACACAGATCAATTTCACTGCGTGCCACCCACGGTCAGGCCATCGATGCGCAAGGTCGGCTGGCCGACACCGACCGGCACGCTCTGCCCCTCCTTGCCGCAGGTACCGACGCCCGGGTCGAGCTTCATGTCGCTGCCGATCATCGAGACGCGGGTCAGCGCATCGGGACCGTTGCCGATCAGCGTCGCGCCCTTGATCGCCGGGCCGAGCTTGCCGTTCTCGATCAGGTAGGCCTCGCTCATCGAGAAGACGAACTTGCCGCTGGTGATGTCGACCTGACCGCCGCCGAAATTGGTGGCGTAGAGGCCGCGCTCGATGCTGGCGATGATCTCGGCCGGGTCGCGGTCGCCGCCCAGCATGTAGGTGTTGGTCATGCGCGGCATGGGCACATGGGCGTAGCTC
>JAKJEY010000181.1 GCA_022705165.1 Pseudomonadota bacterium
GTGAGCGCCACGTCGTCCCCGAGATGGCTTCGTGGTGGGTGTTCATCCCGCCGCTGCCGAACAAGGCGGAGGCCGACAAGAAATCCGGGGAGCTGAAGCGTCTCGGCGCACCGGAATTTTTCGTCATCCAGGACACGGGGCCCAACCGCTGGGCGATCTCGCTCGGCATCTTCTCCAGCGAGCAGGCGGCCAACGACCGGCTCGAGTCCCTGCGTGAAAAGGGCGTGAAGAGCGCGAAGGTGGCGCGTCCCGAGCAGGTGTCATTCGAAGTCACCGGCCCGGAGCCGATGGTCGATGCGGCACGCGAGGCGGTTGCCGCGCAGTTGCCGGAAGCGAAGGCTGCCGACTGCGGCCGCCGCTGATGTACGTCGTCGGTCTCACCGGGGGGATTGGCAGCGGCAAGAGTACCGTCGCCGATCTCTTCGTCGCGCGCGGTGCGGCGCTGGTCGATACCGATGCCCTCGCGCATGAGCTGACAGCGCCGGGCGGGGCTGCGATGCCGGCGCTGGAAGCACGTTTCGGTCAGGCGGTCGTGCGTGCCGATGGCGGGCTCGACCGTGCCGCGATGCGTCGCCTTGTCTTTGCCGACCCCGCCGAGAAGCAGGCGCTCGAAGCGATCCTGCACCCGCTGATCCGCGCGGAGAGCGATCGCCGATGTGCGGCAGCGACGACCCCCTACGTGATCCTGGCGGTGCCGCTGCTGGTCGAATCGGGCAGCTATCGCACGCGCTGCGACCGCATCCTCGTCGTCGATTGCGACCCGGAGGTCCAGGTGGCACGTGTCATGGCCCGCAGCGCGCTGCCGGAGTCCGAGGTGCGCGCCATCATCGCCACCCAGGCGACGCGTGCCGCGCGACTGGCCGTGGCGGACGATGTCATCGACAACAGCGGGGTCCCGGCGGCACTTTCCGGGAAGGTTGATGCCCTGCATCACGTCTACCTCGCCGCCGCCTTGACCAAAGTTAAGGCGAACTGTTGAGATTTCAACGCAAATGGTTCAGAATTCAGACGTTTTCCGACTTCCGGTTCGGTCCTTGGCGTGATTACCTACGAATATCCTTTCAACGAGCGCATCCGCACATTGCTGCGCCTGGAGGATCTGTTCGACAAGACCGCCCACTTTCTGCTTCATGATGGCGCGCAGGAACACCATGTCGCCCTCGTCACGATGTTCGAAATTCTCGAGGTTGCCGGTCGCGCCGACCTCAAGATGGACCTGATCCAGGAACTCGAGCGCCAGCGTCAGACGCTGCTCGCCTTCCGCAACAACCCCGACATTTCCGAAGAGGCGCTCTCCGGCGCGCTCTATGAAATCGAACAGTCGTCCGCGGCGCTGCTCGGCATGACCGGCAAGATCGGTCAGTACCTGCGCGAGAACGACTGGCTGATGGGCATCAAGAGCCGCGCCGCGATTCCTGGTGGCGTCTGCGAATTCGACCTGCCGTCCTATCACTACTGGCTGCATCAGGATCCCGAGCGGCGGCGCGACGCCGTATCGGCGTGGCTGAAGCCGCTGCTGCCACTGCGCGACGGACTGGCGATCGTGCTGCGCCTGCTACGCGCCAGCGGTCGTCCGGAGCACCAGACGGCCAAATCCGGCGCCTTCCAGATGATGCTGGGCGGCAGCGCGGCGCAGATGGTGCGCGTCTCGCTTCGGCTCGGTGAGCCCTACATTCCCGAAATCAGCGCCAACAAGTACGCGCTGAACATCCGCTTCACCTCTCCTGATGGCGACCTGCGCCCGCGTCCCTGCGATCGCGACGTCGCCTTCGACATGACCTTCTGCAACCTGTAATGGTCAAGCGAGTACCGAAGGTGCGCTGTCCGCAGTGCGGGACTGAATCCGTCTGGAGCAGCGAGAACAAGTGGCGTCCGTTCTGCTCGGAGCGCTGCAAGCTGATCGATCTCGGTTGCTGGGCCGACGAGTCGTATCGGGTACCGGTGCAGGAGACGCAAGGTCTGCCGGAAGAAGACGGTCAGCCCCCGACCTGAGCACGGCGGAAATTCCCGCATCATTTCGCAAGGGCGTAAAATGCACAGGATTCATCCTGTCCGCCGGCCTGAAACGAAATGCCATACGAGATCATCTGGGAAGCGCGCGGTGTCGTGAAGCGACATCACGGGTTTCTTGCTGCCGATGAGTTTCTCGCCGCGTCCCGGGAAATCCAGGGTGATCCCCGGTTCGACGACCTGCGCTACATCATCAACGATTTCATGGACGTCGAGGGGCATGCCATCGACCGCACGGTGATCGAGTATTTCGCCTGCCTGCGGATCGGGGCCGCGCAGGTCAATCGGCAGGTGCTCTCTCCCTTTGTCGCGACCAGTGAGCCCGGATTGACCATCGGCACGCTCCTGCAGGAGCCGCTCTACGAGAACGGGCATCCGGTGCGCATCTTCCCGACGCTGACCGAAGCGCGCGCCTGGGTGTCATCGCATCTCGCGCAATGGTGGGGCTACTGACCCGCATTCGCGGACCAGCCGCGCATCAGTGCGATGCCATGCGCACCCTGTCCTTGCGCGATCGGCAACAGGGCAGGCTTCATGCCCCCGAGGGCGAATACCGGTAGTGGCGATTGCGCCACCATTGCTGCAAAGGCGTCCCAGCCGATGCCGCCGTGTTCGGGATGCGTTGGCGTCGGCAGCACCGGGCCGAGGAGCGCATAGTCGAGTTCCATTGCCGCCGCCCGTGCCAGGGCTTCATG
Organism: Pseudomonadota bacterium; assembly: GCA_022705165.1. GTDB lineage: Bacteria > Pseudomonadota > Gammaproteobacteria > Burkholderiales > Rhodocyclaceae > Proximibacter. The sequence goes on from JAKJEY010000181.1 coordinate 2,706, forward strand.
CGAATGGCAGGAGGCGCCGACCCACGCGAAATCGGGCTTCGCCACCAGTTGCGCCAGTGCTGCCGCCGACAGGTGTACGCCATCAGCGCCGATGCGTGACGCAAGCGCAACATCGTCATTGACGACGACGATGGCGCCGTGTGCGTGGCCGCGGGCGACCACCTCGCCTGCAAAACGCGCCCGGTCGTCGGCCGGCAGCCGCTTGTCGCGGGCCTGCACGAAGCGCAGCCCGTCCGCGAGCGCCGCGTCGAGTCGTGCCAGTTCGGCTTCGATGCCATTTTCCTCTGCGTTGGTCAGTGCGCACGTCGTCGGCAGCGAGAGCCCCTTGAGGATCGGCCCGTTGGCCGGCAGGATCGGTTCGACGGTGGGTCGCCCTTGCGCGTAATCATCGCTGCGCAGCCAGGCAATCGCGTCATGCTCGTGCGGGTGGAGTTCCCCCTCCCATGCCGTGACGCGGAAGAAGCGGATGCGCACCGTGGCGTGCGGATACACGAACTCGCGCGTCAGCCACGGTGTGGCCGCAGTGATGGTGATTCCCATCTCCTCGTGCAGTTCGCGCACCAGCGCGTCGTGGAACGTCTCGCCTGCTTCCACCTTGCCGCCGGGAAATTCCCACCAGCCGGCGTAGACCTTGCCTTCCGGACGGCGGGCGAGCAGGAACTCATTGGCACCGCGCATCAGCACGGCCGCCGATACCAGCGTGATCTTGCTCACTTGCGCTTCTTTTTCGAACGGCTGCCGGCCCAATCCTTGGCGAACTGCCACGCCACGCGGCCGCTGCGCGAACCCCGCTGCAGCGCCCAGTTCAGCGCATCGCGCTCGGCACCGGCGACATCGCCCGCCGCGACGCCGAAGTGCTGCAGCCAGTGCGCGACGATGTCGAGATACTCCTCCTGCGTAAACGGATAGAACGAAATCCACAGGCCGAAGCGCTCGGAGAGCGAGACTTTTTCCTCGACTGCCTCGCCGGGGTGGATCTCGTCGCCGACCGAGTGCGCTTCCATGTTTTCGGCGAAGTACTCCGGCATCAGGTGGCGGCGGTTCGATGTCGCGTAGATCAGCACGTTGTCCGGCGGTGCTGCAACCGAGCCGTCGAGCACCACCTTCAGCGCCTTGTAGCTGGCGTCACCGGCTTCGAAGGAGAGGTCGTCGCAGAAGATCATGAAGCGTTCGGGGCGCTCGGCAACGAGGTCGACGATGTCCGGCAGGTCGACCAGGTCGTCCTTGTCGACTTCGATCAGGCGCAGCCCCTTGCCGGAATATTCGTTGAGCACCGCCTTGACCAGCGACGACTTGCCCGAGCCCCGGCTGCCGGTGAGCAG
>JAKJEY010000182.1 GCA_022705165.1 Pseudomonadota bacterium
CGCAGAAGGGCGAGATTCGCGAGCTCGACTCCGGCCGCGTGCTCGGCGAGCACGACGGCATGACCTACCACACCATCGGCCAGCGCAAGGGGCTGCACATCGGCGGCATCAAGGGTGGCAAGGGAGCCGATCTCGGCGAGCACGACGCCTGGTTCGTGGCGAAGAAGGATGTGGCGAAAAACATTCTTTACGTCGTGCAGGGACATGACCACCCGGCGCTGCAATCGGAAGTGCTGCACGCCGCCGATCTTTCCTGGGTCTCCGGCCGTGCGCCGCAGCCGCACTGGGTCTATTGCGCCAAGACGCGCTACCGGCAGGAAGATGCCGCCTGTGAAGTCGAGCGGGTGGATGCGGGGAGCTGCGAGATCCGCTTCGCCGCACCGCAGTGGGCGGTGACACCGGGGCAGTCGGTCGTCCTCTACGAATCGCGCGTCTGCCTGGGCGGCGGCGTCATTCAGTGAGCGAGTCCGGCGTCGCGGCGGTCGAGCCGGCACGCATGCATCGCGCGGTACGCGCCGTGCTGTGGAGCGTTGTCGTCGCGGCGCTTGGCTATGTCGCACTCTCCCTGTGGGCGGGCTGGCGCGAAGTGGTGGATGCCATCGTCCGCATCGGCCCGTGGGTGCTGCTCGGCGTATTCGGCCTCTCGCTGCTCAACTACCTGTTGCGCTTCTTCCGCTGGGGGCGCTACCTCGCGCTGCTCGGTACGCCGGTACCGTGGCGCATCAACCTCGATGTCTATTTCGCCGGTTTCGCACTGACCACCACGCCTGGCAAGGTGGGGGAAACGCTGCGCTCGGTGCTGCTCAAGCCGCATGGCGTGCCGGCGCCGGAAAGCCTGGCGGCGTTCTTCGCCGAACGTACCAGTGACCTGCTCGCCATTCTCGTGCTCACCGCCTTCGGCCTGTGGACGTATGCGCCGGCCCGGCCCGTGGTCGGTGCGGCGCTGCTCGTCGTCCTGGTCGTGCTGTTGCTGGTGCAATGGACGGCCTTCATCGCCGCCGTCGATCGCTGGGCATTGGCGCGCGAAGCCAGATGGGCGGCGCTGCTCTCGAAGCTGTGCGAGGTCGTGCTGCATTTCCGCCGCTGCTTTTCGCTGCCGGCGCTCGCGATGGGGCTCATGCTCGGCGTTGTTTCATGGTTCGCCGAGGGGCTGGGCTTGTGGTGGCTGCTCCACGCGCTCGGCTACAGCGTCGATCTGCAGACGGCAGTTTTCGTCTACGCCTTCGCCATGCTGGTCGGGAGCCTTTCCTTCCTTCCCGGCGGGCTGGGGACCAACGAAGCGGCCATGATCACCCTGCTGGTGATGAATGGTGTGCCTGATGCCGGCGCCGTCACGGCAACGCTGATCTGCCGGCTGGCGACGCTGTGGTTTGCCGTGGTGCTGGGGGCGGGCTTCATGGTCCGGGTACGGCGATGGGCGTGAGGGGCGCGGCGACCGCATGGGGCCGGCTGGATTGGCCGGCCGCGTCGGCGGAGTTGCCGTTCGGCGATCGCCGTGCCGCGCTGCCTCCGGTCGAGGGGTCGCTGCTCGCCTACGGCAATGGTCGCAGCTATGGCGATGTCGGGCTGAATCCCGGCGGCACGCTGCTGAAGATGCGCGGCCTCGACCGCTTCATCGCCTTCGATGCCGATAGTGGCGTGCTGACCTGCGAGGCCGGCGTACTGCTCGCTGACATACTTGCGCTCGTCGTGCCGCGCGGCTGGTTCCTTGCCGTGACGCCGGGCACGCGTTTCGTTACCGTCGGCGGCGCCATCGCCAATGACGTGCATGGCAAGAACCATCACGCGGCCGGCAGCTTCGGCGACCATCTGCTGTCGTTCGAGCTGCTGCGCTCCGACGGGGCGCGCTTGATCTGTTCGCGTGAAGGGAATTCCGACTGGTTCGCTGCGACCATCGGGGGCCTCGGCCTGACCGGTGTCGTCACGCAGGCGACGATCCGGCTGCGCCGCATACGTGGCACGGCAATGGGCGTGCACAACTGGCGCTACACTGGCCTCGATGAATTCTTCGCGCTCAATGCCGCAGCGGAGCAGGCTCATGAATACGCGGTGGCCTGGATCGACTGCCTGGCGAAAACGCCGCGTGGCGTGTTGATGGCGGCCGATCACGGCGAAGGCGATCTGCCGGCGCCGCATGGCGCAAAGCGGGTTCCGGTCACGCCGCCGCTGTCGCTGGTCAACGGCCTGAGCCTGCGCGCCTTCAATGCCGCGTATTACGGCAAATCCTGGCCGGCAGAATCCCGCCAGCACTATCTGCCGTATTTCTATCCGCTCGATGCGATCCACGACTGGAACCGCATCTACGGCAAGCCCGGCTTCTACCAGTATCAGTGCGTGGTGCCACCGGCCGCCGCACGCGACGCCATCGGTGAGATGCTCGATGCGATCGCGTCCAGCGGCCAGGGATCCTTCCTTGCGGTATTGAAGAACTTTGGCGATCGGCCGACGCCCGGCCTGCTCTCGTTCCCGATGCCGGGGACGACGCTGGCGCTGGATTTCCCGAATCACGGCGCATCGACCCTGGCCCTGTTCGAGCGGCTCGACGCCATTGTGCGTGCCGCCGGTGGCCGCCTCTACGCTGCCAAGGATGCGCGCATGCCGGGGGATTTTTTCCGCGCCGCGTATCCGCAGTGGCAGGATTTTTCTCGCTTCGTCGATCCGAAGTTTTCCTCCGGGTTCTGGCGGCGCGTCATGGAGCAAGCATGAGCAAACGAATTCTCATCATCGGCGCCACCTCGGCCATTGCCGAGGCTGCCGCACGGCAGTGGGCAGCACGCGGCGATGCACTGTTCCTCGTCGGCCGCAAGCGCCAGAAACTCGACGACATCGCCGCTGATCTGAAGGTGCGCGGTGCCGCCAATGCCGGAGTGTTCGAGATGGACGCGACCGATGTCGCCGCACATGCGGCCATGCTTGATGCGGCAATTGCTGGACTCGGTGGCCTCGATGTGGCGCTGATCGCGCACGGCACATTGCCCGACCAGAAGGCCTGCGAGGCCTCGGTCACGATGACGCTCGCGGAGATCGACAACAACGGCCTGTCGGTCGTGGCGCTGTGCACGCTGTTGGGCAATCATTTCGAGGCGCAGGGCAGCGGCAGCATTGCCGTGATCAGCTCGGTCGCCGGCGATCGCGGCCGCCAGAGCAACTATGTCTATGGTGCCGCCAAGGGCATGGTCACGCGCTTCCTGCAGGGGCTGCGCAATCGGCTGGCGAAGAAGAACGTGCAGGTGCTGACGATCAAGCCCGGCTTCGTCGATACGCCGATGACCGCGGCGTTCAGCAAGGGGGCGCTATGGGCGCAGCCGGCCGATGTCGCGCGCGGTATCGTCGCCGCGATCGACAAGGGCCGGGACGAAGTCTATCTGCCCGGCTTCTGGCGGCTGATCATGCTCGTCATCCGCCATATCCCGGAATTCGTCTTCAAGAAACTGTCGTTGTAGAAATGAAGAAGCCGCCCGCAGGCGGCTTCAGCAGTGCAGGAGCAGTCGCGATTACTCGCGCGGCTCGGTATCGGCGAACGAGGCGCGCTGCATCAGTTTTTCGTAGAGGCGGGCCAGGTTCGGGTGCGCTTCCTGCCAGCCGATGTCGGCGAAGCGGAAGTTCAGGTAGCCGAGCGCGCTGCCGACGGCACAGTCGGCCAGCGAAAAATGCGTGCCCATGCAGTGTGCGTTCTCGCCCAGTTCCTCGGACATGAATTCCAGGGCCGCGACGATCTTGCCGCGCTGCCGTTCGATCCACTCCTTGTCGCGCAGCTTCGCGGGCCGCTTGCCTTCGAGGAAGGCCGCCGCTGCGGCATCGCAGACACCGTCGGCGAGGGCTTCCCAGCGCTTGACGAGGATGCGCTCGCGGTTCGGGGCGGGCATCAGCTTGTTGTTCGGGGTGACGTTGTCGATGTACTCGACGATCACGCGCGAATCGAACAGCACCGTCTCGTCATCGAGGATCAGGGCGGGAATCTTGCCCAGCGGGTTGACGTTCGGCACATTGCTGTCCGCGTTCCACGGGGAGTCGAT
>JAKJEY010000183.1 GCA_022705165.1 Pseudomonadota bacterium
CGGTTCGGCCGGCATCGACTTGCGCGCCTGTATCGATGCGACCTTGACGATCCGTCCGGGCGAAACCGTGCTGGTGCCGACGGGTATCGCGATCCACCTGTCGGATCCCGGCCTGGCGGCGATGATCCTGCCGCGCTCGGGGCTGGGCCACAAGCACGGCATCGTGCTCGGCAACCTCGTCGGGCTGATCGATTCCGACTATCAGGGCGAGATCATGGTGTCGACCTGGAACCGTGGCCGCGAGACCTTCACGCTGAACCCGCTCGACCGCCTGGCACAACTCGTCGTCGTGCCCGTGCTGCAGGTGGCGTTCAATGTCGTCGATGAGTTCTCCGCCAGCGAGCGCGGCGAAGGCGGTTTCGGAAGTACCGGCAAGGGCTGAGAGCCTGTGAAAAATCTACTACGCGTTCCGGATCGGGGATTGGGCGGTGCTCGAAATCCTCATGTACTCCAGTACATTCCGGTTTCTGCGCGCCGGCCGCACCCCGCTGCGGCACGCTCGCTACGATTTTTTCGCTGGCTCTGAGCATGACGATGCGACCACTGCTCGCCGCACTGCTGCTCCTCTCGCTGTCGGCAGCGGCTGACGACAGCGCACGCGTCCAGGAGTTGGTCAGCGGCCGCTGCGCCCTGTGCCATGGGGCCACCGGCTCCAGTTCGAGCCCGCTCTATCCGAAGCTCGCCGGCCAGCATCCGGAATACCTGCTCAAGCAGTTACTCAACTTCAAGCGCGGAGAACGCGAGAGTTCCGACATGCGCAAGGTCGTGCGCGAACTCGAGGAACCCGACATGCGCGGGCTGGCGGCCTTCTTCAGCCGGCAGACGCCGACGCCGGGCAACGCGGCCTATCCGGAAATGCGGGCGGTCGGCGAGAAGCTCTATCGTGAAGGCGTTCCCGGCAAGGGACTGAAGGCCTGCTTCGAATGTCACGGGGAACGCGGCGCCGGATCGGCAACGCTGCCGCGCATCGGGGGCCAGCACGCGCTCTACATCGAGACGCAGCTCGCGCTCTTCGAGGAGCGGCGGCGGACGAACGACAACGCGCAGATGCAGGAAATCGCGGCGAAACTGGCGCCCGAGGAAATGCGGGCGCTGGCGGAATACCTCAGCGGCCTTTGACGCTCAACGGAAGCGGAAGCGGCGTTTCTCGAAGCGCCGTCCAAACCCGATCCACAGACCCAGCAGCAGGAAAGCGGCGAAGCAGCCGATCGACCAGTTGGCCATGGTCAGGCCGAGGATCGATTCCTTGCTTGTGCAGAAACCGGTGGCCATGAACATGAACGGCCACTGCATGCCCAGCCAGTCGACCAGCCGCTCGATCAGGTTGGGTTCGCCGTAGCCGCAGGCCGTCGCCGCTTCCGGATACATCTGCATCCAGGTCTGGTAGATCGCGGTGGCCATGCCGCCGGCAGAAGTCAGTGCGATCAGCACGCCCCAGAAGCGGCGTACCTGCGGCACCAGCACGCCACACAGCGCCCAGAGGCCGACGACAAGGTAGAGCACCCGCTGGAAGATGCACAACGGGCAGGGGTTGAGGCGCATCCATTCGCCAATGACGAGGCCGGCACCCACGAGGCCGACGGCGCCGATGAACAGCAGCAGGAAAGCCTGGCGCGGCGAAGTCGGTAGTCGCAGCTTCACGACGCCGACTCCTGTGACAAGCGGAAAGCGCGTTCAATGCGACACAAAAAAGGGATGCGCGTCACGAAAATGGCCTAAATGTTTCAGAAAAGTGGCCGATTCTACGGTAATACCGCGCGCCACGCCTGCTGCAGCGCAGCATCGCAAGGCGGCGCAAGTTGATAAACTTCGCTTATAACAAAAGTCGTAACGCCCAACACCAAAGGACATCCTCTGAGTCTCCCTGAAGCCGCCAGCGTGCGCCTGCTTGCGCTGGCCAACCTCTCTGCCCGTCTTGTCGCCGAGGCCCCCGATACGCATCACCTGATCAGCGAGGCCTGTGGCCTGCTGGTCGGTGCCGGCGGGTATGGCGTCGCCGCGATCCGGCTGCTGCCGCATCCCGCCGACGGCGGCGACGCGCCGCTGGTGGTGCGTGTCGCCGCCGGCCAGCCGGAACTGCTCTGGTCGGAGATCGAGGATCTCCGCGCGCCGCTGCTGAACGTGCCCCTCGCCTGTGCCGAAGGCTGCCATGGCGAACTGCGCATTGCGCTCGGCAAGAACGCCATCGGCGAATTCATGCCGGAAGAGCGCGAGCTCCTCGAAGCGCTCGGACGCAGCCTCGGTTTTGCCACGCGGGCCCTGCGCGAACGCGCCCAGAAACGGCAGCGTGACGAGCAGTTGCGACAGCTTTCGCGTGCGCTGGAATCGAGCTCGAACGGCGTCATGATCACCTCGTCGATCCAGCTCGACCACCCCATCGTCTATGTCAATCCGGCCTTCGAACGCATCACCGGCTACACCCCGGCGGAAGTGATCGGCCAGAGCGGCCGCTTCCTCGTGCGCGACGACCTGGCGCAGAAGGGCCTCAACGAAATCCGCGCCTGCCTGCGCGAACACCGCGAGGGCTACGCCGTACTGCGCAACTACCGCAAGGACGGCGAGCTGTTCTGGAACGAGCTGTCGATTGCACCGGTGCGCGACGAGAGCGGCCATGTCACCACGCACTTCGTCAGCATCATCAACGACGTCACCGAGCGCATCACCTACGAGCAGCAACTCGAGTACCACGCGACTCACGACACCCTCACCGGACTGGTCAACCGCAACCTGCTCAACGACCGCATCGATCAGGCCATCCTGCAGGCGAAGCACAGCGAGCGACTGGTCGGCGTCATGCTGCTCGACCTCGATCGCTTCAAGCTGATCAATGACGGCTTCGGCCACATTCCGGCCGACAACCTGCTGAAGGCCGTCGCAACACGGCTCGCCCATTGCGTCCGCGACACGGACACCGTGGCGCGGCTGGGCGGCGACGAGTTCGTCGTCGTGCTCGGCGGAATCGATGATGCCGACAGCGTGGCCAGCGTCGCCGCCAAGATCATGCGCAACCTCACGCTGCCGCTCAGCATCGAAGGCAAGGAAGTATTCGTCACGGCCTCGGTCGGCATCGCCATGTACCCGCGCGACGGCGATCACGGCGAAAACCTGCTGCGCAATGCCGACGTCGCGATGTACCGGGTCAAGGAACACGGCCGCAACAACTTCCGTTTCTACGCGCCGGAAATGAGCCACATGGCGCTCGACCGGCTGGACATGGAAGGCAACCTGCGGCGCGCACTCGAACGTGACGAGATCACTGTCTTCTTCCAGCCGATCGTCTCGCTGGCGAGCGGCCGCATCGTCGGAGCGGAAGCGCTGGCGCGCTGGAACCATCCGCGCATCGGCATGATCCACCCGCCCGAGTTCATCCCGCTCGCGGAGGAAACCGGCCTCATCATCCCGCTCGGAGAACGCGTCCTGCGCCTCGCCTGCCAGCAGATCGCAGCCTGGCAGGCAGCCGGACTGCCGCCACTCAAGGTCTCGCTCAACATTTCTGCCCGCCAGTTCCGCCAGGAGAACCTGCCCGAGCTGCTGCAGCGTGTGCTCGCGGAGACCGGCATTGCTGCCGAAGCACTCGAATTCGAGCTGACCGAAAGCATGGTCATGCACGATGTCGAGAATGCCATCGCGATGCTGCGCGAACTGAAGCAGATCGGGGTCACGCTGGCGCTCGACGATTTCGGTACCGGCTATTCCAGCCTCGCCTACCTGAAACGTTTCCCGATCGACGTGCTCAAGATCGACCGCTCCTTCGTGCGCGACATCGACCGCGAGGCCGACGATGCCGCCATCGCTCACGCCGTG
>JAKJEY010000184.1 GCA_022705165.1 Pseudomonadota bacterium
CGCGCATCCTGTGCACGCCGCCCGACACGGTGGCGTCTAGCGCTGCCAGTCGCGGCGCGGATAGACGTCGCGACCGGCATCCCTCAAATCCCGCCGCAACTGACGCCGCTCATCTGGCGACATGCGTTGCGGATTCTGTGGATTCGGGCCTTGCGGGTCGGCATCCTGGCGCCTATGCGGCTGGTTCGGCTGGCTGGGCTGCTGGTACTGACGATCGCGCTGGCCCTGATGTTGCCGCTGTTGCACCTGAAAGCCGCCACCACCGCCAAAGCCGCCCGGAAAGGCGTGCGCTGGCAGCGTTGCCGCAACAAGGAGCAACATCAACAACAACGAAGGGCCTCCGCCACGGCCAATGCGGCCGTACGGACAGTCTCCTTGAGACCGCCTTTTGAATCATCAGTGGTTGTCAGCATCACGACGGCACCTATCAACATGCTCAGAAAGAGTTTTCCCATGATGTCACCTCATTCAAGCGCTGTGGCCGATTGGACCAATTCCAACCTCTGCCACGACTGCATCCTGAGGGCGACATGTAAGTGAAGTTTGTTTACGACGCGGCGAATTGTAAAGCTTTGTAAGCGCAAATAGCCTGAATGGGGGTTCTTCGGCTAGCAGTCTGTCGGGCTTGAAGAATCGAAGCGAAAAAAGGGCCGAACGAGGACAGTTATTGACGATTTCGCCGGGCAATAGTCGTTCTATTGCCCAAGAAAGCGGCAAGAAATGGACCGTTCCGCCATTTTTGCAGCCGATTTCCTTTAAGTCCGACAGGCTGCTAGCATTTGCCCCATGAGCCAAAAACGTATTCTCGTCGTCGATGACGACGTCCGCCTGCGCGACCTGCTGACGCGCTATCTGGGCGAACAGGGTTTCACTGTGAAAAACGCCGAAAACGGCAGTGCCATGGACAAGGCGCTGGCACGAGAAGCCTTCGATCTGGTCGTGCTCGATTTGATGATGCCGGGCGAGGACGGCCTCTCGATCTGCCGCCGCCTGCGCGCCGCCGAGCCGCAACAGGCGATCATCATGCTCACCGCCAAGGGCGACGAGATCGACCGCATCGTCGGCCTCGAGATGGGCGCCGACGACTACCTGCCGAAGCCGTTCAACCCGCGCGAACTGCTGGCCCGCATCCAGGCCGTGCTGCGCCGCCGCGGCACGGCGACGCCAGGGGCGCCTGCCAGCGAGGAAGGCACCGTCACCTTCGCCAACATCGAAGTCGACCTCGCCGCACGCACCCTGAAGAAGGGCGACGAACACCTGCCGCTGACCACCGGCGAATTCGCTGTGCTCAAGGTATTGCTGCAGCACCCGCGCCAGCCGCTCTCGCGCGACCGCCTGATGTCGCTGGCCCGCGGCCGCGAACAGGGCCCCTTCGATCGTGCCATCGACGTGCAGGTCTCCCGCCTCAGGAAACTGATCGAGCCGGACCCGGCCAGCCCGCGCTACCTGCAGACGGTCTGGGGCTTCGGCTACGTGTTTGTGCCCGACGGCAAGGAAAAGTGAGAGCTTGTGAATAAATCTACTGCGCGATCCGATTGCTTCGTTGGGCGGTGCTCGCTCCTCGCCTATCCAATTGATATGTCTCGTCGCTGCGCTCCGTCCGCCTCGCACTCGGACCGCTCGCTACGATTTCTTCGCAAGCTTTGAGAGCGTGAGGTTTATCCCGCGGACGCTGCTGGTCCGTACCTTCCTGCTGATCAGCGGCGTCATTCTCGCCACGCTCGGCATCTGGACGACCCTTTTCAGCCTTGCCGAACAGGAGCCGCGCGCCCGCCACCTCGCCGAGCTGACGGCGAGCGCGGTCAATGTCACGCATGCCGCGCTGATCGCCGCCGCGCCCGAGAAACGCCGCTACCTGCTGCTCGAACTCTCCGAGCGCGAAGGCATCCATCTGCAGCCGGCCGAGCCTGAAGACGGGGTCATTCCGCTTCCTGACGATGCCTTCCACGCGCTCTTCCGGCGCGAGCTCGAATTGCGCCTGGGCCGGGACACGCGGCTGGCCCGCGCCATCAACGGCGAGGAAGGCCTGTGGGCCAGCTTTGCGCTGGCGGGCGACGCCGACGATGTCTACTGGGTCATGCTGCCCGCAGAGCGCATCGACAACGCTTTCCCGCTGCACTGGCTGGGCTGGGGCGCGGCCTCGCTGGTGCTGACGCTGGCCGCAGCGTGGTGGATAGTGTCGCGCGTCACGCGGCCGCTGCGCGCTCTCGGGCGGGCCGCACGCCAGGTCGGTCGCGGGCGTCATCCCGATCCGGTGGCCGTCAGCGGCGCCGAGGAACTCAAGCAACTGGCCAACGCCTTCAACCAGATGTCGGAAGACCTCGCCCGCAGCGAGCGCGAGCGGGCCGAGGTGCTGGCCGGCATTTCGCACGATCTGCGCACACCGCTGGCGCGCCTGCGGCTGGAAGCGGAAATGTCGGTGAACGACGAGGCGGCGCGCACGGCGATCGCCGGCGACATCGAACAGATGGACGCCATCATCGGCCAGTTCCTCGACTACGCGCGTGCCGCGGGCGACGAGGCACCGGCTGAAACCGAAGTCGGTCGCCTGCTCGGTGACGTCGCTGCGCGCTTCTCGCGCACCGGGGTCCAGCTGCAGCTGGATCTTGCCGATTGCCGGCCGGCCCAACTGCGCCCGCTGGCCGTGGCGCGTGCGGTCGGCAACCTGATCGAGAATGCGCGCAAGTACGGTGGCGGCGAGATCACGTTGGCGGCCCGTGAGGCAGACGGCCAGTTGCTGATCGAAGTGATGGACCGTGGGCCGGGTATTCCGGCGGAGGAAATCGAACGCTTGAAGCGCCCTTTCACGCGTCTCGAATCGGCACGTACCGACGTCAAGGGAACCGGCCTCGGGCTGGCCATCGTCGAGCGCATTGCCAAACTGCACGGCGGCTCGCTGACGCTTTCGGCACGGGACGGCGGCGGACTCACCGCCACCCTGCGGCTTCCCCTCAGCTGACGACTGCGGCCTGCAGCGGCCAGCGCGCCACCGTCTCGTAGGCGGCGCCACGATCGGAGCGCCAGGAGCGCACCAGCGCGAATTCCTCCGCTTCCCAAGCCTGCGCCGGCAGCGCCGGCAGCTTGCCCGGATGCAGCAGCTTCCTGAGCATGGTCACGTGCGGCACGAAGGCACGCGTTTCGGCAAGGAAGCCCGCTTCCTTCAGCGATTCCTGCAGGGAATCGGCGAGCGCACCGAGCGCCGGGTCCGGCGCACTCGAGCCGGCGAAGAGGATATGGTTCTGCGCCCAGAAACCGAGCCGGTCGAGGCACACCGGCACCCGCGGCAGCGAGAGCCCGGCTGCGTGTTCCAGCAGTGCCGGCAGGCGGCGCTCGGCGATGTCGCCGAGAAAGGCCAGCGTCAGGTGCAGCGTGTCCTCGCGCATCAGGCGACCGCCGCTGCGACCGACAACGGCACCCGCCATCGCATGCAGAGTGCCGGCGCACGCCGGCGGTACCCACAGCGCGAAGAAGAGGCGCCCGGCGGAGGGGGCCGTGTAAGTGGTTTCAACTGCCATGGGAAATCAGCACCACGGCTTCCGCCACGATGCCCTCGCCGCGACCGGCGAAGCCGAGGCGTTCGCAGGTCTTGGCCTTGACGTTGACGTCGCCGCCGGCGACGAGCAGGTCGGCGGCGATGTTGTCGATCATTGCCGGGATGTGAGGCGCCATCTTCGGCGCCTGCGCGACGATGGTGCTGTCGACGTTGACGATCTGGTAGCCGGCGGCGCGCACGCGGCGGG
>JAKJEY010000185.1:0-351 GCA_022705165.1 Pseudomonadota bacterium
CCTGTGAGGGTGCGGAACCTGCCGAGCGAACGTCAGCAAGGTGTCGTTCGCGGACCTTGCACTGAAGCCGTTTGGTGGCGGCAGCCCGCCAGGGCGGTCCTCCTTGATCGCCTGTATTGGATATACCCACTCGCACATGAAGGCGAAGCTTGGTATTGGACACCGACCTTTACACTGCAGGGCGAGCAGGCGGTTGCCCCGCGATTCCTTCGCCGTTGCGCGTGCTTTCCTCTTTCCTGAACGTATGACCAGAGCGTTGGCAGATCACCGTTGCGCCTTGTTTGCCCGCTGCCTTTGGCAGTGGGTCGTCGCGGGCGCGAGGCGGGGTCGGTTCGCCATCGGCATCGCTTG
>JAKJEY010000185.1:377-3696 GCA_022705165.1 Pseudomonadota bacterium
TCCTTGTCTCCCACCCACGCGGCCGACGCGGCGCGGCCGGTGCAGGTCCTGATCATCAACTCGTTCAGCCGGGAGAATTCGCCCTACGAAGTCTTCGCAGCGCAGTTCCGGCGCGATCTGGCCCATCGCCTGCAGACTCCGGTTGCCTTCTTCGACACGTCCCTCGACGGCGCCAGGTTCGACCCCGCCAGGGATTCCGATGCCTTCGTGGAGTTTCTGCGCGCCCGCTTCGGGACGGACACGCCGGATCTCGTGGTCCCCATCGGTCCTCCAGCGACACGGTTTTACGGCTTGAACCGCGGCCGCTTGTTTCCGGGCACGCCCATGATGCTCGCCGTTCCCGAAGAGCGCGTCATGCGGGGCATCGAACTCGGGCCGCGGGATGCCGGGACGGTGATCTCCCTGGACGTTTCCCGCCTGTTCGGCCATATTCTTCAGGTGCTGCCCGCGACGACGACGATCGCCGTGGTGAGCGGCAACTCGCCGATCGAGCGCTTCTGGGTGAATGTGGCGCGTCAGGAGACGCAGGCCCTCAGCGAGCGCGTGAGGATCGACTACCTCAACAAGCTGTCAATCGGCGAAATCGAGAAGCACGTCGCCAGCCTGCCCGCGAACTCGGCGATCCTTTTCGTCCAGATGTACGTCGACGGCGCCGGCGTCTCGCAGGATCACGACGTTGCGCTGGCCCGTATACGCGCTGCAGCCGTGGCGCCGATCTTCGGCCTTTTCGGCAGCCAATTCGGCAAGGGCATCGTCGGGGGGCCATTGATGTCGGAAATGGCGGCGGCGTCCACGACGGCAGAAATGGCCCGCGCCGTGCTGACCGGTGAAGGCGCCAAGCCGACGGTTGTCCGTCTGGAACTGGCAGCGCCGACGTACGACTGGCGCGAGTTGAAGCGATGGCATATCCGGGATAGCGACCTTCCGGAGGGCAATACCGTCCTCCTCCGCCAGCCGACGTTGTGGGATGAGTATCGTTGGGCGATCTTGGCGGGCGCCGCGGCATTGCTGCTGCAGTCGGCCCTGCTGGTGGCACTGGTTGTCCAGCGATCGCGCCGTCGGCGGGCCGAGAACGAAGCCCAGCACCTGAGCGGCCGTATCCTGACGGCGCACGAGGACGAACGTTGCAAGCTTGCCCGCGAGTTGCATGATGACTTGTCGCCGCGCCTTGCGCGTCTGGCCATCGATGCGGCACGCCTGCAGCCGATGACCTCAGGCCCGGATACGGGCGAGGGCGCCGCCATGCACCAAGAACTCTCCAGGCTCAGCGAAGATGTGCATGGCCTGGCCTATCGACTTCACCCGACGGCTCTCGAAGATCTCGGGCTCGGCGATGCACTGCGCTCGGAGTGCGAGCGAGTCGGCAGAAGCCACGGGCTGCCCGTCGACCAGCAGATCGAAGCCTTGCCCGCAGGCATTGCCCCGGCCGTGACGGTGTGCCTCTTCCGCGTTGCGCAAGAGGCCCTGCGAAACATCGTCCGACACGCTGGGGCGCGCGCCGCCCGCGTGTCGCTCGCGCCGAGGGACGGTGGGCTTCAACTGCTCGTCACGGACGACGGGGGCGGCTTCGAGCAACGAATGGGACACGGCGCCGGATTGGGCATCGCCAGCATGCGCGAGCGCGTGCGAGAGGTCGGTGGAAAGTTCAGTATCCGAAGCGAACCGGGCGCGGGAACGACCGTGCGGGCATGGGCACCCCTCACAGCGCAGAACGAATGAACAACCGGCCGCGCGTTTTGCTCGCCGACGATCACCAGATGTTCGCGGACGGCCTGCGGACGCTGCTTGGCGAGGAGTTTGAACTGGTCGAATACGTTTCGGATGGTGTGGCGATGCTGGAGGCGGCACAGCGGCTGCGACCGGATGTCATCGTCGCCGACATCACGATGCCGCGCCTGAACGGCATCGACGCACTGACGCAGTTGCGAGCGGTACTGCCCGATGTGCGGGTTGTCTTCCTCACGATGCACCACGATGCTGCCTATGCGCGCAGGGCGCTGGCCGCTGGAGCTTTTGGGTTCGTGCTCAAGCACTCCGCCGTGCAGGAGCTGGTGCTTGCCTTGCGCTCAGCGTTGCAAGGGCAGATCTTCGTCGCGCCCAGCCTTGGCGCCGACGGGGTGGCGGGCCACCCGACAAACCCGGCTGGACGCACCGACCCGTTACCCGCACTCACGCCTCGGCAGCGGGAGGTCCTGCAACTGCTCGCCAATGGCAAGTCGGTCAAGCAGGTCGCGTTCAGTCTCGCCATCTCTACTCGCACCGTCGAGTTCCACAAGTACACGATGATGGCAACGGTGGGCGCCAAGGGCATGGCCGAACTGGTCCGTATCGCGATCAGGCATGGGCTCATCAGTGAATAGCCCTTTTCAAGTGCGGCTTTAGTCGTGCCAGTGTCGCCCTCGTAAATTTGCGAGGAGCTTTCCTGGCGGCCCTTCGGTAGAGTGCACGGGCTGCCGAGGCGCATGTCGACTGCACCCGCTCGACCGCCTGCGGCCTCGCGGAAAGCTATGGATTCCAGAAATCGATTGATCACGGTTCGAGAGCCCGGCGCGGAATGCGTCATCGTCAAGCAAGCCGTTGCGACGGATCTGTTGCCGGCGATCGATTCACTGCGGGCCCATGGCGTGCTTCATTCGTCAAACCAATCGCTGAGCCTGCTTGCCAGCTCGTGCGCACCCTCTTTTGCCCCAGGAAGGAACAAGAAATGATCACGAGGAGTTTCAAGGCACTGCGGATGGCCGCGGCGCTTGTCGCAGCGCTTGCGCTGCTGCCCTGCCAGGCGCAGCAGGCCCAGCTCGACGAAGTCAAGGCCACCGCCGAGGAAGCCTACCTGTACGGGTTGCCGATGGTCGTCGGCTACAGCGTCCTGAACAAGTTCTTCATCGACCGCAACTCGGGGCAGTTCAAGACGCCGATCAACACGCTCAGCAACGAGGCGCGTGTCTTCACGCCGAAAGACACGGCGATCAGCACGCCCAACAGCGACACCCCGTACTCCATGGCGATGCTGGACCTGCGCGCCGAGCCGATGGTGCTGTGCATGCCGGAGATCGAGAAGGCGCGCTACTACGACGTGCAACTGGTCGATCTGTACACCAACAACTATGGCTACATGGGTAGCCGCGCCACCGGTAATGGCGCGGGTTGTTACCTCGTCAGCGGGCCGTTGTGGCAGGGGCAGGTACCACCCGGAATCGCCAAGTCGTTCCGCAGCGAGACGCAGTTCAGCCTTGTCCTGTACCGCACGCAGCTCTTCAACCCTGCGGACATGGACAACGTCAAGAAGATCCAGGCGGGCTACAAGCTGCAGCCGCTGTCG
>JAKJEY010000186.1 GCA_022705165.1 Pseudomonadota bacterium
ATGCCGACCGAGTTATCGAGCGCTTCCGGCAGATCGGCAAACAATTCGGCCATCTCGGCCGACGACTTGAAATACTGCTGCTCGGTAAACAGCTTCGGCCGGCGCGTATCGCCGAGCACATAGCCTTCGGCGATGCACACACGCGCCTCGTGCGCCTTGAAGTCGTCCGGGTTCAGGTACTGGATCGGATGCGTCGCCACCAGCGGCAGCCCGAGTTCGCCAGCGAGATCGGCGGTGGCCGCGACCAGCGCCTCCTGCTGCGCGTGGCCGGCGCGCTGGACTTCGAGGTAGTAGGCGTCCGGAAACATCGCCGCCCAGGCCTTGGCACGACATTCGGCAAGCAGGCGATTACCCGACAGCAGCGCCTCGCCGACATCGCCGAGCGCCGCGCCGGAGAGCGCGATCAGGCCATCGGTGCCGACTTCCTGCAGCATCAGCCGCGACACTTCGGCACGACCCCGGGTCCGCGGCGCCAGCTGGGCACGGGTCAGGATCTCGCACAGCTGAAGGTAACCGGTGTGGTTGCGGCAGAGCAGCAGCAGTCGCGACGGGCGGTCGGGATCGGTTTCGTGCGTCAGCCAGACGTCGGCACCGAGCACCGGCTTGATGCCCTTGCCGCGCGCGGCGGTATAGAACTTGACGAGGCCGAAGAGATTGCCGAGATCGGTCAGCGCCAGTGCCGGCATGCCATCCCCGGCGGCGCGCGCAACGGCATCATCGATGCGGACGATGCCGTCGGTGACGGAATACTCGCTGTGCAGGCGAAGGTGAACGAAGCGCGGGTCGGACATAGAAGGCGGATTTTACTCCTTCGTTCGACCCCTCCGGAAACGATTCTCGACCCGCACCGGGGGCACAGGCACATGGGCGAATCGGACACGCCAGAGACGCCTGAGAATGCGTAGATGGACACACATTGCAGTCCCCATGGCGCGGGAGTAACCTGCCGATTAACAGGATGTCGGCCCGGAATTTCCGGCAACGGCAGCAGACCGCCCCCGACGCCACAGGAGGAGATCATGGCTCGCTACGAGATGCGGAAGTTCGTTGCGCCCGAATTCATCTTCGGCATCGGGGCACGCCACCGTGCCGCCTTCTACGCGCAGAACATGCAGGCTCGCCGCGCCTTCGTGGTCACCGATCCGGGCATCGTCGCCGCTGGCTGGCTCGACGAGCTGACGGAAAACCTGCACGAATCGGGCGTCGAGACCGTCGTCTTCGACGCCGTCACGCCGAATCCGAAGGACCACGAAGTCATGGCCGGCGCGCAGCGCTACCGTGACGAAGGCTGCGACGTCATCGTCGCCATCGGCGGCGGTAGCGTCATCGACTGCGCCAAGGGTATCGGCATCGTCTCCGCCAACGGCGGCCACATCCTCGACTACGAGGGCGTCGACCGCATTCCCCGCCCCGGCCCGCCGCTGATCTGCATCCCGACCACCGCCGGGACCGCCGCCGACATTTCCCAGTTCGCGATCATCAACAACACCGACAGGCACTACAAGATCGCCATCATCAGCAAGAGCGTGGTGCCCGACGTGGCGCTGGTCGATCCGGAAACGACGACGACGATGCCGCCCTACCTGACCGCATGTACGGGGCTGGATGCGTTGACGCACGCCATCGAGGCCTACGTCTCGACCGCCAGCTCGCCGGTGGTCGATGTCCATGCGCTGGCGGCGATCCGGCTGATCCACGCGAACCTCGCGAGCGTCATCGACACCCCGCAACATATCGAAGGGCGCGAGAACATGGCGCTGGCCAGCCTGCAGGCCGGACTGGCCTTCTCCAATGCCAGCCTCGGCGCGGTGCATGCGATGGCGCACAGTCTCGGCGGCTACCTCGACCTGCCACACGGCGAGAGCAACGCCCTGCTGCTCGATCACGTGATCCGCTTCAACTTCAGCGCGGCCAGTGAGCGCTACCAGCATATCGCCGGCATCTTCGGCGTACCCGGCGGCGACGAACGCGCGCTGGGGGCGGCCATTGCAGCACTGCGCCAGCGCTGTGGCATCGCCGACGGGCTGGCCGCCCGCGGCGTCACGCGCGGCACGATCGACGAACTGGCGCCGCATGCGGAGCGCGATGCCTGCCTGTTCACCAACCCGCGCCGGGCCAGCCTCGCCGACATCAAGACGATCTATGCTGAAGCCCTCTGACGAAACGCCGCCACCTTCCTGGGAGGAGGAACGCGACCGCATCATCGGTCTCGGCGAGCGCTCGTTCAAGAAGAGCTACTACCCCGAACTGCGCAGCAACCTCAGCCGGCTCGAGCGCTTTCGCACGCTGCTCGACTTCTCGGGCGAACTGGTCGTCCTCTTCTCGCTTCCCGACGGCGAGATCGTCGATGCGAACACGCCCGCCGACCCGGCTTTCGATCTGCCGGCGGCCAGCCTGATCGGCAAGCCGCTCGCGGCACTCGGTCTGTCACGCATCGATCGCATCCTGGCGCAGCTCAATGCCGACACCGGGCACGGCGAGATGCCCCTGCATCACGAAACCCTCGAATGCCTGCCGCGCCAGGGCGGCACCGAACCACAGCAGATCGACGTCGACTTCCGCATCGCCCTCGTCGAGGGCGCTCCCTACGGCACCCTGCTCGCCCGCAACGCTGCACCGCGGCTCGCTGCCGAGGCGCGGCTGCGGCTCGCCGCCCGCGTCATCGAACGCAGCAGCGAGGGCATCATCATCACGGACGCGGACTGCAACATCATCGAGGTCAACGAAGCCTTCGAGAAGATCACCGGCTATGGCCGCAAAGAAGCTGCCGGCCGCAACCCGCGCTTTCTTTCCAGCGGCCGCCAGGATGTCGAGTTCTATCGCCACATGTGGCAACAGATCAACGAAACCGGCTTCTGGCAGGGCGAGATCTGGAACCGCCGCCAGAGCGGGGAAACCTACCCCGAATGGCTGTCGATTTCGGCCATTCACGACGACGCCGGGCGCATCAGCCATTACGTCGGCACCTTCGCCGACATTACCGAGGCGAAAGCGACCGAGGCCCGCATCCGGCACATGGCGCATCACGATTTCCTCACCGGCCTGCCCAACCGCTTCCTGCTCACCGACCGCTTCCAGCAGCTCGCTGCCGCAGCGGAGCGAAACAACACGCGTTTCGCGCTGCTCTTCATCGATCTCGACCGCTTCAAGAACGTGAATGACACGCTCGGCCACAGCGTCGGTGACCAGCTGCTGCGGGACGTCGCCGCGCGCCTGCTGTCGGTTGTGCGTGGCACGGACACCATCTCGCGCCAGGGCGGCGACGAGTTCATCGTGCTGCTCTCCGACATCAACACCCCGGACGACGCCGCGCAGGCCGCGCGCAAGCTGATCCAGCTGTTGGGAGAACCGTTCACGCTCGGCGAGCACCGCATCACCGTCACGCCCTCGATCGGCGTTGCCGTCTCGCCCGAGGACGGCAACGATCTCGATTCGCTGCTCAAGCACGCCGACCTGGCGATGTACGACGCCAAGCAGCAGGGCCGCAACAACTTCCAGTTCTTCCGCCGCGAGATGAATGCACGCTCGCTCGAACTGCTGCTGATGGAAAGCGATCTACGACAGGCGCTGCGGAAAAGCGAATTCGAACTGCACTACCAGCCGCAGATTTCCGTCAGCAGCGGACGGCCGCAGGGTCTTGAAGCACTGCTCCGCTGGCGTCA
>JAKJEY010000187.1 GCA_022705165.1 Pseudomonadota bacterium
TGATGCCGCCGGCACGATGCACGTCTTCCATGTGGTACTGCTGGGTCGCCGGCGCCACCTTGGCCAGGCACGGCACCTTGCGCGACATGCGGTCGATGTCGGCCATCGTGAAGTTCACGCCAGCTTCCTGCGCGGCGGCGAGGAGGTGCAGCACGGTGTTGGTCGATCCGCCCATCGAGATGTCGAGCGCGATGGCGTTCTCGAAGGCCTTGAAGCTGGCGATGCTGCGCGGCAGGACACTGGCGTCGTCCTTTTCGTACCAGCGACGGCACAGATCGACGGCGACCTGGCCGGCCTTCTTGAACAGCATTTCCCGGTCGGCGTGCGTCGCCAGCAGCGAGCCGTTGCCGGGCAGGGAGAGGCCGAGGGCCTCGGTCAGGCAGTTCATCGAGTTGGCGGTAAACATGCCGGAGCACGAGCCGCAGGTCGGGCAAGCCGAGCGCTCCATGGCCGCCACGTCGGCGTCCGAGTTCTTGCTGTCGGCAGCTTCGATCATCGCATCGATCAGGTCGACCATGCGGTAATCGCCGTGCCACTTCACCTTGCCGGCCTCCATCGGGCCGCCGGAAACGAAGACTGCCGGGATGTTGAGGCGCATCGCGGCCATCAGCATGCCCGGGGTGATCTTGTCGCAGTTCGAGATGCAGACCATCGCGTCAGCGGTGTGCGCGTTGCACATGTACTCGACCGAATCGGCGATGAGGTCGCGCGAGGGCAGCGAGTAGAGCATGCCGCCGTGGCCCATGGCGATGCCGTCGTCGATGGCGATGGTGTTGAATTCCTTGGCGACGCCACCCGCCGCCTCGATCTCGCGGGCCACCAGCTGGCCCATGTCCTTGAGGTGCACGTGACCCGGCACGAACTGCGTGAAGGAATTCACCACGGCGATGATCGGCTTGCCGAAATCGCCTTCCTTCATGCCGGTGGCGCGCCACAGGGCGCGGGCGCCGGCCATGTTGCGGCCGTGGGTGGAGGTGCGGGAACGGTACTGGGGCATGGCGGAACTCCGGAGGACAGTGACAGCGCCGCCTGGCCGGCGGGTCCGGTCGGGCGACTATAATCGGGAACTCGAGATTTTAGCGGAAACCAAGGGAAACAATTCGACCATGCTGACCCACCCTCAGTTCGATCCGGTCGCCGTCGCCATCGGCCCCGTCGCCATCCACTGGTACGGATTGATGTATCTGATCGCCTTCGCCCAGTTCTGGTGGCTCGGAAAGTGGCGCATCGAGCAGGGGCGCGTCACGGGCTGGACGATCGAGGCGCTGGATGACCTTGTTTTCTACGGGGTCCTGGGGGTCATTCTCGGCGGACGCCTCGGTCAGGTGCTGTTTTACGAGCCGGGCTACTATCTCGCGCACCCGGCCGAGATCCTCGCCGTCTGGAAGGGTGGCATGTCCTTCCATGGCGGCATGCTCGGCGTCTTCGTGGCGATGCTTTTCATTGCCCGGAAATACGGCCGGCGCTGGCTGGAAGTGACCGATTTCATCGCACCGCTGGTGCCGCTCGGCCTTGCCGCCGGACGCCTGGGCAACTTCATCAACGGGGAGCTGTGGGGGCGTCCTGCCGACCCGTCGCTGCCGTGGGCGATGATTTTCCCTCAGGTCGATGGCCTGCCGCGCCATCCGTCACAGCTGTACCAGATGGCCGGGGAGGGGATTCTTTTTTTCGTGCTGCTATGGCTTTATGCGCAGAAGCCTCGCCCCGTCGGTGCTGTTTCCGGGATGTTCATGATCGGCTACGGCCTCTTCCGTTTTGGCGCCGAATATTTCCGGACGCCCGATGCCGGCATCTTTGGCCTGTCCTACACGATCAGCATGGGCCAGTGGCTGTCGCTGCCGATGATCGCCATCGGCGTGGCCTTGCTCATCCGCAGCCGCGGCGCGCAGACCTGATCAGCCCTCGTCGCCCGCTGCCCTCGCAGGCGCCACGAGGGGCGCCACGATGACAAAGCGGGTGCCATCACCCGGGTGACTATCGACCGCGATCTCGCCGCCAAGTACCCCGGTGACCAGGTTGTAGACGATGTGCAGGCCGAGGCCGCTGCCACCCTTGCCAAGCTTGGTGGTAAAGAACGGATCGAAAATGCGCGACTGGTCCGCCGCAGGAATGCCGACGCCGTCGTCGGCGACGACGAGCTCGAAATGGGTTGCTGACGTGCGTCGGGCGAGGATTCGGATGGTTCCACGTTCACGCCCTTCGAAGCCATGCAGGAGCGCGTTGTTGATCAGATTGGCCAGTGCCTGACCGAGTGGTCCCGGATAGCTGTCACAGACCAGCTCGTGGTCGACCTGATACGAGACGACGTAGGGAGTCTTGCGGATGGTGGGTTGCAGGGTCAGGACAATCTCGGCGACCACCTCTTCGAGTGCGAACTGGCGGCGCTGGGAGCTGGTCTGGTCGACCGCGACCTGCTTGAAGCTGACCACCAGCTCCGAGGCGCGACGCAGGTTGCGCAGCAGGATGTCCGCCGCCGTGTTCGCATGGCCGACAAAGCTGTCGAGGACCGAACGGCGCAATCCGGATTTGGCAGTCTCGGAAAAGTCCCGCACCTGTTCGTCCAGCGTGCTGGCCACGGTCATGCAGTTGCCGATCGGCGTGTTCAGTTCATGGGCGACGCCCGCCACCAGAGAACCGAGCGCGGCCAGCTTTTCGGAACGCACCAGATCGGACTGCGCACGCTGGAGCGTGCTCAGCGTCGTCGCCAGTTCGCCGTTGCTGCGTGCGAGTGCCTCGGTACGTTCCAGCACGCGCTGCTCAAGGGTTGCGGCCAGGGCCGACAGCTCGGCTTCCAACCGGCGGCGTTCCGTGATGTCTTCCTCGGCGAGGATCATCAGGTCTTCAGCACCGACGCGGACCATCCTGCCGGACATCTGGCAAAGAATGCGCTCGCCGTCGCCGCGGAACAGCCACGCCTCGTAGTCGCTGACCTCCCCCTCGGCCTCGATACGGCGCAGCACTTCCCGGCGATCGTCGAGACTGCACCAGAATTTCACATCGGCACCGCTGCGGCCGATGATTTCAGAACGCTCCCGGCAGAACTGCCGTTCCCAGGCGTCATTCACATCGACCACGGCATAACCGCGCGAGCGGGAAGAGACAGTCATCGCGACCGGCGAGGAATGGAAGAGTGCGGAAAACTTGAGCTGGCTGGCGACCAACGCCGCGCCGGCTCGCTCCCGGGCCAGCTCTGCGCTGGCCCGGGCGGCGAAAACCTGTACCAGGGAAATCGCCAGATCCGCATTGACCAGCGGCCGCCGGTCCAGTATCGCGAGCACGCCGATCACCTGCCCGGCATCATCGCGCAAGGGCGCGCCGATATAGCAACGCAGCCCTTCCTGCAGCAGAACGTGATCGTCAGGGAATCGTCCGGCGACATCATCCTCGTAGACGCATATTTCGCCCGTGAGCACCGACGCACAGGGGGCCGGCGTGGCGTCATAGCAGAACGGCTCGCGCAGCTTTCCGCCGGAGAAGACTGCCAGCACCGTCACATGATTGTCGCCGGGGCTGTTCCTCAGGCCGACGAAGCCGGTATCGAAATCCAGCGCCTGTGCGAGTTCGGCGATCAGCGTTTCGTAGTATTGCGTGCCGTTCGCGCTGGCGGTTCCC
>JAKJEY010000188.1 GCA_022705165.1 Pseudomonadota bacterium
GTCACCGAACACCGACGCCTCGCCTAAAGCATCGACCAGCTTCGCATTTTCGGTATCACCGCCATGGCCGCGGCTGATGATTCCCGGCCGCCAGCCCTTGGCCTGCAATTCCGTTACCAGCGACAGGGTCAGCGGCGTCTTGCCGGCACCACCGGCGATCAGGTTGCCAACGACGATCACCGGTACCGGCAGCCGCTCGGCGCGCAGGAATCCGCAACGAAAGGCCAGACGGCGCAAGCCGGAGAGGGCGGCGAACAGCCAGGAAAAAGGAAGCAGCGGAAGGAGCGGGAGGGCAAGGCCCCGGCGATACCACAGCCGGGGCAGCGTCTCGGAAAGTGCCATTACGCCCTCAGCGAGGCGTTTGCGTCGCGAAGGAAATATGCGGGTAGCCGGCGGACTGGGCAGCCTGCATGACATCGATCACGCTCTGGTGCGCAGCCTTGGCATCGGCATTGATGACGATCACCGGCTCCTTCTGCGAACCGGCAGCACGCTGCAGGGCCGCACTGATCGCGGCAACATCGGGAGCAGACAGCGGCACCTTGTTTACCAGCACCTGACCGGCGGCGGTAATCGCGACGTTGACCTCGTTCGGCTGTTCCGGCTGCTTCGCCGTATCGGCCGTCGGCAGGTTGATCTCCAGCCCTGAGAACTTGGCGTAGGTGGTCGTCAGCATCAGGAAGATGATGATCACCAGCAGCACGTCGATCATCGGGATCAGGTTGATCTCCGGCTCCTCGCGGGAGCGGCCACGGCGGAAGTCCATGATTACTTTCTGGAGCCCTGGATCACTTCAACGAGGCGGATCGCCTGCATCTCCATGTCGATCACGAGGCTGTCGACCAGCGCGCGGAAGTGCCGCCAGAAGATCATGGCCGGAATGGCGATGACCAGGCCGAAACCGGTGTTGTAGAGCGCAATCGAGATGCCGTGTGCCAGTTGCTGCGGGTTGGCGCCGGTCGGCGACTGCGAACCGAAGATCTCGATCATGCCGACGACGGTACCGAACAGGCCCATCAGCGGACTGATCGAGGCGATCGTGCCGAGCGTCGTCAGGTAGCGTTCCAGATCATGCGTCACCGCACGGCCGGCTTCCTCGATCGACTCCTTCATCACTTCACGCGAGCTTTTCGCATTCCGCAGGCCGGCGGCGAGAATGCGGCCGAGCGGCGACTGCTTCTCGAGTTCGGCCAGTTGCGCATCGCTGACCCCCTTCTGCTGGAATTCGGCGAGTACCCGCTGCAGCAGGCCTGCCGGCGCGACTTTCACACGGCGCAGCGCAACCAGGCGTTCGATGATGAGGGCAACGGCAATGACCGAGGCAAGAAGAAGGGGCCAGATGGGCCAACCGGCAGCCTGAATGATTGCGAACACGCGAACTCCCGTGGAAAATTTAGCGGGGAACTTTAGCCGACGGGGGTCGAACAAACAAGCCCCGGGCGCATCGACACCTCATTTTTCTACCCCGAAAATCGATTGCGCGTCCGGCAGGCGGATTGTCACGCTTACACGAAACTGACGCTTTCTATGACCAAGGTCAGAGTCAGATTTCTTATCCACAAAATCTGTGGATAACTTTGTTGATTGATTGTCACAAAATTGTCCAAATAGCCTTCCTGCAAGGGTTTTTCTTACTTTGCACAGAAAAGAGGCTTTGTTTTTAGTCGTTATTTTTCAATAAGTTATAAAGCCGCAACGAAGTCAAGCGGCTTTTCGCAAGGATTCGCCCTGCAAACCCGGCCGGGTGTGCATATCACCATCGGGTAGAATGCAGTCATGCCCGCTCCAGCCGCTTTTTCCCCGCTAAGCATTGCCACGCTTAACCGTCGCGTCCGCGAATGCCTGGAAGGTAACTTCCCCCTCTGCTGGGTGGCCGGCGAAATCTCCAATCTGACTGTCGCTTCTTCGGGACATGCCTACTTCACGCTGAAGGACGAATCGGCGCAGGCTCGCTGCGTCATGTTCCGCAATCGGAACCAGCTACTCGGGTGGAAACTGGCCAACGGGCAGCACATCGAAGCCCGCGTGCTGGTCAGCCTGTACGAAGCCCGCGGCGATTTCCAGCTCAACGTCGAGACGATGCGACAGGCCGGCACCGGCAACCTGTTCGAGCGCTTCCAGCAACTCAAGGCAAAACTGGAAGCCGAAGGGCTCTTTGCCGCCGAACGGAAGCGACCGCTCCCTGAATTCCCGCGCACGCTCGGCATCGTAACCTCACTGCAGGCGGCAGCCCTGCGCGACGTGCTGACGACTCTCGCCCGACGCGCCCCGCAGGTCGCGATCATCCTCTTCCCGACCCCCGTGCAGGGGGATGGTGCCGCGCAACAGATCGCAGCCGCGATCGAGGCCGCAGGTCGCAGCGGCCTATGTGATGCACTGATCGTCTGTCGCGGCGGCGGCAGCATTGAAGATCTCTGGGCCTTCAATGAAGAAGCGGTCGCTCGCGCCATTCGCGCCTGTGCCATCCCGGTGATCAGCGGTGTCGGCCATGAAACGGATTTCACGATCGCCGACTTCGCCGCCGACCTGCGCGCACCGACCCCCTCCGCTGCGGCCGAAATCGTGGCACCGGAATGCGCCCGACTGATGCGTCAGCTGGAGGGTCTGCAAGCCGCCCTGACCCGCCAGACGGCACGCGCCATCGAGCAGCGCGCCCTGCATCTCGACAGTCTGGCGCGGCGCCTCTGCCATCCGGCCGAACGGATCGAACGCCAGCACGAAAAACTGCAGCACCTGGCACGCCGACTTGCCAGCGCCGCACTGCGCCATCAGGGCAGCGCCGCAGCACGTTCCTCCGCCCTCCATCAGCGCCTGTTGCTGGCACGACCGCAAACTGATACCCGGCAGCGGCGTCTCGACCAGCTGGCAGCGCGCCTCTCCGGAACGACGGAGCGCCGGCACGCACTACACAGCACCACACTGCGTCGCCTGGCCGACAGCCTGGAACACCTCAATCCACTGGCCGTTCTCGGTCGCGGCTACGCACTCGTCAGGGATGAAAGCGGGCGAATCGTCAGCGATGCCACCGCCGTGGAACCAAGTACACCGATCCGTGTCTATCTCGCGCACGGACGGCTGGATGCCGAGGTCACAGGTATCGATGACCGCGAGCAGTTCGCACGCGACGTATAATCAGCCGCTTGTCCGCCAGTTACCCGCAGCACCCATATCAATCAATAAACCCGAAGAGAGAAACGCCATGGAACACCAACTGCCGCAACTCCCGTACGCCAAGGACGCACTCGCCCCGCACATGTCGGCCGAGACCTTCGACTACCACTACGCCAAGCACCATCAGGCCTACGTGACGAACCTGAACAACCTGATCAAGGGCACCGAGTACGAGAACCTCGACCTCGAAGCCATCGTCAAGAAGGCCCCGGCTGGCGGCGTCTACAACAACGCGGCACAGGTGTGGAACCACACCTTCTTCTGGAACTGCATGAAGCCGAACGGCGGCGGCGCCCCGTCCGGCGCGCTGGCCGACGCCATCAACGCCAAATGGGGCTCGCTGGACGAGTTCAAGAAGGCCTTCCAGGCCTCTGCCGTCGGCAACTTCGGCTCGGGCTGGACCTGGCTGGTC
>JAKJEY010000189.1 GCA_022705165.1 Pseudomonadota bacterium
GGTGGCGCCGGGATCACCGGTGCCGCCGCCCGAGGAAAAGGGCTTCTTCGGTGGCATGATGGAAAAAGTGGGCCTCTAGTTTCTGGAAGCCATGATTCAAGCTGGGGATGAGTAGCATGAAGATTGCGGTGGTAGGCGCCCACGGGCGCATGGGGCGGATGCTGATCGAGGCAACGCTGAAGGATGAGGTGGCGACGCTGGTGGCGGCCTTCGACCGCCCGGGCAGCCCGGCAATCGGGAAGACTGCCGGCGAGCTGGTCGGCATGCCGTGCGATGTGGTCGTCAGCGACGATTTCGCCGGCCAGATCGGCAAGGCGGATGTGCTGATCGACTTCACTCGCCCCGAGGGGACGCTGGAACACCTGCGTGTCTGCCGCAAGCAGGGCGTGGCGATGATCATCGGTACTACGGGATTCGAGGCCGATGGCAAGGCCGCCATCGCCGAGGCAGCGAAGGATGTGCCGGTGGTCTTTGCGCCCAACATGGCCGTCGGCGTGAACCTCGTTTTCAAGCTGCTCGACACCGCTGCGCGCATCCTTAATCAGGGCTACGACATCGAGATCGTCGAGGCGCACCACAAGCACAAGATCGATGCACCGTCCGGGACGGCCCTGCGCATGGGCGAAGTCCTCGCGTCGGCCCTCGGCCGGGACCTCAGGGAATGTGCGGTTTACGGTCGTGAAGGGGTGACCGGCGAGCGTGATCCGTCGACCATCGGTTTCGCAACGGTGCGCGGGGGCGATATCGTCGGCGACCACAATGTCATGTTCTGCGGCATCGGCGAGCGTGTTGAGATCGCGCATCGTGCCGGTAGCCGCATGCCCTATGCCCTTGGCAGCCTGCGTGCGGCCCGCTTCCTTTACGGGAAGAAGAACGGCCTCTACGACATGCAGGACGTGCTGGGCCTGCGCTAGGAGCACAAAAGAATGTTCTCGGCGCGCTCGCAAACTGGTCGCTGCGGGGCGCCGTCATGATCCGTTCTGCGCTGCTGCGAGCCCAGTTGCTGGAAGCCCTGGGCGCACCGGAGTCGCTCGATGCAGTGCTTCAGTCTGCTGACTCGGCGGCACCTGGTCTCCTGCGCGCGCTGCAGCTGGTCGATGCGACCTATGCCCGCTTCGGCGGTCTGCAGCAGGCGACGGTCGAGGTCGGCGGTCTGGTCGTCTCCGAATGGGACATGCAGAGCGGCCGGATAGATTCGGGCAAGGCCTGGAAGGTGTTGCTCGGTTACGCGCCCGACGAACTGCCCGATACGGTTGCGGCGCTACGCGCGCTGGTGCGGCCGGATGACCTGCCGCTCCTTTCTGAAGCTATCGCGACCCATGTCCGTGAAGCGAGTCGCTCGTTCTCGATCGATTGCCGCTGCCGCACCCGGACAGGCCACTGGCGCTGGCTGCGCATCAGCGGCCGCGTGCTGGCGCGCGATGCCAACGGCGAGCCGACGAGGCTGGTGGTGCTGCAACAGGATGTCGATGCCGCCCGCCATATGGAGGACAGCCTGAGGCAGGCCCGCATGGCGGCCGAGACCGCGGGGCGCTCACGTACGGCTTTTCTTGCCAACATGAGCCACGAAATCCGCACGCCGATGAATGCCATCCTCGGCATGACCGAACTGGCGCTCGATACGGCGCTCGACGACGAGCAACGCCATTATCTTTCGACGGTCCGCTCGTCCTGCGAAGCGCTATTAGTCATCGTGAACGACATCCTCGATTTTTCCAAGATCGAGGCCGGAAAACTGCAGGTCGAGCGCATCGACTTCGAGCTTTCGTCGGTCATTTTCGAGGCGGTGCGCACGCTGGCGGTCAGCGCGCAGCAAAAAGGGCTCGATATTGCTGTCGACATGGCACCGACCCTGCCGGTGAGGCTTTGGGGCGACCCCCTGCGCCTGCGCCAGGTGCTCACGAACCTCGTCGGCAATGCGATCAAGTTCACCTCTACCGGCAGCGTGACCGTCGCGGTGCGCCCCGAGACGGTGTCCGGCGACGAAGTGCAGCTCCGGGTCGAGGTGCGCGACACCGGGATCGGTATCCCCGCCGACAAGATCGGGCAGTTGTTCCAGGCCTTCTCGCAGGCGGATGTATCCACTACCCGTCGCTTCGGAGGAACCGGGCTCGGGCTTGCCATTTCCGCGCGGCTCGTCGAGTTGATGGGCGGCAAGCTGGGAGTTGTCAGCGAGGAGGGCAAGGGCAGCACCTTCGGGTTTGCGCTGTCGCTGGGCATCCGTCAGGGCGCTGCTGCGGTGCCGGATCTGCCCGGAGTGCTGTCCGGGCAGCGCGTGCTGTTGATCGGCAACCCGGATGCCACCCAGGAGGGGCTGGCGCGGACGTTTGAACGCTGGGGCGTGCCAGTCGAGTCCGTTGCGACGATGGCGGCAGCACGCGCCCTTTCGGACAAGCGCCGGGCTGCCGGCCTGCCGTTCCCGCTGGCGGTCGTCGATGCAGCCATTGCCCTCGAAGAGGATGGTGCTGTGCTTGGTGCCTGGCTGGCGCAGGCTGGCCACGAGGCGGTGATCTCCCTGGTAACCGTGGCGGGACAGCGTGACCAGTTGCCGAAACTGAAGGCCCTTGGCGTCACCGTGCATCTCGTCAAGCCGGTGGCCGAGGCAGATTTGCTCGATGCGGTGCGTCTGGCGGTCGGCAGTCCGAGTGGCGTGTTCCAGCTCGACAATTTCGATGTCGAAGCCTCGCTGCATGCGGCGGAGGCTGCCCGGGCGGGAGGTGGCCTGCAGGTGTTGCTCGTCGAAGACAACCTGGTCAATCAGGAACTGGCATTGCATCTGCTTGAAAAGGCCGGCTACCGGGTCAGCGTTGCGGCCAATGGCGAGGAGGCGATCGAGTGCTTCGAGCGTGAACATTTCGACGTCATCCTGATGGACATGCAGATGCCCGTCATGGACGGGCTTGAGGCGACGCAGGCGATCCGCGCCCGCGAATTGCGGCGCAGCTGGGTATCCTCGGTCGACGGTTTCAAGCAGATACCGATCGTCGCGATGACGGCGAATGCGATGGAAGGCGATCGCGATCGCTGTCTGCAGGCAGGCATGAATGACTATATTGCCAAGCCGATCCGCCAGGCCGACCTGCTGGAGGTCATCCGGCGGGTGACGTCCGGGGACGCCGCTCCGGTCGTGGCGACGGCCAAGTCTGGCGGTGGGGGCTATGTTTCGATCGATCCAGAAGCCGCGGCACGCGACATCGGTGATACGGATGTGGTCCGCCAGATGGCGCGCATGCTGCTCCAGCAATGGGATTCACACGTAACCGGCATTTCGGGGGCGCTGGCCAAGAAGGACGGGCCGACGCTCTGCCGGGCGGCGCATACCTTCAAGGGCCTGCTGGCGATGTTCCATGCCGAAGAGGCGCGCCGGCATGCGCTGGCGATCGAGCAGGCGGCCAAGGAGGAGCGCTGGTCGGTCGCTGCGGCGGAGGAAATGTCGCTGCGTCTCGCGCTCGAAACCGCCCGGCAGGAATTGCAAGCCTTCGTGGGCGCCTGAAGCCGGTCAAATTTGCCCCGAAATGGGGCCTCCTGTATAATGGACGGGTTTGAATATCGATCAGCGGAAGGGTCACGAG
>JAKJEY010000018.1:0-23744 GCA_022705165.1 Pseudomonadota bacterium
CGCGTAGTTGGTCATTTCCTCGATGTAGGTACAGGTCGTCCCGGCGCAATCAGTGCGCGAAGAAGCCTTGGCCGCGGTCCCTGGATAGGCGTAGCTGTTGATGGTCGGCGTGATGACGGTGAACAGCGTTGCGCCGGGAACATTGCCGCCGGAAAAGGCGGCTGGCGTCGTCGTTCCGCCCGTGACCACAGGGGTCGAAGTCGTTGCGGTAGGCGCCGTAACCGTCACGACGTTCGAAGCGCTAGTGGCACTGAAACCGACTGTTGCACAGGCGCCCGTCGTGCCGAGGGTACAAGCGTTGATCTTGGCGGCGATATCCGTTGCAACAGCGGTGGTCGTACCGCCCGTTGCGCTTGCGGAGAGAATCTGGACGCCGTCGACGGTGATGCCTGTTGTAGTTCCAACAGCGCCAACCGTGATCGTCGCCGTACGCTGGCGAGCGATACGGGGGTAGGTATAGTCGGTAACGCCTGCTGCGGGTTCGATGTTGCTCGCGATACACGAAGTTCCGGCGTTCGCAGTCGTGTCAAGCGCGAGGGCGGCTGTCGTACACCAGCGCAACGGCGCGGGTACGGTGTAGGACCCTGTCGGTGAGGAAGCGGCAGTACAGGTACGCAAGTTGGCTGCCGTGCAGTACTCACCCGGAACGGTCGTGTAGGAGAACGCCGCCCCTTCCAGATTCGTGGTCAGCGCCGACTGGACGCCATAGCCGTCCACCTTCACGGCCCGCCAGTTGCGCGAACCAGCCGTCGCGGTGGCATCGCCCCCGGATGCCACGCTCGAACCATCCATACTGGGGTAAGTGGTCGTGTCGAGCGAGCCACCACTGTCAAACATTGCCGGCGGGCGATAGCGGGTTGCCGGGTTGTAGGCTACTCCGTTGTACGACGCGTTGAAGAAGCGGTGGGGGGGTGTAATCGTGGTCAACACGCTGGCGACCATCTGCTGGTACGGCCCAGCCCAGTCCGGCGAGTAATCGCGGTTCATGCTGCCCGAGTCATCCAGGATGAACATGACGTTCGGCAGCGCATTGATCTTGCCATCCGTCGAGAACGGCTTGGTGGCCAACTCCGTCGGGGCTGCCTGCACGTTAACCATCGCAAACGCCGTGGCAAGAATCGCCCACAGGGCGCGAGCGGAACAGCGTGTTTCGGGCTGGGTATGGGATTTCATGGCATGCTCCCGGTGGTTCATTTGGTCACAATCGCCTGTACGTAACTGACGGTATTACGGGGGCCAGTGACGCGTACGGTGATTCGGTAGTAATACTGTGCAAGCTTCTTGTACTTCGGCGCATTCGGATTCAACGGGTTGCCCTCGAGCGGCGACTTGCGCTCTGCTGATGCGCAGCCCGTGGGATCGCTCAACGGATCTCCCGAGTTGAGACAAAGACGCTGTACGTGGTAGGAAACACGGTTGCCCGATGCATCCGTCGGCAACGAGCAGACACGATCCGCGCAGCTGCGAGGCGCCGACGGTGACGCAACCGGGTTCGGATTGAGCGTCGTACGCCAGTACGTATCCCAGTTTGCCGGCGTACCGCTGGCCGGCGTCGACGCCACATAGCCGCGCGCCAGATCATCGTTCCAGAGGGCTGTCGCCGCTCCCGTCTCGAGCACGTTGCGTATGGCATCCTCGATCCCGGCTTCGGCGGAGCGTGTGGCTGCCTGCTGGAAGGCCAGATTGCCCGCAACCAGGTTCGTGGTATCCACCGTACGCATGAGCGATACAGCGCCGATCGTCATGACCACCAGGATGATCAGGGAGATCATCAGGACGACGCCCTTTTCGCGACGCGGACATGTACCGGCCTGCAGGGCTGCAGCGAAGGATTTCGGACGGGCTAGCATTCCTCAGGCACCCCTCTCATCGTGACATTGCGCAGCGGAACGACCGTTTCGAAGACCTTGTAGCGGAAGTCATTCCACATCGGCCACGTCGCACTGGGGCTCGTCGGAGAAATGCTGACCGCTGCTGCGGCAGCAGCACTATTGCCGTCCGCAACGTTGGTCACGCTCCCCGACCAGGTCAGCGCACTTTGCCAGACGGGAACGTCATTGTTGCTGGCATCCTTGACCGGTCGTTCCGGCTGGGAACTCCTGGCAACCATCGCAAGACGTACCGCACGAACACGCATCTGGGCACATGCCGCCGGATCGCCTCCGAGGCCAGGCTGGACGAAGGTCGTTACGCCGGACGTCGTGAAACTCTGGTCCCACGTATCCGGAAGACCCGTCATCGCATTGTTCTGGTTTTCACGTCGATACTGGGCCCGCAAACTGACGACACTGTTGGCAATGGGCGTCCAGTTGTCGGCATCAGTACAGTCCGTGCCCGCCGTCGTGTAATCGCAGACCGTCAATTTATCCACGCCATTGGGGTCCACCCCAGTGTCGGCCGTCATCTTCCGGATTGCATAGCCGCGAATGAGCGGCGCAGCGCCGAGATTGAACAGGCGGTCATTGACGTTTGAAGCAGCAAGCGCACCGGTGCTGACGGTGACAGTCCCCAATCCTCCTGCATTCGTGACGGTCGAGACGACCCGGTTCACCTGAACGGAGCATGCACCGACGACACGGTCGGCCCTGACGGCCGCAACGTAATCGCCAACAGCGAAGGCCGAAGGGGTATGTACGGGATATACCGTGCCCCCAATGGCAACCGAGCCGTTGATGAGGTCCCCCTCGATAGTCGAATTGCTGGTTCCTGAAACAACCAGCAGCGTATCGGTACCGCCTTCTCCAGCAGGCAAAGTCGCCGTCGGCGGATTGATCGTCACCGGCACGAGCGGGATCGAATTGACCCCTTGCAGCAGGATGTTTCCTGCGTCGGTCAGGGTACAGCCGATCATCTGGATCGCGTTGATTCCCCAGCCGCTTTGCTGTATGTCGCGCTGGAGCGAATAAAGGGAAATCGAACCGCTGCTGATGGAATCACCACCGCTGGTACTGGTCCGTTTCTGCCCCTCGAAATTCGCGAAAACCTGCAGCATCACGACCATGCCGATCATTCCGATCACCAAGGCGATCAGAACCTCGACCAGGCTGAAGCCTGCAGCGGCCCACCCGTGGCGACAACGAGCGCCATCTGCCGCCGACAGAGGCGCCCCTGCAATCCATTCGCGGTGCATGTTGAAAGCCATTTCGGTGCCCCGCACGTCAGATGATATCGACAACGACACGATAATTCCTTGGCGAAGTTTCCTTCGGGGTCTGCCAACGGATGACGACACAGACCCGCGTGCTGGTGGCCGCCTGATTGTTCAAGGCTGCCAAACCGAGCTGGGAATCGGCGGTATTCGTAAAATCGCAGACACTGGTCCGACCGACGACAACCAATGGTGGGGCCGCAGCAACGCCGGGCAAGGTTGAAGCGACTCTTGCCAGCCAGGCCGTGTATTGCGCACCATCCGTAACACCGCCTGAACCGTCACCTTCAAAAGCTTCCCGCAGGCGCTGCCCCGGCGACTTGCCGCCGATTTCCTGCTGCGACTGCTGCGCCCACATCATCCCCAGCAGTTCGTTGGCCAGCAAGCCGGCGTCCGTACGATACTTTGCGTCCTGCACGGTACTCACGGCAGACGCCTGCATGCCGACCACGCCAAGAACGCCCAGCGAAAATATCACGATGGCGATCAGCGCCTCGAGCAGCATGACGCCTTCCTGTTGCTTCTTCATGGCACGCTCTAGAAACATCCTTGTGGGTCCTTGTCGGAAGCCGCGAATTTCGGGTCGCACATGCGGATCTGCCCTCCCGGCGTCACCTGGACGCGCAGACAACGAATCTTTCCGCCATCGGCAGCGCACGTACCCGCATTCGGATTGCTGATGTTGATATTGACGTCGACCGGCACGATACCGACCGGGAAAGCATGCCGCCCCAAGCCATTGAACGTAAATGTACTTTGGCCCGCCGCCACGACAATATCCGCCGACCCTTCCGTTGCCGGACGCATCTGGAGGATGCGAGGTGCCGGGTTATTGGCCGCATCGGTCGCAGGGAAGGCTTCGTTGATGAACGCACCGCCACAAGCGTTGGCGGGGTTGTCGTAGCTGACGACCCAGTTGGTGCTCGTCGTCGACAACGTACAGTCGTTACCGGTACTCGAAGTCAGCTGAAAACGGATCAGGTCGTTGCGCCGCACCGCCTCCGTCCGCGCCAGCTGCAATCCGGCCTGGATTGCCTCTGCGGCGGAGCGGACACGCATGTTGCCTATCCAGTTCGTGAAGCCGCTGGCCCCGACCGCAAGCAGAATCGCAATGATGGCTATCACGACCACCAATTCCACGAGCGAGAAACCTTTGGCGCTTGGGCGCATTGTTAGCAACCCCCACCTTTCGAGATCACCCAGCAGGTGGTGCTCCCTGTCCATCCCCGACTCGCCTTGCCGGCTGCGCTACTCGTGGTCGTGCTCTTCTGGTTGGCCTGATTCACGTTGTAAAGAAAACCGCTCATTTTTCCTGACGCCCCCGCCCCATCACCATCCGCCTGGACAACGAAGGTGGTCGCCGTAAGCGTCGGGCAACTGATGGTGAAATCGGGGTTGTCGCCTGCCGGCGGCAGGGGTGCAACCGTGCCGGCGGCGCAGGCGCCGACGTAAGTACGATTGTCCTGAAAGTACTGCTCGAGCTTGACGCGCATATCCGACAGCGCCGCTACCGCTCTGGTAATCCGGCTGCGCTGCACATACTCGTTGTAATTCGGAATGGCAATGGCGGCCAGCACGCCGATGACGGCAACGACGATCATCAGTTCGATGAGCGTAAATCCTTGATTCCTGTTCATAACGAAAACCCTCCTACCCTTGGGATTATTGAAGCAGATCCGATCCGGCAACGTCCACTGGCGCCCGATCAGCGGTTTGTTTCATGCCGTCAATGGCTTGATCTGATGAACAGACGCTCAGCATGGATGCGTCAGAAAAAACCAGGACACCGAAAACTCTTCTATTCGCATACACCTCGGCAACTGCACGGCAGTAGCCCTGCACCTGAAGGCGATACTCAGACAGACGGTCAGTATCCCTGCCGGAACTCTTGTAGTCCAGCACCCAGACCCCCTCGTCATCCTCGACCAGACGGTCGATCCGGAACAGGTTACCGGCAGAATCGGCAAATTCGACCTCGTTCCATGCCCGACGGTAGCATTCGGGATCGAAGTAGCGCCGCAGCGCCGGTGCAGCAAGCAGACGCTCGGCGACGGGCATCGCATTGGCCAGGTCGCCGTCACTGTAGCCCATGGTCCGCCACCAGGGAGACCCGCCTTCCCCGTGCTCGACGAGAGAAGCGCTCCCCTGCCCCGGCACCCGACGCTCGAGAATTGCATGCAGCAGGATGCCGAAACGGGCGGCAGGATCGAGGGGAGAACGGCGCTCACCGACAACCGGGACAGACGGCAGCCCACCTTCTGCCTGCAACGGCGCCACAGGCGTCCCGGCACCGGCGAGTGCGGCGGACGTTTCGGAATGCAACACCGAGGGAAGTTCAGGCAGCGACTCGCCATAGCGGCCGAGTTTCCCGACGCCGAGGCGCACCAGCGCAGCCGTCAGCCGGGCATAGGGGCTGGTGTCCGACGCGCGTGAATTTTCGCTGCCGCTGGCGATGAACACCTGCTGCGCCCGGGTGATAGCGACGTAGAGCAGGTTCAGTTCTTCGCGCTCGCCAGCCGCAGCCTCGGCCGCGAGCAAGTCGGCACGGGCGAGTCCGGCTTCGGCGCGCCGCCCGATGAAGGAAAAATGGCGCGGAGCTGGCGCACCGGGCGGCCAATCGACGAGCGGCGCCCAGCCGCGCTCCGGTCGTGGTACCGGATTGGCGTCAAGCAGCCAGACGAGCGGCGCCTCCAGGCCCTTGGCGCCGTGGATCGTGAGGATCCGGACGCGGCCAGCGGCCTCCGCCGAATCATTGGCGGCAAGCTCGCCTTCATCCGGCGAATCGTCATCGTCGGCCCGTCGCAACGCGCGCAGCTCATCGATGAAGCGCGGCAGGCTCGGATAACGGCCACCGTCAACATCCAGGGCCAGCAGCAGCAAGGCTTCGAGGTTGGCAAGCGCTGCCGCACGCCGCGCCTCCGGTACCGCCAGCCGGTAACGAGCCTTGACCTCGCCACTGTCGTAAATATGGTCGAGCAGATCATGCGCCGGCAGGGTCGGCGCCAGCGACAGCCATTCGGCCAGCAGCCGCGCCGCTCGCTGCAGCGCCGGGCTGCTTCCAGGACGCCCCCGTTCTCCTCGCGCGTCACCTTCCCGATGGTCGGCACAATCATCACCTGCCGCGAGCGCCTCGAGCCGCAGCCACCAGGTCGCCTCGGGACGCGCGGCGATCCGCTGCAGATCGCCGTCGCTGCAGGCGAAGAGCGGCGACTTGAGGGCGTGCGCCAACGCCAGATCGGCAGCCGGCGTGACGAGGAACTCAAGCAATGCCGCGACATCGCGGACTTCCAGAGAATCGAGCAGTCCGCCGCGCGACGCTGCCATATAGGGGATGCCGGCGGCGGCGAGTGCCCGTTCATAAACGGCAATCTGTGTTCGGGAACGGACGAGCAGCATCACGTCGCCAGCGGTGAGTGGCCGCTCGCCCCCGCCACCAGGCTCCCGGATCAACGTGCGACCAATCATCGTCCGCAGCCGCTCGGCGAGCTGTAACGCCTCCTGTTCGCGGCGGCCATCGTGCACTTCGATCTCCGGCCGAGTGAGCGGATCGCGCAGGTCCGACGCATCGACGTCCACAGTAACCAGCGTGTCTTCACCGGAGGTGAGCGGCAGCAACTCGACAAAACCAGGCAGCGACTGCTGCAGCGCATGCTGCTCGCGGAAAGGAATGAAAGCCGGTTCCACCGAAAACAGGGCATTGACCACCGAAATGATCGCCGGCGAATTGCGCCGCGTAACATCGCGAGCGACCCGATGCGCGGCAAACCCGGCTTCGAGGAAGTCCGCAGCCGTCGCGAAGAGTCGCGGCTCCGCACCACGGAATCGGTAGATCGACTGCTTCGGGTCACCCACGAGGAACACCGTCGGGCGCCCGGCATCGGTACCGGCGTAGGCCGCCAGCCACGCCTGCAGAATCTGCCACTGCAGCGGGTTCGTATCCTGGAACTCGTCGAGCAGGATGTGCCGGTAGCGGGCGTCGAGTCGTGCCTGCACATAAGGAGCGCTCTCATCGTCGGCCAGCAGGCGGAACACTTCCCACTCGACATCGACGAAATCGATCTGCCGGCGGCTGGCCTTTGCATCAGCAAGGTGGGCGAGGAAGGCGGCATGGACGCACAGCGCGTCACGATTGAACGAGAAGTTACGTGCGTCCTGCAGGCGGGAACGGCAAGCGATCAAGCGCTCACCGAGCAAGACATGTAGATCGAGGAAACGGCGGGCCCCGTCAGCCCCGAAACGTCCATCCAGCGCCTTGGAAGGCTTGCGCACCCGCAGGCCACCTTTTTCGGTCAGCACGGCGCCGGCGACCGCGGCAAAGATATCGGCAGACAGGGCAATCTCCGGCGGCAGTGAGCGCGATGACTCCAACTCGCGCAGCGCAGTCGAAAGGCGCTGTGCCAAACGGCGGTCGGTATCGGTTTCGCTCGTTTCGAGAAAGCCGAGGTAGCAGCGGAAATCGGTGTCCCAGCCGGGAACGAAGAAATCGGCCAGCACTTCCTGTTCATCGCCGGCGCCGAAAAACTCGCGGAGTGATTCGAGCTGCTTCTCCCAGGCACCGGGCATCTCGCCCGCCAGCATCAGCCATTCCGCGCGGCGCGCCATACCGCTGGCCACCAGCTGGCGAGTAGCTTGCTGGCCGGCCGCCGCCAACTGGCGAACAAAGGCAAGGCTGGCCGGGGAATCCGGCGCCTGCTGCAGGCGAGCGGCGAAGGATTGCCACAACTCATCGAAACGACGCGAGCCGGCGTCCGTCAGACGCATGCCGGCGAGCCCCGCCGACAGCGGCGCGGCCGCGACCAGCTGCAGGAACCAGCCGTGAAAGGTATTCACGGTCAGACCCGGCTGGGCTTCGGTCAGCAGTTCATAGAGCCCTCGCGCGCGCGCGATGGTGGCAGCATCGGAGACGCCCCGCTCCCGGAGATACCCGACGACCGCCGCATCATCCGCAAGTGCCAGCCCACGCAGCCCGTCGACAACGCGCTCCTCGATCTCCCGTGCCGCCTTGCGTGTAAAGGTGATGGCAAGGATCTCGCCAGGCTGCGCGCCAGCCAGCAGCAGCCGGACAATACGCGCGGCCAGCAGCCAGGTCTTGCCACTGCCGGCACAGGCCTCGACGACGGCGCTCTTCACCGGGTCGAGGACTGCGAGGATGTCCGGATCAGGCGCCTGCGACATGATCCCTCCGACAGAGGCCGCTCGCCGGACAATGGCGGCAGACGGCATCGACGCCATGCGCCGGCAGCGCAGCGCCTTCGCGCATGGCCGCCATGGCGGCCACCAGACGTTCGCCCTGCGCGATAGCCGACGCCGCGACATCGCCCGGGCAATCAACGGCGACCGGCACCTCGTCGTCGAGCGCAAGATAGAGCGCAGAGACTGCTGCGCGCGCGGATAGCGGCTCAGCACGCAAGAGCGCATAGGCCGGCAGCTGGACATCCTCTGCCAGCCCGTCGCGCAATGGCTTGGCAGTTTTCGTCTTGTAGTCGATCAGCCGCTCGCCGGCGGGACCGGCATCAATGCGATCGATGCGGCCATATAGCGCCACCTCTCCGCCTCCGGGCAGCGCCAGCGAACACGCAGCACGCTCCTCGGCGGCCTGCCAGCGCCAGCCGTCGGCCTCACAACGGCGCTGCCATTCAAGATAGGCGCCGAGCCGCTGCTGCCAGCGCAAGCGCCAGCCGACAGCCAGCCAGTTGTCCGCCTCGGCAGCGGCAAAGGACTCGCAGACGATCGCATCCAGTGCAGCCAGTGCCATCTCCGGAGAAAGTTCCGAAACCACAGGGTAAGCGCGGTGGAAGCGCTCGAGGGAGCGATGCACCAGCGCGCCATAGTCACTCTTCTCCAGCACTTCCGTGACTTCATCGAGCTCCCCGAGACGCAACACCGAACGCACGAAAAATTGGTACGGACAGGCGACGAGGCTCGCCAGGGCGCTGACAGAAATTCGCTGCGGGACTAGCGCGGGCGTCACCGAGGGGCGAGCCTGCAGCGGGATCGCCGGGGCCGTCGCCACATCGACAGGCCGATCGGGCCAGGCGGGCGGCGGTGGCCGACGCAGATCATCGTCCCAGGCCGCCAGGTGCAGCGCCGACAGGCGTTCGAATTCGGGCGCCAGCAGACGCGCCTCACCGTCCTGCTCCGCCTGCCAGGTCACCACGACCCGCGGCACGGTCTGCAGGAGCAGTTCGAGGTCGCGCCGCAGCGCGTTTGCGGCCTCGGCGTGGGAAGGCAGACCGAGTTCTCTGCGCACGGCCTGGTTGAAGAAGCTGCCACCGCTGGACGTCGGCGAGAGTTGCGTCGCGTCGGCACCGATGACGAGTGCGGCGTCGAAGCGGCGTAGTCGCGTATCGTGGCGTGGGAGCAGAACGATGCTGCTGGCGATACTGCGATCGCGAAAGCTGGCCGCATCGAGTTCGCGGTCGAGCCAGTCGCGAAATGCCGAGAACGCAAAGGTGGCGGCAAGGGATGTGGCACCCTCCAGCTCGGCGCTACGCTGATCGATCAGGCCCAATACCTCGGCGCCCGCCGCATCGGCAGAGAGCGGGTCGAGCGCGGCCACGACCGCGAGTGCACGCCGCAGGCGGGCGAGCCAGCGCACAAGCGATACGGGCTTGCCGCCGAGGATGATCGTCGCCGCCTCGACGCGATCGAGCAGATTCTGTGCGAGGCCGGAGGCAGCGGGATCGACGTCGCCCGCGTCGCTCGCGGCATTGCGCAGGGCTTCCGTTTCGGCGAGAAGCGCGTGTCTCGTCGCAGCGATGCCGGCACGAACACCATGCCGCCGCATGGCAAGCTCGATGCGATGCACGGCCGCCGCACGCAACGCAGGTTCGACGTCGGAGAACAGATGCGGAGACTTGAGAAGGTCGAGCAGGGCACGGTGGTACGCACCACTGGCCGCACATTCGAGCAGGGCATCAAGCGTCGCCGCGGCACGGGTAGTCGTCAGCTTCCAGCCGGTCTCGTCAGCGACCAGCACCTGCCGTCGTTCGAGCAGGGCGCGGACACGGCGCGCCGTCAGCCGATCCTCGGCAACCAGTGCGATCCGCCGCAGCCCCTCGCCAAGCCAGCAGAATACCTGTGCTGCGGCCGCTTCGGCCTCCACCTCGCGCCCCCGTACCGCGATCAGCGAAAGACTTCCGGCGAGCGGGCTGGCGGCGATTCGGCCACCCATTTCCAGAGCCCGGTCGCGCAACGGCAGGCACGTGTGGCCTGTCGCTTCGGCACCAGCGGCTTCGCGCGCATTCGCCGAGGTGCCGGATGCCGCGGGCCAGGCGGCCGCCAGCAACTGCGCCAGCGGGGTGTCTCCCGCTTCGCGCGGGCAGGGTGCATAAACCGCCACCGGCTGGCGCTCGGCGTAGCGCAACAGAAAGGCACGCTCGGCCTCCGAGAGTCGTTCCTCGGGCAAGCCGTCGAGGAGAACGAACATCGGGCAATCGGCGCTGCGTGCGAGGGCCGCCAGCCGAAGCCGGTATGCGGCAGGTGCATCCGGGCGACCGATGCCTGCCAGCACATGCCACATCTCGTGAACGACGCGGGCTTCGAAGGCCAGCGGGGCCGAGCCCTTGAGCGCGTAGGCCCTTTCGAGCTGTTCGCGCAGCGCGGCCAGGTCGTCCGGCAGCAGCACGGCAGCGGAAGACAGTTCGTCCGCCAGCGCGGCGAGTTCGCCGGCAATACCCCATAGTGCGCGCTCATCGAACCATTTGCGCGCCGCCAGCGCGCCATGCAGGAGCAACAGCCGCTCGCTGTCCGGCAGCGGCGCAGGGACTTCCGTCTCCGGGAATGGCGCGGCGCAGGCCCAGCGGCGCAGCGTATCGAATCGGGGAAGAAGCAGTGGCCGCCCGGCAGCGTGCGCCAGCGCAGTCCGCAATTCCGCGGCCAGAGGCAGGGAAGAGACGAGCACCTGCACACGCGAAAGATCGTCGGCACCGAATGCGAGCAGGCGCCGTGCCGCGGCATCGAGGTAGCCGGCGACCGGCAGAAGCTGCTGGCCGGAAGAGATTCCGCCCATCGCCGTTCTAGCGCAGCAGGTCTTTCAGTTTGTCGGGCTGCCCGTTCTCGGCATCGGCCTCCGGCAAAGCGTCCTTGCGCTCCACGATTGCCGGCCAGCCCTTGGACAGCTCGGCGTTGAGCGCGATGAAGTGCTGCTGGCCGTCAGGGACATCATCCTCGGCGAAGATCGCCTCCGCCGGGCACTCCGGGACGCAGAGCGAACAGTCGATGCATTCGTCCGGATCGATGGCCAGGAAGTTCGGCCCCTCACGAAAGCAGTCGACGGGGCAGACATCGACGCAATCCGTGTATTTGCACTTGATGCAGTTTTCAGTAACGACGTAGGTCATGGTAGCGGCACGCACAAGGTGCGAATCAAGGCCGTCACTATAGCCTATCGGGCGGGTACGCGCGCCGCCCGGCGAGGTTGGTGCCGGTCGATCAGGCCTCGCCGAGGCGACTGCGTTGTACGGCCGTTTCGAGGCGAGCCTTTTCAGCCATCACCCGCGCCGCGTAACGTTGATCAGGGTCGTCCAGTGCTCCGGCGAACTGCTGCAACCCCGCCGCCAGACTGCCATTACGCCGGATCGATTCCTTCAGGATGCGCGCACCGATGCGGACATTGAGCACCGGGTCGAAGAAGGACAGATCGTCGGCACCCGCCGGCAGCTTGTCCAGGTGATAGCGCGGCATCACCTGCATCAGCCCCTGTGCTCCCATGACACTCTCGGAAAACGGATTGAAGCGCGACTCAATCGCGATCACCGATACGATCAGCAGGGGATCGAGGCGATACTCGCGGCCGGCGCTCTCCGCGGCCGCAAAAATCGGCTCCAGCGGCCCCATCGAGACACGATAGCGGCGCGACACGGACTCAAGCGCAGCCCGCATGCGCGGCGACAGTTCGCCGATGGCGCCCTCGTCGTCGGCAGCAGGCAGGCCATAGGCAACCATCGTCTGGGGATCATCGTCTCCCTGCACGAGTGATGACAGCTTTTCGACAATGCGCCGGTCGCCCTGCGACAGCGCAAACAAGCCGGCCAGCAGAATGATGCCGGCCAGCATCAAT
Organism: Pseudomonadota bacterium; assembly: GCA_022705165.1. Classification (GTDB taxonomy): domain Bacteria; phylum Pseudomonadota; class Gammaproteobacteria; order Burkholderiales; family Rhodocyclaceae; genus Proximibacter. The sequence goes on from JAKJEY010000018.1 coordinate 12,210, forward strand.
CCGGACTGCACAAGCGCGAACATCACCGAGGTGGCACGGATGAACAGGGGTCTGGATTCGATCGTTGCGGACATGCTCTTCTCCTTCACTGTGGCACCGGACACAAAAAGGCAATCCGGCGAACGGTTATGGGGCGGCGCAGCGGGGGGTTGAATGGAACTGGCGGAGCGCCAGAGAAGCCTGACAGGCTGATGAGCCGGAAAGATCGAGAGATCCGGCTGCGTTGCTGCGCCGCAGCAACAACAGTATTGTCTTGTTTTTATATGGATTTGTCAATCCACTCGATCTTTACGCAAACCCAATATTTGCAAAGCAGCATTTTTTCCGCAGGCCCGCACACCTCGCCCGGGCGAGTGCCGGGGCGCACCACGCACACATGGCGCCAAGACTCGCTTCCCATGCCGCGCGTTTTTCAGTAGCATTCCTCCCCACACATTCCATCCCGGAATATTTCCCGTTTATTCCACCTTTCCATCCAGTTCCCAAGAGGCTTTTTTCGAGATGAGCGAGCATATCCATTACGTCACCGACGACAACTTCGCGACCGAAGTGCTGCAATCGCAGACGCCGGTGCTGGTCGACTACTGGGCCGAATGGTGCGGTCCGTGCAAGATGATTGCCCCGATCCTTGATGAAGTCGCCAAGGAATACGCCGGCAAGCTGAAGGTCGCCAAGCTCAATATCGACGACAACCAGAAGACTCCGGCCCAGTACGGCATTCGCGGCATTCCGACGCTGATGCTGTTCAAGGGCGGCAACATCGAGGCGACCAAGGTCGGCGCACTGTCGAAGGGTCAATTGACCGCATTCATTGACAGCAATCTTTAATCGCATTAGTCTCACCCCCTGAAAGCCCGCAACGGCGCGGCAAAGCAACGACAACAACGCCGTCCCGCCCCGGGGCTTTCAGGTGTAGTTCAAGTTTCGACATCCCTCTCTCCCGTTACCGTCCATGCGCCGCGACCGTTCCGTGTCGCGCCTCCGCCATAGCCACAACTCCCGCTCATGCGCCTCTCCGAACTCAAGAATTACCATGTCGGCCAGCTCCTCGAAATGGCCACCGCCAACGGCATCGAAAATGCCAACCGCCTGCGCAAGCAGGAACTGATCTTCGCGCTGCTGAAGAACCAGGCCAAGAAAGGTGAAAGCATCTTCGGCGACGGCACGCTCGAAGTGCTGCCGGACGGCTTCGGTTTCCTGCGCTCGCCGGACATCTCGTATCTGGCCGGCACCGATGACATCTACGTCAGCCCGTCGCAGATCCGTCGCTTCAACCTGCATACCGGCGACACCATCGAAGGCGAGATCCGCGTTCCGAAGGACGGCGAGCGCTACTTCGCGCTGGTCAAGGTCGATCGCATCAACTTCGCCCCGCCGGAAGCGACCAAGAACAAGATCCTGTTCGAAAACCTGACGCCGCTGCACCCGACGCGCCACCTGCGCCTCGAACGCGACATGCGCGGCGAGGAAAACACGACCAGCCGCATCATCGACATGATCGCCCCGATCGGCGCCGGCCAGCGCGGCCTGCTCGTCGCCCCGCCGAAGTCGGGCAAGACGGTCATGCTGCAGCACATCGCGCACGCCATCTCCGAAAACCACCCGGAAGCCGTGCTGATCGTCCTGCTGATCGACGAGCGCCCCGAGGAAGTCACGGAGATGTCGCGCACCGTCAGCGGCGAAGTCGTCGCCTCGACCTTCGACGAACCGGCCACCCGTCACGTGCAGGTCGCCGAAATGGTGATCGAGAAGGCCAAGCGCCTGGTCGAGATGAAGAAGGACGTGATCATCCTGCTCGACTCGATCACCCGCCTCGCCCGCGCCTACAACACCGTGCAGCCGGCCTCCGGCAAGGTGCTCACCGGCGGCGTCGATGCCAACGCCCTGCAGAAGCCGAAGCGCTTCTTCGGCGCCGCCCGCAACATCGAGGAAGGCGGCTCGCTGACCATTATCGCGACCGCGCTGATCGACACCGGCAGCCGCATGGACGACGTGATCTACGAGGAATTCAAGGGCACCGGCAACATGGAAATCCACCTCGACCGCCGCATGGCCGAGAAGCGGATCTACCCGGCGATCAACGTGAACCGCTCCGGCACCCGTCGTGAGGAACTGCTCCTCAAGCCGGACGTGCTGCAGAAGATGTGGATCCTGCGCAAGCTCCTGTACAACATGGACGATCTGGAGGCGATGGACTTCCTGCTCGACAAGGTCAAGGCGACGAAGACCAACAACGATTTCTTCGATTCGATGCGCGGCGGCCGCTAGGCGGGTAACGATGCCCAGCCGGGCACTGTTGTCAGCCCTTGCCGTGCAGATACACGGCCTGCGCGCTGACACCTCGCCGGGCTATCGCCCGCACGCTCGCCAACCTGAAAATTTCTGGACTTCGCGCTGATTTTCAAGGATAATCGCGCGTTTTGCTGGGGCCGGTCACATCCGCCGGCCGCGAGAACTGAAAGGAAAACCCATGAAAGCCGGTATCCACCCCGATTACGAAGAAATTCAAGTGACCTGCTCCTGCGGCAGCGTCTTCAAGACCAAGTCCACCATGAAGAAGCCGCTTCACATCGAAGTGTGCTCCTCCTGCCACCCGTTCTACACGGGCAAGCAGAAGATCGTCGATACCGCCGGTCGCGTCGAGAAGTTCAACCAGAAGTTCGGCAACCTGCGCAAGTCGGCTTGATCGACTCGGACGCAGGCAGAAAGGCAGCCTCCGGCTGCCTTTTTCTTTGCCGCGTCTTTTCACAAACGATGATCGAACCGATCAAGCGCAGCGGATTTCCCCTGCCGCCGCGGGGCTGGCCCCTCGTGGCGCTGCTGGCCGTCTTCATTCTGGCCGGCCTGATCGGCCACGATCCCTGGAAGAACGACGACGCAGTCACCATCGGCGTTGTTGCCGACATGCTGCAGCGTGGCCACTGGCTGGCACCGCACCTGGCCGATCGCCCCTACCCGGACGCACCGCTCTACTACTGGTCGGCGGCCGTCACCGGATTCGCCTTTTCCTGGCTCCTGCCGCTGCATGATGCCATTCGTCTGGCCAGCGGTTTCTGGGTCGCACTGATCCTCTTCCTGCTCTATCGTGCCGGCCGCGAATGGCACTGCAACGAGGAAGCACCCCACGAATTTGCGATTGCCAGCGTGCTGGCGATGGCAGGTTGCCTCGGTTTCCTGGTTCATGCCCACGAAGCCCAGCCGATGCTGGTCGCGCTCGCCGGACATGCCGCCGCCTACTGGGCCCTCGCCTTGCTGCCGCGCAAACCGCAACGCGCAGCGATCATCTTCGGACTCGGGCTGGGCTTAGGCTTTCTTGGCAACGGCCTCGCGGCCATGCTGACCCTCTTGCCAGTGGCCCTGATCGCACTCTGGCTGGCGAAAGACCGGACGCAATCGGGATCCTCTCTGCTGCTCGGCGCGCTGCTCGGCGCGGCGATTGCAACCCCCTGGCCCATCCTGCTTGCTGCCTTCCAGGCAGACTATTTTGCCGTATGGCTGGCAAGCGAACTGGTCCAGTTCGGCAAGCCTGCCAACATCGCCCACACCGCTTGGACGTACGTCAGCATGGTGCCGTGGTTCGCCTGGCCGGCGCTGCCGCTGGCGCTATGGACGCTGCGCTCGAAGCGCCGGATGCTGCGCGAACCGGCGTACCTGATGCCGATTCTGGCCACCCTCGCCGCCTGGCTCACGCTTTCGATCACCTTCGAGGCGCGCAGCAGTTCGGCCCTGCTGCTGCTACCGCCGCTCGCCCTCCTCGCTGCGCCGGGTGTCGCTACGCTACGCCGTGGTGCCGCCAATGCCTTCGACTGGTTCGGCATCATGACCTTCAGCTTCTTCTGCATCCTGATGTGGATCGGTTGGAGCGCGATGGTCCTCGGCTGGCCGGAAAAACTGGCCGGGCGGGTCGTCAAGCTCGCCCCGGGATTCGTCGGTGAATTCAAGTGGATCGCCTTCGTGCTTGCCATAGTCACCAGCGTCGCCTGGGGCTGGATGCTGACGACCGGCCAGCGCCAGCGCTCGCCATGGCGGGGACTGGTTCATTGGCTGGCGGGACTGACCGCACTGTGGATGCTGCTGATGAGCTTGTGGCTGCCGTGGATCGAGTACGGGAAGAGCTATCACTCGATCGGTGCCGCACTCAAAGCCGCTTTGCCGGCAAACTACGGTTGTGTCATCGGTCGCAACATCTCGGATGCAAACCGGGCACTGATCGACTACTGGGCGGGCGTCCCCCTGAAAGCCGAGAAGACATCCGAAGCGAAACGTTGCGACTGGATGGTCACGATCCGCGACGCCAGTCAGAACCGGAATCTGGAGATCAACGGCTGGACCATCGCCGCCGAGATGCGTCGGCCGAGCGAGCGCAGCGAGCGCTTCGTCCTCTACCGACGCGCCCGGTAGTCAGCGAGGGAAACCGGGTGCCCGTTCGGGCAAAGCCCGGTCCACCCCAGGCCTGCTGAATGGCCGGGAGCAACGGACTTGCTCAGTGCATCGACGAATCAGCTGACACTGCTGCTGCCGGTCTGTGACTGCAGGTAATTCTTGAGCCCGACCATCTCGATCATGCCGAGCTGCTGTTCCAGCCAGTGCGCATGATCCTCTTCGGTATCGTCGAGCAGCTTCTCCAGCCCTTCGCGGGTAACGTAATCGCCAGCTGACTCGCAGCGCGCAATCGCCTTTTTCAGGTCGGTGATCACCTGGTACTCGACCGCGAGGTCGCTCTTCAGCATCTCCGGTACGTTCTTGCCGATCTTCAGTGGTGATGCCGGGACCATCTCCGGAGTGCCATCGAGGAACAGGATGCGGCGGATCAACCAGTCGGCGTGATCCGTCTCGTCGTGCATCTCATGCCAGATGCGTTCGAACAGGCGCTGGTAGCCCCAGTTTTCGTACATCCGGGCATGGATGAAATACTGGTCGCGTGCCGCCAGTTCCCCTGCAAGCAGGCGGTTGAGGATGCCGATGATTTCCTTGTTGCCTTTCATGGCCCGCTCCTTACAGCTTGAGGAAGTTGTCGCGGTAATAGCGAAGTTCGGCGATCGACTCGCGGATGTCCGCCATCGCCGTATGGTCGGCCTTCTTCTCGAAGCCCTTGGCGACCTCGGGCTTCCAGCGTCGGCAGAGCTCCTTCAGGGTCGAAACGTCGAGATTGCGGTAATGGAAATATTCCTCCAGTTGCGGCATGTACCTGGCCATGAAGCGCCGGTCCTGGCAGATCGAATTCCCGCACATCGGCGATACCCGCTTGCCGACCCACTCGGTTATGAAGGCCATCGCCTCGGCGGCAACGGCGGCTTCATCCGTTGTAGATGCACGGACCCGTTCGATCAAGCCGGAGCGGCCATGCGTCTTCTTGTTCCAGTCATCCATCGCATCGAGCACGGCATCCGACTGATGCACCGTCCACACCGGCGATTCAGCCAGTGTCTCAAGCCTCGCATCGGTGACAATCATCGCCAGTTCGATGACACGATCGCGATCCGGATCGAGCCCCGTCATCTCCATGTCCAGCCAGATCAGGTTGTTTGCGTCTTGTGCCATATAATTCGCCTGAACTATCAAAGCCTCCATTCTGTCACAACGGCATGCCCGACACCTTCGCCTCCAGCTTCACCGCCCTCTTTCTCGCTGCCCTCGGAATCTCCGTCGCCATCCGCATCTGGCTTGCCAGCCGGCAAATCCGCCATGTCTGCGCCAGTCGCGATCGCGTACCCGCCGAATTCGCCGATCGCGTCGCATTGGAGGCGCACCGCAAGGCGGCCGATTACACGGTAGCGAAGGTTCGCTTCGGCTTCGTCGCCCTCGCCGTCGAAACGGCCCTGCTGCTCGTACTGACACTGGGAGGCGGCATCGATGCACTCGCCAACTGGTGGCAGGCTCGCTGGCCCGAGCTGACGGCCGGTCTGGGCCTGATTTTTTCGCTGCTGCTGGTCTCGGGAGCTGTCGACCTGCCGCTCGCCTGGTGGCGTCAGTTCGCCATCGAAGCTCGCTTCGGCTTCAACCGCATGACGCCCCGGCTGTTTCTGACCGATATACTGAAGAGTGCGCTTCTGGCCGCCGTCATCGGCGCCCCCGTGATCCTTGCCGTACTCTGGCTGATGGGGACGATGGGCAGTTACTGGTGGCTGCATGTCTGGCTCTTCTGGTGCTGCTTCAATCTGTTGATCCTGTTCATTTACCCGACCTGGATTGCCCCGCTCTTCAACAAGTTCGAACCACTCGCCGAGGGCGAGGTGCGCCAGCGCGTCGAAGCACTGCTCGCACGCTGCGGCTTCCATTCCGGTGGCCTCTTCGTCATGGATGGTTCGAGGCGTTCTGCGCATGGCAACGCCTACTTCACGGGCTTCGGAAAAACCAAGCGGATCGTCTTCTTCGATACGCTGCTCAAGCGCCTGCAACCCGCCGAGATCGAAGCGGTGCTGGCGCACGAACTGGGTCATTTCAAGCGCCGCCATGTCGTCAAGCGCATCATCACGATGTTTGTGCTCTCACTGTTCTTCCTCGCCGCACTCGGCCAGCTCATCTCCGCACCGTGGTTCTATGCCGGCCTTGGCGTGGGCGCGGAGGTGCAGGGGACTGCGGTCGCACTCGTGCTTTTCTTCCTGGTCATGCCGGCTTTCGTTTTTCCGCTGACCCCGCTCGGCAGCATGCTGTCGCGCAAGCACGAGTTCGAGGCTGATCACTACGCAGCGCAGCATGCCAGCAGTGAGGATCTCGTGCACGCGCTGGTCAAACTCTACGAAGACAACGCAGCGACACTGACACCGGACCCGCTGCACTCGCTGTTCTACGATTCACACCCGCCGGCAGCGATCCGCATCGCCCACCTGAAAGCAGCGACTTGAAAGCACGCGGCCTGATCATCGCAGCGCACGGCCGCCAGTACCTGGTCGAGTTCAGCGACGGCTCGACCCGCCTCTGCTTTCCGCGCGGCAAGAAGAGCGAATTGGCCTGTGGCGATCGTGTCGAGGTCGCCGCCACCGCTGATGGCCAGGGGGTCATCGAGAAAACCGGCGAACGCAGCAGCCTCCTCTACCGTTCGAACGAGTTCCGGCAGAAACTGATCGCCGCCAACGTCAGCCAGATCCTCATTGTCGTCGCCACCGAACCATCGTTCTCCGACACGCTGGTGACGCGCTGCCTCGTCGCCGCCGACAGCCAGGACATCAGGCCACTGATCGTGCTCAACAAGTGCGACCTGACGGACCGGCTCCCGGCGGCGAGGGAATCACTGGCGAGCTACCGCTCACTGGGCTACGCCGTCATCGAACTGTCGGCACGTGACGGCGCCGACACCCTGCGCCCACACCTGAAGGGCGAAACGAGCGTCCTCGTCGGCCAGTCGGGAATGGGCAAGTCGACGCTGCTCAATGCGCTCGTCCCCGGCGCCAATGCCGCGACCCGTGAGATTTCGGAAGCACTCGACACCGGCAAGCACACGACGACGCACGCTCGCCTCTACCATCTCGATGCCGAAACGCACCTGATCGACTCACCCGGCTTGCAGGAGTTCGGTCTCCACCATCTGGATCTGCATACGCTTGAGGCGGCCTTCCCGGAATTTGGTCCACATCTCGGTCGCTGCCGCTTCCGCGACTGCCACCACGACCGCGAGCCGGACTGCGCGCTGCGCGGCGCCCTGGCACGCGGCGAAATCGACCCGCGGCGCTTCGAGTGCTATCAGATGCTGCGCACGGAAGTGGCGTGAACCGCTAGAATCGTCCGATGAGCGAAATCAACATCTCCCGCAGGCACGGCAAGACGCTGGCCAAGGCGCGCAAGGCGGCGCAGCACATGTCGGCCGAGCTGGAAGCGGATCTCGACATGACCGCCACCTGGGAAGGCGACGTCCTGAGTTTTCAGCGCCCCGGCGTGAAGGGAACGATGACCGTGGATGCGCAGGAAGTGCGCATCAATGTCCGACTCGGCCTCCTGTTCATGGCGTTCAAGCCGGTCATCGAACAGGAGATCCACAAGTTCTTCGATGAGAACTTTCCCGTCTGATCAGGCGTTCCTGAGCGCCGTCACCAGATCGATGTACTGCTGCATCGCCGTTTCCGGCGCAATCCCCTTCAACTCGGCCCAGGCATCGTATTTCGCACGCCCGACCATGTCGGTGAAGCCCGGGCGCTTGCCCTGCACGTCGCCTTCGGAACCCTGCTTGAAAAGGGAATAGAGCTTCAGCAGCGTCATGTTGTCGGGACGCTCCGACAGGGTCTTGGAGGCAGCGACCGCTGCGTCGAACTGGGCTTTCAGATCACTCATGGCCATCACCTTGGGTTGTATGCATTTTTGATGCTGCTGCCCGGGAAACCCGGCTTGAGTATTATATTGGCTGCAATCGAAATGAGGAGCCTCCCCAGCATGAGCAAGCGCGAACGCATCTCCCATGTAGACACCGCGTGGCTGCGCATGGACAGGCCGACGAACCTGATGCAGATCGTGGGCGTCATGATCTTCGATGGCCGCCTGGATTTCCAGCGTTTCCGCCGCACCGTCGAGGCGCGCCTGCTGCGCTACGAGCGCTTCAGGCAGTGCGCCGTCGTCGAGGGCAGTGGCGCCTGGTGGGTCGACGATCGCAATTTCGATCTCGATGCGCATATCCGGCATACCCTGCTCCCGTTTCCCGGTGGCACGACTGAACTGCAGCGCTACGTGGCCGAGCTTGCCAGCACACCGCTCAATCCGCACCGGCCCCTGTGGGAGTTCCAGGTGGTGGAGATGGAAACCGGCGATTCCGCGCTCGTCGCCCGCATCCATCACTCGATAGCGGACGGCATTGCTCTGATCGGCGTCATGCTGTCGCTGACCGATCTGGACACCAACGCCGCCCCCGATGCCGAGCACCCGCCCCGGCACCTGCACATTCAGGATGACACTGACTCGCCGGACAGCCTGGGCGATCTGTTCTGGCGCTGGATCTATCAGCCGCTATCGGACGCAACGCTGTCGGCGATCCGCCTTTCGGGCAACCTGTGGGTGAAGTACGTCGGTCTCATGCTCGACCCGAATAAGGCGGCGGAATACACCAGGATCGGCACCGGTATCGCCACCGAGGTGGGCAAGCTGGCAATGATGCCCAACGACTCGCAGACACGCTTCAAGGGAGCGCCGGGCGTACAGAAGGCAGTTGCGTGGTCGGAACCGATGTCGCTGCCGGAGGTCAAGGCCGTCGGCAAGATTCTCGGCTGTTCGGTCAACGACATGCTGCTGGCGTCTGCGGCCGGTGCACTGCGCAGTTATCTTGCCGAGAAGGGGGACCCCGTCGACGATCTGGAAGTGCGTGCGCTGGTACCGGTAAATCTGCGCCGCCCCGGCGACGAACACGCACTCGGCAACCGCTTCGGACTGGTGGCGCTCGAGTTGCCGGTCGGCATCGAGAACCCGTTGGCGCGGCTCTACGAGACGCGCAACCGGATGGAAGCCCTCAAGGGCTCGTTGCAAGCGATGCTGACGCTTTCCATCCTGGGCGCCGTGGGTATGGCACCAAAGTTCGTGCAGCAGCAGATCCTCGACCTGCTCGCCAACAAGGCCTCGGCGGTCATGACGAATGTCCCCGGTCCGCAGAAGCCGCTCTGGTTTGCCGGTAGCCAACTGAAGCAGCAGATGTTCTGGGTCCCGCAGTCCGGCAACATCGGGATGGGCGTCTCGATCCTGTCCTACGACAACAAGGTGCAGTTCGGACTGATCACCGACCGGGGGCGCGTGCCCGATCCGGAACGGATCGTCGCCCGCTTTGGCGCGGAATTCGAGAAATTGCTCCTGCTGGTCCTGATGGAACCCTGGGAGCGGCTGGAGGATCCTGCCGCCGTCGAAGCGGCCATTCACGCCAACGACACCGGCGCCCGACGTCATACCCCGCTTGAATGACGATCGCAGAAGCGCCGTGCCGGCGCCTCTGCAGGACCACTGTTTGTAACCTTATTTTTCGCCCTGGGGCTTCTCGTCCATCTTCTTCGAGAAGTAGCGGGCGTAGTAAATCGCCATCCCGGTTGTAAAGGCGATCACGAACAGGCTGAACAGCCCGATGTCACTGGTGAAAAGAAGTTCCCAAGCCATGATGTTACCTCCCTGTGAGTTGCAATTGCTTTAGTTGGAAACCGAAGCGCCGACTTTGGCTGCCTGCAGATGCAGTGCCGGTTGCTTGTCGACATTCCATTCGGCGGCAAGACGCCACCGCTTCTGCGGGTCTTCCACCTGCACGTGCCAGCGGCCGCTGAGCGGCGAACTCAAGCGCCCCGAGTAAAAGCCGGAGGCATCGCGCGTCAATACGATGCTCTGATCGTTTCCCGAACGCGTGGGATGGATGACGCGCAGCGCCACGCTCTCCGATACCAGCCCACCCTGCCTGGCGTTCAGGAGCAGGCGGACTTCGGAAGTCGCCCCCAGCATCAGTTCACCGGACAGGCCAAGACCGGCGGCCTCCTGGTCGCGTGCAATCTGCTGGCTGACGGCAAGACCCTTCTTGTAATAGTCGTCCTCGACCAGCCCGTCGTTGCTGCGCACAGCCAGCCAGGCGGTGGCAATGCCCGCAACGACGACGATGGCCGGACCGGCCATCAGGATCCACGGCCACGGTTCGCGGTACCAGGGCTTGCTGGCGGGATCTATTTTCTTCATGGCAGCAGGAAGGTCGCTTTCTCGCGTTTGGCGATCTTTTCGTGATTCATTGCCACGACTTCGAAGAAGATCGGGTTCGAGCCACGATTGCCACTCTGCGCATCGGCACGCACCGTGACATCGATCGACTTCAGGCTGGAGGCAGGCACTTCGACGATCCGTTCGCCGGCGATCTCGATGCCGTCGAGGCCGCTGACGGAGAGCGAGAAGCGGTGCGCAGTCTCGCCCGTGTTCGAAATATGCATCGTGTAGAGATTCTCGATGCGCCCGTCGTCGGCTTCACGGCTGAGAACGGAGCGATCGCGGATGATGTCGACCTTCAGCGGCACACGTGTTGCCATTGACCAGGCGGTTGCCAGGATGATGGCGATCAGAATGCCGCCGTAGATCAGCGTCCGGGGCCGCATCAGATGCGCGGCGATATCCTTCGCGGTGTAGTGCTTTTCGAGCGCAGCCTCGGTCGAGTAGCGGATCAGGCCACGCGGATAGCCGACCTTGTCCATCACCTGATCACAGACGTCGATGCAGGCAGCGCAGGCAATACATTCCATCTGCAGTCCGTCGCGGATGTCGATCCCGGTCGGGCAGACCTGTACGCACAGGCTGCAATCGACACAGTCGCCGAGCCCCTTGGCCTTGTGATCGACGCCCTTCTTGCGCGCGCCGCGCGTCTCGCCGCGCTCCTCGTCGTAGGTAATGATCAGCGTATCGGGGTCGAACATGACGCCCTGGAAGCGGGCGTAGGGACACATGTACTTGCAGACCTGCTCGCGCAGGAAGCCGGCCTGCATGTAGAGGAAGCCGGCGTAGAAGAAGATCCAGAACCACTCCCACGGGCCGAATGAAAGTGTCTTGGCGGACTCGACCAATTCACGGATCGGCGTGAAATAGCCGACGAAGGAAAAGCCCGTCCAC
>JAKJEY010000018.1:23762-24020 GCA_022705165.1 Pseudomonadota bacterium
TTGAGCCGCCACCAGCGGGCATCACGCGGTCCCTTGTCGAGCTTCATGCGGGCGGGACGCTCGCCTTCTATCTTCGTCTCTATCCAGAGCAGGATCTCGGTGTAGACGGTCTGCGGGCAGACGTAACCGCAGAACAGGCGCCCACCGATCGCCGTGACGAGGAACAGGGCGTAGGCAGAGATGATCAGGAGTATCGCCAGATAGAGCACGTCCTGCGGCCACAGCACGAGGCCGAAGAGATAGAACTTGCGCTCGACC
>JAKJEY010000190.1 GCA_022705165.1 Pseudomonadota bacterium
GCTCCGCTCGGGAGCGGCCCTTCGCTGGAGCAGATATGAACAGCCCCCACGCTGCGGTGCTTCGCATCCTCGCTGCCCCCCAAGGGGGCTGTGCTCCGCTCGGGAGCGGCCCTTCGCTGGAGCACGTATGAGCACGGTTCTCAAGGTTCAAGGCGCGTCCAAGCGCTTCGGCGGCCTGCAGGCGCTCAGCGAGGTCGGCATCACCATCGAAGAACTGATGAAGCGCGAAGCGAAGATGTAAGCATCATCCGGCCGGCGGCCCTGCGGGGCGCCGGCCGGAACAACCATTCCCTGCCATGCATACCGCCACCATGACTGAAACCCCTGTCGTCAGCGACCGCCTTGCGAAGAATGCGATGCGCAACCTGAGCGAGCGCATCATCGAAGGCCTGCTCTTCTGCGCGGCTGCCGTATCGGTGCTGACCACGATCGGCATCGTCTACGTGCTCGTCTCGGAGTCGATCCATTTCTTCCAGAACGTCAGCATCGTCGACTTCCTGACCGATACGCAGTGGACCCCGCTTTTCGACGATGCCCATTTCGGCATCATGGTCCTCATCTCGGGCACCCTCGTTTCGTCGGCCGTCGCGCTGGCCGTGGCGATCCCGATGGGCACCGTGATCGCGATCTATCTTTCCGAATTCGCCAACGGCCGCGTGCGCGAGGTCGCCAAGCCGATCCTTGAGCTCCTCGGCGGCATCCCGACCATCGTCTTCGGCTACTTCGCACTGCTCATCGTGACGCCGCTGCTGCAAAGGCTGATTCCTGAGCTGCCGGGCTTCTCCCTGCTGTCCGCCGGCCTCGTCATGGGCGTCATGATCGTGCCCTACGTCGCCTCGCTCTCCGAGGATGCCATGCGCGCCGTGCCGATGAGCCTGCGCGAAGGCTCCTACGCCATGGGTGCGACGCGCCTGCACACGGCGCTGCACGTGGTCGTGCCGGCTGCCTTCTCCGGGCTGGCGGCCTCCTACATCCTCGGCATCTCGCGCGCCGTCGGTGAAACGATGATCCTGGCCGTCGCCGCCGGCATGCAGCCCAACCTGACCTGGAACCCGATGGAGCCGGCCGCGACGATCACTTCCTACATCGTTCAGGTGGCCCTCGGCGACCTGCCGCACGGCTCGATCGGCTACCAGACGATCTTCGCCGCCGGCCTGACGCTGCTGCTCATCACCCTCATGTTCAACATCCTCGGCCAGTGGCTGCGCCGCAAGTTCCGTGAGAACTACTGACATGCAACAGACCCTCGACGCTCAAAAGATCCGCACGCTGATCGCGCGCGGCAAGCTGAAGGACACGCTCTTCTCGGCACTCGGCATCCTCTGCCTCGGCATTGGCCTGCTGGTCATCTTCGCACTCGTCGCCGACATGGTGATCAAGGGCGCCGACCGCTTCAGCCTCGATTTCTTCCTCAACTTCGCCTCGCGTCGTGCCACCCAGGCCGGCATCCTCTCTGCCTGGGTCGGCTCGCTGCTGGTGATGCTGGTCACGGCGCTGACCGCGGTGCCGCTCGGCGTCGCCGCCGGCCTCTATCTCGAGGAATACGCGAAGCGGAACTGGCTCACCGAGATCATCGAGATCAACATCACCAACCTCGCGGCGGTGCCGTCCATCGTCTATGGCCTGCTGTCGCTCGGCATCTTCGTCTACACCTTCGGTCTCGGTCAGAGCATCCTTGCGGCCGGGCTGACGCTGGCACTGCTCATCCTGCCGATCGTCATCGTCGCCACCCGCGAGGCGATCCGGGCCATCCCGGCGATGATCCGCGAAGGTTCGATGGCGATGGGCGCGACGCGCTGGCAGACCTGCCGCTACCACATCGTCCCCTACGCCATGCCCGGCATCCTCACCGGCGTCATCATCGGCCTGGCCCGCGCCATCGGCGAGACTGCGCCGATCATCACCATCGGCGCACTGACCTTCATCGCCTTCCTGCCGCCGCTGCCCTTCTCGGCCCAGCCTGACGGCACGACGGCCGGCCTCTTCGACTGGGTGATGTCGCCCTTCACCGTCATGCCGATCCAGATCTTCAACTGGACCTCGCGTCCCGATCCGGCCTTCGAGGTGAACGCCGCAGCCGCCGGCTTCGTGCTGATGGCCATGGTGCTGACGATGAACGGCATCGCCATCTGGCTGCGCTATCGACTGAGAAAGAACATCAAGTGGTGATTCCGTGCGGCAAACCCGCCATGACTTTGTCGACTTCGCCTCGCCGTGCCCGGTGCACTGTCTTCGGCTCGTCTTCGCGTCCTGACGGGCTTGCCGCACGGAATCGGAAAAACAACCGGAGTTCCTCATGACCGTACAACCTACCCTCAAGGCCCAGGCCCGCAACTTCAACTTCTTCTACGGCGACGTACAGGCCCTGAAGAACATCAACATGCCGATCTACGACAAGAAGGTGACGGCGCTGATCGGCCCCTCGGGCTGCGGCAAGTCGACCTACCTGCGCAGCTTCAACCGCATGCACGACCTCTATGCCGGCAACCGCTACGAGGGCGAGATCCGCTTCTTCCCGGACAACGCCAACCTGCTCTCGCCGGAAGTCGACCCGATCGAGGTGCGCATGCGCGTCGGCATGGTCTTCCAGAAGCCGAACCCCTTCCCGAAGACGATCTACGAGAACGTCGCCTACGGCCTGCGTGTACGCGGCGAGAAGAACCGCCGCGTGCTCGATGACAAGGTCGAGCAGGCCCTGAAAGGCGCGGCGATCTGGGAGGAGGTCAAGGACCGCCTGCAGGATCTGGCGCCGAATCTTTCCGGCGGCCAGCAGCAGCGCCTGTGCATCGCCCGTGCGCTGGCGACCGATCCCGAGCTGCTGCTCTTCGACGAGCCGACCTCGGCGCTCGATCCGATCGCCACCGGCGCCATCGAGGAGCTGGTGCATGAACTGAAGCAGCGCGTCACCATCCTGATCGTGACGCACAACATGCAGCAGGCCGCGCGTGTCTCGGATTACACCGCCTACATGTATCTCGGCGAGATGATCGAGTTCGGCAAGACCGACGACATCTTCATCAAGCCGCAGGACAAGCGCACCGAAGACTACATCACCGGCCGGATGGGATAATGGGATCCAACATGAACGAAAGCGTACATCTCTCCAAACAGTTCGACGAAGACCTGGCCGGCCTGCGCACGCATGTGCTCGAGATGGGCGGTCTGGTCGAGTCGCAGATCCGCAGCGCGGTCGACGCCTACGCAACGGGCGAGACCGGTGTCGTCAAGGATGTCGTCGAGAATGATCATCGCGTCAACGAGTTCGAGAAGCTGATCGACGACCACACCATCCATGTCGTCGCCAAGCGCCAGCCAACGGCCTCCGATCTGCGCCTGGTGATGGGGGTTTCCAAGATCGTCACCGACCTTGAGCGCATCGGCGACGAGGCGAAGAAGATCGCCAAGGGCGCCCGTCGCGTGCATGAGCACGGCCAGTTGACGCTGCCGCGTGCAACCGAGGTTCGTCATGTCGCAGATGAGGCGATTTCGATGCTGCGCCGTTCGCTTGACGCTTTTGCCAGGCTGGACGTTGCGCTGGCCAACGAAGTCATCCACGCC
>JAKJEY010000191.1 GCA_022705165.1 Pseudomonadota bacterium
CATGGGCGCCGGCTTTGCCACGGTGTTCGTGTTGCGTCACCTGTGGAGCTAGCCCATGTCTATCCTCGCCTCCCTGTTTTCCGGACTTGTCTTTGGTCTCGGTCTGATCGTGTCCGGCATGGCCAACCCGGCCAAGGTGCTAGCCTTCCTGGACCTGGCCGGTGCCTGGGATCCCTCGCTGATGTTCGTCATGGGCGGCGCCATCGCGGTCGGATTCTTCGCTTTCCGCGTGGCGGAAAAACGCAGCCGTACCCTGCTCGGTGCGCCCCTGTGCCTGCCGCAACCGGGCCGCATCGATCGACGCCTGCTCGTCGGCAGCGCCCTGTTCGGCGTCGGCTGGGGATTGGCCGGCATCTGCCCCGGTCCCGGCCTGGTGCTGCTCGGTGCCGGTGCGCCGGAGGGCGTGGTCTTCGTGCTCGCGCTGCTGGCCGGCATCGGTGCGTTCGAATTGTGGCAGCGCGCGTCGCGCTGACCCCCTGTTTTTTTGCGCTGACTATTAGTAGTCGTTAATACGTTAATTTTCTGAAGGAGAAGTCCATGTATGCAGTCACTGTCCAGGAATCCCCGGTCATCAATGTCAAGGCCGGTCGTCACGAGGCGGTCTACGCAGTCGACGGCTCGGCGATGAACCCGCTCGAGGCCCTCTATGCCGCCCTCGCCGGATGTGCCGCCGTATTCGCCAAGAAGGCCTGCAAGGAACTCGGTATTTCGCCGCTCGGCATCGACATCCACTGCAAGCCCTTCGCCGGTCCCGGCGGACCGTTGACGCTGTCGAAATTCAAGACGGAAGTCCGCTTTCCCGAGCACTTCAGTGCCGAGCAACGCGCGACGGTGCTCGAGGCGATTCGCCTGTGCGCCGTGAAGAAGATCGTCGAGGGCGGGGCGGAAATCAGCTTCTCGGTCGACGAGGCCTGAGCGGGCGCGACGCCGTGCCTTACGGGCTGGAAGTGGCCACCGGGCTCAGTCCAGCCGGCGGGATACCTCGACCATGGATTCGTCGTCGGTGAGGTTGATCATGAAACCCAATGCTTCCATGAGACCCAGCATCGGCTCATTGTCGGCGAGCACCTGGCCGCGAATGGTGGTGAGGCCCTGTTCGCGTGCCGCCTCCATGAGGCGGTTCATCAGCCGGGAACCCAGGCCCTGTCCGGCCATGTCGTCGGCAATGACGATCGCGAAATCACAGCTGCGGCCGTCGAGCAGGATCGAGTAGCGCGCCTCGCCGAGGATGCGTTGCTGGCCCTCTTCCTGGCAGGTGGCGATGATGACCATCTCGCGGCCGTAGTCGATCTGCGCATAGCGCGCGAGCTGGTGTCGCGGTAGTTCGCTGAGCGCGGAGAAGAAGCGCAGGCGCTTGCTGCGCACCGACAGCCGGCGCACGAAATCCTGCAGCGCCGCGGTGTCTTCCGGCCGGATGGCGCGCAGCGTACAGGTCCGCCCGTCCTTCAACCCTTCTTCCGATTCCAGTTGCGACGGGTACGGGCAGATCGCCATGTGCCCGTAGCGCTCGTGATCCGGCGGCAGCGGCTGGAGCTCGATATGGACGTCGACGGCGATGGCGTCGTGGCTGTCGGCGACCAGGGACGCGATGTCGAGTCGCGTCAGCCAGGGCAACTCGCTTGCCATCTCCGAGATGCGCAGCAGGATCTCGCGCAGCGGTGCCTCGGCGACCGCCGGCTTGCCAGGCAGCGGTCCGAGCAGGCGGGCGACATGCGGCACGCGCAGCATGGTGTCGACGAGGCGTGCGTTGAGCGGCGGCAGCGCGACCGAACGGGCGTTGTAGATGATCGGCGCAATGCCGCTTTCGGAGAGCGTGATGACCGGCCCGAAGAGGCGGTCGCAGCGAAGGCCGGCCGCCAGCCAGCGGCCCTCCGGCTTGTGCACCTGTGGTTCGAGCAGGACGGCGGTAGCACCGCGGGCGGCGAGTTCGCGGAAGGCGAGCGCAACTTCGGGTGCCGAGCGCAGGTTCTTGTGGACACCAGCGGCCGCGGGCAGCGCCTTCATGGCGAGCGGATATCCGAGATGGTTGGCGACGCTGACGGCTTCCGTCGGGCTCTCCGCCTGCAGGGTCTGCGAGACCGGCACCTGAAAGGCGGCGAGGACGGCCTTCGCTTCGGGCAGGGTCAGCGCAGTGCGTCCTTCGTCGAGCGCGTGTTCGATGATGCCGCGGGCGGCGGCAATGTCGGGGGGCGTGTACGACGTCATTGCGGCGGGTGTTTCCAGGCGCAAGGCCTGGTTGTGCACCCAGTTCACCATGAAGGAAAACGCCGTCACGGCATTTTCCGGCGTGCGGAAGGTCGGAAAGCGGGCGCGTGCGAAGGTGCTGCGCGAACTGCGTGTATGAAGCTCGCCGAGCCAGCAGGTGAGCACCGGCTTGTCCGTGCGGTTGGCCGCAGCGATCGTTGCCTCGGCGACGGCTTGCGGGTCGACATGGGTGTTCGGCGTCAGGATCGCCAGTACGCCGTCGACACCGGGATCATCCAGGCAGGCATCGATGGCA
This sequence comes from Pseudomonadota bacterium, assembly GCA_022705165.1. Classification (GTDB taxonomy): domain Bacteria; phylum Pseudomonadota; class Gammaproteobacteria; order Burkholderiales; family Rhodocyclaceae; genus Proximibacter. The sequence continues at coordinate 2,501 of JAKJEY010000191.1, forward strand.
TCGACGAACCGCGCCGGGTCGGCATCGAAGCCGACATCGACCGGGTTGCCGTCGGACCACGAGCCGGGGTGCAGCCCTTCCAGCTTTTCGCCGGTGATGGCAGAAAAACTGGCGAGCGCGATGTCGAGCTCTCCAGCCTGATCGAGCGCCATGATCGCCGGACCGCCGCCGTTACCGACGATCGCCAGCCGGTTGCCGCGCGGCTTGCGCGGCGTGGTCAGGGCGCGGGCCGCCGAGAACATGTCGCCGATGGCGCGTACGCGCAGGACGCCGGCCCGGCACAGTGCCGCATCGAAGGCGTCGTCACGGTCGCTGCGCGCGCCACTGTGGGCCTCCGCGATCTGGCTGGACAGCGGATGCTGCCCCGCCTTGACCGCGATCACCGGCTTGATGCTGGCGGCGGCGCGAACCGCACTCATGAAACCGCGGGCGTCGCGCAAGCCTTCGAGGTAGAGCAGGATGCTTTCCGTCTTCGGGTCACCGGCAAGATAGTCGAGGATTTCCGGCAGTTCGATGTCGTTGGATTCACCGGGCGCGAAGATCGCCGAGAAGCCGAACTCCTCGTTGTGGTTCCAGTCGAGGATGTGGGCACAGACGGCCGCCGACTGTGAGACCAGCGCCAGATTGCCGGGTGGCACTGCCTGCGTGATCGGCGTCAGGTTGAATCCGGCGTGGGGCAGCACGTAGCCGAGCGCATTCGGCCCGAACAGTCGGATCTTGAGGCGGGCGGCGGTCTCGGCGAGCTGGATGCCTGCCGGTGATGTCGGGCGCAGGCCGTCGGTGAGCACGACGGCGGCGCGTATCCCGCGCTGCGCACAGGCCTCGACGATGCCGCAGACCGTGTTGGGCGGCGTGGCGATGACCGCCAGGGTCAGCGTTGCCGGAATGTCGGCCAGCGTGGCGTGGCAGGGGTGGCCGGCGATCTCGCTGTGGCGGGTCGAGATGAGGTGGATGCGTTCGGCGAAGGCGCCGCCCTTGAGGTTCTGCAGCAGGCCGAAGCCGGGCGTGCCGGGCTC
>JAKJEY010000192.1:0-3225 GCA_022705165.1 Pseudomonadota bacterium
GACAGAAGCGTCAAGCCTTTTCTTGCAGAATTGAATCGGTCCCGCGGCGGCGGCGCTGGCGCGGGCTTATGGTCAGAGGTGATGTGCGCCGGGTCCGCGAAGCGATAGCGAAACGGTATAATTGAGCCTTTCCGCACAGCTGACAGAGAAAGAAGAGCCATGGCACTCAATAACGTCCCCTCGGGCAAGTCCCTCCCCAATGATTTCAACGTCATCATCGAGATTCCGGCGCACGCCGACCCGGTGAAGTACGAGGTCGACAAGGAAAGCGGCGCGATCTTCGTCGATCGCTTCATGGGAATCGCCATGCATTACCCGTGCAACTATGGTTACATCCCGCACACCATCGCCGGTGACGGTGATCCCGTCGACGTGCTGGTCGTCACGCAATTCGCGCTGCCGCCGGGCGTCGTCGTCCGTTGCCGTCCGGTCGGCATGCTGGCCATGACCGACGAAGCAGGTGCCGATGCCAAGGTGCTGGCGGTGCCGGTCGACAAGCTGACGACGATGTACCGCAGCGTTGAGAGCCCGCGCGATCTGCCGCAGATCACGCTTGACCAGATCTCGCATTTCTTTGCGCACTACAAGGACCTCGAACCTGGCAAGTTCGTGAAGATCAACGGCTGGTTCGGTCAGGAAGAAGCGAAGAAGGAAATCATGGAGGGCGTCGCGCGCTTCCAGGAATCGTCGGAAAAGCCGAACTACTGATCGCCTGCCGCAGGTGAAGGATTCAGGGGCGCCGCGGGCGCCCCTTTTGCTGATTGAATCGAAATGCCCCCAGGACAACGACAGAAATCGCCATGCTGAAGATCGCGATCGCCCAGTTCAATGCCACGCTCGGTGACCTTGCCGGAAACGCGGCCAGAATCGTCGAGTACGCGGAGCGCGCGCGCGCTGCCGGTGCCGACCTGTTGCTGACCCCGGAACTTTCGCTCTGCGGTTACCCGCCGGAAGATCTGCTGCTGCGACCGGATTTTTACCGGGCCTGCGAGCGCGAACTCGAGTCGCTGGCCGAGCGTGTTACGGGGATCGCAGTCCTTGTCGGGCATCCCGAAGCTGTCAGCGGCCGCCGCTACAACGCCGCCAGCGTGCTGGAAAACGGCCGGCGGGTCGCCACCTATCACAAGCAGTTGCTGCCCAACTACGAAGTCTTCGACGAGGAACGCTACTTCGACCCCGGTTGTACCTCGTGTGTTTTCACCATCAAGGGCGTGCGCTGTGGCATCAACATCTGCGCCGACATCTGGGAGGCCGGTGCTGCCGAAGGTGCCTATGCCGCCGGTGCAGAACTGCTGCTCGTACTCAATGCCTCGCCGTACCACCTCGACAAGTTCGAGGACCGCGCTGCCGTGCTGCGTCGGCGCATTGCCGCGACCGGCATTCCGGCGGTCTATGCCAACCTTGTCGGCGGGCAGGATGAACTGGTCTTCGATGGCGGTTCATTCGTCCTCGACGCGGCCGGTCGCGAGATGGTGCGCCTGCCGCAGTTCGAGGAGGCCCTGGGCTTCGTCGATATCGTTCAGGGCGAGCCGCAGCCGGGAGTAGTTGTTGCGCCGCAAGCGCTGGAGGCACAGGTCTATGCTGCGCTCGTCCTCGGCGTACGCGACTACATCGGCAAGAATGCTTTTCCCGGTGTGCTCATCGGTCTCTCCGGCGGCATCGATTCGGCGCTGACGCTGGCGATCGCGGTCGATGCGCTCGGTGCGGACAAGGTGCGGGCAGTGATGATGCCGTCGCCCTACACGGCCGACATCAGCCTCGCGGATTCGCGCCAGATGGTGCAGACGCTCGGTGTACGCTACGACGAGATCGCCATCGCCCCGGCAATGGCCGTCTATGAAGAAATGCTGGCAAAGGAGTTTGCCGGGCTCGCCAGCGATACCACCGAGGAAAACCTGCAGGCGCGGATCCGCGGCAACCTCTTGATGGCGCTCTCGAACAAGACTGGTGCGCTGGTCCTGACCACCGGCAACAAGTCCGAGATGGCGGTCGGCTACTGTACGCTCTATGGCGACATGGCTGGCGGTTTTGCGGTCATCAAGGATGTTTTCAAGACCTTCGTCTATCGCCTGTCGCGCTGGGTGAACCGTGAGCGTGAGATCATTCCCGAACGCATCATCACGCGCCCGCCGTCGGCCGAACTGAAGCCGGGGCAGACCGACCAGGACAGCCTGCCGCCGTATGAAGTGCTCGACGCGATCATGCAGGGGTACATGGAGCGCGACGAAAGCCCGCGCGAGATCATCGCCCGTGGCTACGCCGAGGCCGACGTGCGCCGTGTTGTGCGCCTGCTGCGCATCGCCGAATACAAGCGCCGCCAGGCCCCGGTGGGCATCCGCGTCACGCAACGCGGTTTCGGCAAGGACTGGCGCTATCCGATCACCAACCGCTATCGCGATGAGTTTTGATACGATAGCAGCCGAACACAACTATCGAGCACCGGAGAACCTGAGTCATGAAAAAGATCGAAGCAATCATCAAGCCGTTCAAGCTCGACGAAGTGCGTGAAGCGCTGTCGGAGATCGGCGTTACCGGCCTGACCGTCACCGAGGTCAAGGGCTTCGGTCGCCAGAAGGGGCACACCGAGCTTTATCGCGGCGCCGAGTATGTCGTCGATTTCCTGCCCAAGGTGAAGCTGGAGATCGTCGTCGCCACCGAGACCGTCGAGCCGGCCATCGAGGCCATCGTCAAGGCAGCCCACACCGGCAAGATCGGCGACGGCAAGATCTTCGTCACTGCGGTCGAGCAGGTGGTCCGCATCCGCACCGGCGAGACGAACGAAGCGGCGATCTGATCCGCTTCCCGGATTTCTCGCGAGGGCTGCCCGGTGTTCCGGGCGGCCCTTTTCTTTTTCATTTTGGTTCCTGGCGCGGGCTTGATCTGACGCTTGTCCTCGCGTAGTGTCCCCTCCGTTCGTTCCATAATTCATCACCGCCCACAACAGGGCCTGCGATCGGAGAATATGGCTTGATCACCCTCCCTGCCGGGCTGCGCTGGCAGTCCTGTCGACAGACTTCCGTCTCTTTCCTGATGTCGCTTGTGCTGATCGCGCTCCCGCTTTCCGTGCAGGCGCGGCAACTGCGGATCGAGACGATAGAGTCCCTGCCGTTCGGCTATCTGGATCGGAACGGGCAGCCGACAGGCATCATGTTCGAGATCGGGAACCGGATCGCGGAAGAGGCCGGCATGCCCTACGTGAATGCTGTCGTTCCGTATGCGCGAACG
>JAKJEY010000192.1:3235-3483 GCA_022705165.1 Pseudomonadota bacterium
GATTTCGTCATCCGCTACACCAACGAAAAGCTCGAACAGGTCGCCATACAGGTGGCGACGATCGTCAGTCTGCCTACAATCATTCTGGCGCCTGCCGGCAGCAGCTTCCGCACGCTTGCCGATCTGCGTGGCAAGACTGTCGGCGTCGTGCGGGGAGGGCGTTTCGATGACGCGTTCGATGCCGATGGTGCGATCACGAAGATCGAAACGAACAACTACGAGCAGACCCTGCGCATGATGATGGCGGG
>JAKJEY010000193.1 GCA_022705165.1 Pseudomonadota bacterium
ACGCTCTGTGCCGTGCCGGTCGAGCGGCCGGTGCTGACGCGGCGGCTGATGCTGTGCGCGTCGAAGCACATTCCGTTGTCGGCGGCAGCGGTGGCTGTCGCGAAGCTGGCGCTGAAACTGGTCATTACGCAGTTTGAATCGGGGGAGTGGGAAGGCGCGGTTGTAGCGAGCTGATCGAAGCGAAAGGCTGCTCGTTGTTGCTATGCAAAATGCGTACAATTGGCCGCTAACGGTCAATCTGATGGCTATTGAATCACAAAGACAATGACGTACATTTCATACTCAAAACCGTAAATGCGCACTGAACAGAATCAGGATGTTCTTGAACTCCCGATGTCCAAGTTGTCGGGGAAAGAAAAGTTCTATCGCTCCGTATCGATCGCTGCTCCGCTAGCTGTTCTTGTTTTTATGGCAATCGGCACCTCTGTGCCTTACATCAGCTATCTGGGCTACGCCGGCATGGCCATCATTAGCATGGCGGTCGTGTTTCATCTTGTCACGAAGGTTTCGCATACGCAGTTCAATTTTTGCAACAAGACTATTCGTCGGTATTTCGCCCACAATCCTTTTCGGAAGTTCGTCGACTTCGATTTCGATAGCTTTGAGGTTGCGCTGTCCGAGGGCGTTGCTCGCTTAGGAACAGTAACGGTGAAGCTGACAGGGCGAAATGGTTCGATAGCAATTGCAACATTCGGCCCAAGCGACACCTTTGTTACGGATACCGGCGTATTTGATCATCCCAAAGCGCAAGAACTTAGAAGCTATTTGGCACAGCGGTTAAACATTCGGAACCTCGGGGCTCTCTAATTCGTTGGCCGACATTGAGCCGAACAAGCTACTTCCGCTTTGGGCCGGGTACTGCCATTAGGTGGGAATCGAAGCAGTCACTCCGCACTTCATCGATCTTCCCAAGATCTCATGTTCAGAAAGCAAAAAGGCCTGCCAAACGGCAGGCCTTTTCATTTGCAACGCGGCGCGTTGATCAGGCGCTACGACTCGCCAGAATCGCCACCGCCAGCATCGGCCACTGTTGTGCCCACTGGGCCAGCGGCTCACGCGTGAAGCCGGACTTGGCGTAGGCCTGCCAGCGGCCGATGGCGTAGCTGACCAGCACATTGGCCATGGCACCGAAATCCATGCCCGCGTCGACGCGGCCCTGCGTGGAGGCGACGCGCAGTGACTGCTTGAGGGCAGCTTCGAGCTTGTCGAGCAGGGCGTTGATGCGGGCCTGCAGGCGTTCGTTCTCATTGACCAGGGCTTCGCCGATCAGCACCCGGGTCATGCCGCGGTTCTTCTGCGCGAAGCGCAACAGCAGGGCGACGATGTGCTCGGTCTGCACCAGGCCGTCCTGCTCCTCGGCCTGCACCTGATTGATGACGGAGAAGAGGCTGGATTCGATGAACTCGATGAGGCCCTCGAACATCTGCGCCTTGCTGGCGAAGTGGCGGTAGAGGGCGGCTTCGGAGCAATCCAGCTTGGCGGCGAGGGCGGCGGTGGTGATCTTTTCGCCCTTCGGGTTTTCCAGCATTTCTGCCAGCGTCTGCAGGATCTGCAGCTTGCGTTCGCCGGGTTTCGGCATGTCTCGTCCCCTTTGTTTTTGGATGCCGGATTATAGCCGGCCAAGGAATGCCGGCAAGCGGGTCACGCGCCTCAGTCTCACGTCGACATGCGTCGAGCGGCGTAAGCCGGCACTCACCCACACAGTTTTGATGCCCAGCCGCCTGGCGGTGACGAGGTTGGCGAGGCTGTCCTCGACCATGACACAGCGCTTCGCATCGAGGCGCTCGCGGCGCAGGATGCGCAGGAAGCCGCTGATCGCCGGCTTGGGCCGGAAGCGCAGTTGCTCGATCGAATAGACGGCATCGAATTCCTGCCGGATGCCGGCGAGCCGCAGGATGGCTTCGGTGTAGTGGCGCGGTGCGTTGGAGAAGATGATCTTGCGGCCGGGCAGGCGGCGCAGCATGGCCTTGAGGCCGCGCTCGAAGACGACCATGCGGTGCAGGTCCTCGAACTGGTGCGTCTCGTGCAGGAAGTGGCGCGGATCGACGCCGTGGTGGCGGACCAGCCCGGTGAGCGTGGCGCCGTAGCGGTCCCAGTAGGTCTGGCGCAGGCGCGTCGCCTCGTCCTTGTCGACGCCGAGATGCCGCTCGATGTATTCGCGCATCGAGCGGTTGATGTGCGGAAAGATGTGCGGGCTGGCGTTGTGCAGCGTGTTGTCGAGGTCGAACAGCCAGGTGCGTTCAGCGGCCATCGTGCGTGTTGCGCCAGTGGGGGTGGAAGAACGAAGCGCCCTTCAACAGGGCGCTTTCGTCATGGCAATGCAAACTGCGCCGGTACTCTGCGCGGTTCAGTGGCTCTTGATCATCGTGCCGACGCCGTGGTCGGTCAGGATCTCCAGCAGCAGCGCATGCTCCACGCGGCCGTCGATGATGTGCACCTTGCCGACGCCGTTCTTGGCGGCGTCGAGCGCCGAGCCGATCTTGGGCAGCATGCCGCCGGAGAGGGTGCCGTCCTCGACCATGTCGTCGATCTGTTTCGGCGTGATGCCGGTGATCAGGTTGCCCTTCTGGTCGAGCACGCCCGGGGTGTTGGTCAGCAGCACCAGCTTCTCGGCCTTGAGCACTTCGGCGATCTTGCCGGCGACCACGTCGGCGTTGATGTTGTAGGTCTCGCCGTCCTTGCCGACGCCGATCGGGGCGATCACCGGGATGAAGCCGCCGCCTTCGAGGTGGCCGACCAGCGAAGGGTCGATCGAGGTGATGTCGCCGACAGCGCCGACGTCGATCAGGTCGGCCGGGTTGTCCTTGTTCTCGAGCAGCAGCTTCTTGGCGCGGATGAAGTTGCCGTCCTTGCCGGTCAGGCCCACGGCCTTGCCGCCCGCCTGGTTGATCAGGTTCACCACATCCTTGTTCACCTGGCCGCCGAGCACCATCTCGACCACTTCCATGGTCTCGGCATCGGTGACGCGCATGCCCTGGATGAATTCCCCCTTCTTGCCGACACGGGCGAGCAGGTTCTCGATCTGCGGGCCGCCGCCGTGGACGACGACCGGATGCAGGCCGGCATACCGGAGGAAGGCGATGTCCTGGGCGAAGGCGGCCTTGAGGGTGTCGTCGGTCATCGCGTTGCCGCCGTACTTCACGACGATGGTCTTGCCGTGGAAGCGCTGGATGTAGGGCAGGGCCTCGGCGAGGATGCCGGCTTCCTGGGCGGGGGTGAGCTGTGCGGTGTTGGCGGTCATGGCGGCGTTTCCTGATGAGTGCGCGGGAGCGTTGGCTGGACTGGACGGGGGATTTTAAAGCCGCACCGCGGCGGCATCAAACAAAAAAGCCGGAGCGGGGCTCCGGCTTTCGGGGTGGGGCGGCGCGCTTCAGCGCCAGACGTCCTTGCAGTTCTTGATCTCGGCGTCGCTCATCACCGGCCGGATGACGCAGGAGCGTTCGCGCTCCCGGCGCTTT
>JAKJEY010000194.1 GCA_022705165.1 Pseudomonadota bacterium
CGCTGCCGCGTGCCGCCTGCAACTTCGCTATGCGCGCATCGCGCTGCAGGTTGATGAAGCGCGGCAACGCCACAGCCGCCAGAATGCCGAGGATGATGACCACCACGATCAGTTCGATCAGGGTGAATCCGTACTGCCCGGTTTTTCCGCGACGCTTCGGCATACCTCGGTTAACGGTATTCATGGTTGATACTTTAATCATAGCGCCCTCTGCTGATTACGTCCGCCAACTAATTCACTATTTCACTTTCCGGGTTCGATGCGGACCAACCCGACGCCGGCGAGGACCGCCGACGCCTGCTCACGTCCGGCACCGCGGACCAGGCGAAACCGGAAATCCGCATCATGCCGGGACCGGTAGACCAGTACCCGCGCACTCGTATCGAAGTACCACACCCCTGTTTCCTGTGGCGGCCCATCCAGACTCCCGGCGTACGGCTGTGGCTGACGCCCGGCCCAATCGACCGGATTTTCGCTGGCCGGCAGGGTGCCGCCGAACACCTCACGATGCGACAGGCGATCGAGCATTTCCACCCGCAACGCGGCGACCTCGGACTGCACGGCAGCCTCCTCGATTTCACGCTGCAGACTCCCGACACGCTCCAGGAACAGCGTCATCGCCACCCCCAGCACGACGGCGACGACAAAATACTCGAGCTTCCTCTCCCGGCCACCGGCCATCATCAGCGCTTCAGGGCCGCCTTGCCGAGGTCCCACATCGGCAGGAAGACGCCCAGGGCGAGGATCAACACAAGCACGCCAAGGCAGACGATCAGGATCGGTTCAATCTGCGCGCCGAGCGTCTTCAGCTCGTATTCGACTTCGCGCTGGTACATCTGGCCGATCTCTTCCATCATCTCGTCCAGCGCACCGGACTCCTCGCCCACGGCAACCATCTGCAGCACCACGGGAGTAAAGATGGCGGTAGTGATCGCAGCGCGCAAAACGCTCTCACCACGCTCGACGTTCTCGCGCATGGCATCGATGCGCCTCGCGATGTAGCTGTTATCGACGGTCATCGCCGAATTCGCCAGCGCCTGCATCACCGGCACGCCGCTGCGCGTTCCCAGTGCGAAACTGCGGGCAAAGCGGGCAAGCGCCGCCTTATGGATGATCTTTCCGGCAATGGGGAAGCGCAACGCGATGCTTTCCCACTGGTAGCGCCCTTCCGGCGTGCCGACCCAGGCACGGAAGCCGAAGACGCCACCGACGGCGGCGACGAGCATGTAAGGCCACCCTTCGACAAAGAACGCCGATGTCGCCAGCAGGATGCGGGTCATCAGGGGCAATTCGGCGCCGAACCCGGCAAAGACCTTGGCAAAGGCCGGGATCACGAAGAGGTTGATGATGACGATGGCGGCCACCATCGCCAGCACGACGAACATCGGGTAGCGCAGCGCTGCCTTGACCTGCTCGCGCATGAAGCGTTCGAATTCGAGATGCTCGAAGAGGCGGAGGAAGATCTCTTCGAGCATGCCGGTGGCCTCGCCGACGCGCACCATCGACAGGTAGAACGGCGAAAAAACCTTCGGGTGGCGGGCCAGGGAAACGGACAGCTCGCGCCCCCCCTCCAGGCTCTCGCGCACATCCTGGATCACTGCCTTCATCGCCGGATTGATGGCCGACTCCTGCAGGCCGGCCAGCGCACGCAGGATGGGCACGCCGGCTTTCATCAGCGTATGCAGCTGGCGGCTGAAGAGCAGCAGGTCGATATGGCCGACCTTGGGTTTGCCCAGCGTGATGTTGAATCCGCCACTCGCAGCTTTCGCTGCCGCCTTTGTCTCGCGGATCTCTACCGGCACTACCCCCTGCCCGAGCAGCACATCGGCGACAGCGCCCGAGGTGGCGGCTTCCAGCCGCCCCTCGACCAGCTGGCCACCGGCGTTGCGACCCTTGTAGGCGAAGTAGGCCATCGTCGGAGATCAGTCTTCGAACTGGTTGCTGATGCGCATCGCTTCGTCGATGGTCGTGCGGCCATTGACCACGAGGCGTACGGCATCGCGGCGCAGGGTCTGCCCGGCCATCTGCTTGCGGGCCGCCTGAACGAACATGCCGGTATCCTCGTGGTTGATGGCTTCGACCAGATCATTGGTCATTTCGAGGACTTCGTAGACACCGGTGCGGCCGGTGTATCCGGTGCCATTGCACTGCGAGCAGCCGCTCCCGCGCTTGTAGCTGTAGGCATCGACCTTGTCGGCCAGCTCGTACTTCAGCCACTCGTGCTCTGCCGGCGAGGGCGAGTGTGCCTCACCGCAGTTTTCGCAGATGACGCGTACCAGCCGCTGCGCGACCACCATCTGCAGCGACAGTGCGACCATGTAGCGCGGCACGCCCATGTCGAGCAGACGGATCGGCGTCGAGATGACGTCGTTGGTATGCAGCGTGGAGAGCACCATGTGGCCGGTGATCGAGGCCCGCATGCCGATCTCGGCGGTCATCTGGTCGCGCATTTCGCCGACCAGCACGATGTCCGGATCCTGACGCAGCGCGGAGCGCAGCACGCGCTCGAAACTGAGGTCGATCTTCTCGTGCACCTGCACCTGGTTGATGCCGGGCAGGCGGTATTCGACCGGGTCCTCGACGGTGATGATCTTCTTTTCCGGCGAATTGAGTTCGGTGAGCGCGGCGTAGAGCGTCGTCGTCTTGCCCGAACCGGTCGGGCCGGTGACCAGCACCATGCCGGAAGGCCGGCGGATCGCATGGCGCATGCGCTCGAGAACCTTGGCCGGCATGCCGATGCGGTCCAACCCCAGCAGCCCGGAGCCCTGATTGAGCAGACGCATGACGACCGATTCGCCATGCTGCGTCGGCATCGTCGAAATACGGACATCGACCGAGCTGTTGCGGATCTTGACGTTGAAACGACCGTCCTGGGGCAGGCGCTTCTCGGAGATGTCGAGGCCGGACATCAGCTTGAGGCGCAGTGCCATCGCCGTGGCGATCTTGGCATCGGCCTCGGTCTGCACATGCAGCACGCCGTCGATGCGGAAGCGGATGCGCAACGACTTTTCCTGCGGCTCGATGTGGATGTCGGAAGCTCGCGTGCGCAGCGCTTCCTCGAAAACGGTATGCAGCAGCTTGACGACCGGCGCATCTTCGGCGCCCGGCGCCACGTTGAGCAGATCGCCGAATTCGACCGGCACGTCGCCGAGTTCGGCCGTCAGCTCCTTCGCCAACCCGGAAATTTCCTCGGTGCGGTGATAGACCCGGTCGATCGTCGCCAGCAGCTGCGACTCGGTCACCACGGCCTGTTCGATGTCACGGCGGACGATACGGACGATCTCGTCGTAGGCGGCCAGATCGGTCGGGTCGGTAAAGCCGACGCGCAGGCGGCCATCATTTTCATCGAGTACCAGTGCCCGGAAACGGCGCGCCTGCGCCTCGGGCAGCAGCTTGATCAATTCCTGTTTCGGATTGAACTGCTTGAGGTCGATGA
>JAKJEY010000195.1 GCA_022705165.1 Pseudomonadota bacterium
CGAGGTTGGTGTGCAGCACGGTCCCCGTGAGGTTGAAGACCGGGCGCAGGTTGGGGCGAGCCAGCCGCTCGACGCGGGTGACGATGCTCCCGCTGAGCGTGGCGGCGGCCGGTACGGGGTGGCCGGCACGGATCAGTTCGCGGGCAGCTGCGAGTTCGGCGCGGGCGCAGTCGGTCACCGGCTGGCGACCGTGGTATTCGATGGCGCTGGCGAGTTCAGGCAGGGCCAGCAGGCGATCGACAGAGGGAAGCTGCGAGAGGTTTTCTTTGTTCATGGCTTTCACCCGGACCGGGCAGAAAGTGGATGGGATGGGTCGATTATCCGGCGGCGTTCACCAAAAGCAAGTTCGGGCCGCTGCGGCCGTAGCCGGCTTCGTCGACGAGCAGGTCGAGCGCCAGCGTCGCAAGATCGTCGGCGACCGGGTCGATGCGCGGATCCTTGTCCTGATAGGCGATCTTCAGGTAGCTCTTGCAGCTGTCGCAGGTCTCGGCGCGCATGGCACCGTTGCTGCCTTCGATCTGGTGCTGGGCGAGGCCCTTGTCGCCACCGCAGGCGGTGCAGGTCGCGCGCGGCACGTTCCATTCGGTGTTGCAGAGCGAGCAGTGCAGGTAGCGCAGGTTATTTACGTCGGGGGCCAGGCGGACGAGGCTGGCGACCGGCAGGCTGCCGCAGCAGGGGCAGACGCCGGGGGTGTCGAGCTTCTGCAGTTGCATGGCATCAAGCCGCGCGGCCTGCGCCGTGAATACGACCTGCAGTGCGGCGGCAACCACCGGCAGCTCGCCGGCAGCGGCAGGGTCGGGTTCGCCGTGCAGCAGGCCGTCCGCGAGGGCTTCGAGGCGGATGTCGTCGGCCGCGGCGAGCGAGGTCAGCAGCGGCACGCTGGCTTCCGGCGCGTGCGGCAGCAGGCCGGCGATGATCTGGCGCAGCACGTCGCGCCAGACCGGCGGGCGCTCGGCGGCGGTGGCGTTGAGCGGCGGCATGTGGTGCTGGCGCGCCTGCTCGAGAACACTGGCGGGAATCGCGGGGAGGTCAGGCGATTGCGCCGGCAATGACTGCAAGGCCTCATGCTGGGCACGCGTCAGGTGGCCGAGGAAGTTCAGCCAGTCGGCGAGCTTGTGCTGGTCGGCGAGCGTGTCGAAACGGCTGGCACGGTCGGCGAAGACACTGCTGGCAACCGGCAGCAGGATGGCCGGGGCTTCTGCCGGCGGCTTGTTGAAATCGATCGGTTTGATTTCCATGGCTTCTGCAAAAAAGGACCCGCGACGAAGTGTCGTCGCGGGCCGAACGCAAGTCAATTGCGAGGGGTAAAACCGGAAACGAACAGGCCGCTCGCGGAAATTCCGCGAGCGGCCCGTAGCGCTTACTTGCCCGTCATCTGGCGATACCAGGCGCGGTGATGCTGCTTGGCCCAGGCGCGGGTGACCGTGCCGTACCACATGGCGCGGATGGTGCCCTTGGTCCAGATGGCGGCATACACATGCACCATGATCAGCGCGATCATCAGTGCGCCGACTGCGGCATGGACCACGGCACCGAAGCGCGCGAGGTCGACCGGGACGGTGAACTGCGCCTTCCAGATGAAGATGCCGGAGACGGTCATCAGCACCATGCAGATCGTCATCCACCAGAACATCATCTTCTGGCCGCCGTTGTACTTCCCGGCTTCAGGCATGTTGTGGTCGTTGCCGTCCACCATTTCCTTGGCACGCGACAGCCATTCACGGTCCGCATCCGTCATCTTGTTCAGCTTGTGGAAACGCAGGAACAGGAGGACGAAGAAGAAGGCCATGAAGACGCCGATGTACGGATGCAGGATCCTCGCCCAGGTGCCCCCGCCGAACAGTTGCGTCAGCGGGAAGAACGCCGGGTGGAAGAAGGCCAGTCCGGAGAGGCCGAGCAGGATGAACGAGATGCCCACTACCCAGTGGTTGGCCCGTTCGCCCGCATCGTAACGCTGCAGGTCTTTCGGATCGCGGATCATTGTGCGTCCTCCTTCTCGACTTCCTTCTCGATCTCTTTCGAGACCTCGTTCGGACCCTTCATCACGTAGTGGAACAGGCTGCCCAGGGCAACGCCTGCGAGTGCCAGCGTGGCGAGGGGCTTGGTCGCGCCCTTCCACAGTGCCACCAGCGGGCTGATGCTCGGGTTGACCGGCAGGCCGGAGTACAGGTTCGGCTTGTCGGCGTGGTGCAGCACATACATGACGTGCGTACCGCCGACGCCCTCCGGATCGTACAGGCCGGCCTTCTCGTAGCCACGCTCCTTCAGGTCGGTGATGCGCTTGGCGGCATAGTCCTTCATGTCCTCCTTGCTACCGAACTGGATGGCGCCGGTCGGGCAGGCCTTCGCGCAGGCCGGGGCCTGGTTGACGGCAACCCGGTCGGAGCACAGCGTGCACTTGTAGGCCTTGCTGTCCTTCTTCGAGATGCGGGGAACGTTGAACGGACAGCCGCTCACGCAGTAGCCGCAGCCGATGCAGTTTTCCTGATGGAAATCCACGATGCCGTTGGCGTACTGGATGATCGCCCCGGGCGCCGGGCAGGCCTTGAGGCAGCCCGGATCGGAACAGTGCATGCAGCCGTCCTTGCGGATCAGCCACTCCAGCTTGCCCTGTTCCTCGACCTCGGCGTAGCGCATGACGGTCCACGAGTTTTCCGTCAGGTCGATCGGGTTGTCATAGACCCCCGTGCACGAACCGACTTCGTCGCGTACGTCGTTCCACTCCATGCACGCCACCTGACAGGCCTTGCAGCCGATGCAGGCGGAAACGTCGATCAGCTTGGCGATCTCGATCGTCTGCCGCGCCTGCGGTGCAGGCGTGGTGGTCGCGGAGCGCTGTTTGATGTCTAGCGATTGCAATGCCATAACAGTTCTCCTTAGACCTTTTCGACGTTGACGAGGAACGCCTTGTATTCCGGCGTCTGCGTGTTGGCGTCACCGACATACGGCGTCAGGGTGTTGGTGATGAAGCCTGGCTTCGTCACCCCCTTGAAACCGTAGTGGATCGGGATGCCGATGGTATGCACCTTCTTGCCGTCAACCTCGAGCGTCTTGATGCGCTTGGTGACCACTGCCACGCCCTTGATGAAGCCTCGGTTGGAGCGGACCTTGACGCGGTCGCCGGCCTTGATGCCCTTTTCCTTCGCCAGTTCCTCGCCGATTTCCACGAACTGTTCCGGCTGCATGATCGCGTTGATCTTGGAGAACTTGGTCCAGTAGTGGAAATGCTCGGTCAGGCGGTAGGTGGTGCCGACATACGGGAAGTCCTTGGCCGTGCCGAACGCTTCCATGTCGCCCTTGTAGACCCGGGCG
>JAKJEY010000196.1 GCA_022705165.1 Pseudomonadota bacterium
CGCACGTCGTCGACCGGGCGCTGGGCACCGGAGCCGATGTCGACCATTTTGCTGACATCAGCAAAATGGTCGGCCACGGGGTTCCCTGCCTGCTGGCAGGCGGTCCGGGCCTTGTCCACGACCAGCAGGAAATTGCGCCACTGTGCGTAGTCCAGCAACGGCGCCAGCTCGCGCGCCAGCCAGTACTCGTTGCCCGCCTCGTCGTTGCGGCGAATGCCATCGAAGCTCGCCTGCTGCGCGTCGCCGATCTTCTTCCGACTCATTCGAATTCTCCTGTTTCCGTGAAGGCCCGCGCGAGCAGGCGTTGCGGCAAACGCTCGATGTCGGCCAGCTGCGCGGAAGCCGCCTGGGCAACGGAATCCGCTTCGGCCAACTGGGCTCTCAGGCGGGCGACGATGCGCCGTTGCTCGTCAACGTCGGGCGCGGGAATTTCCAGCGCGTTCAACAACCCGCCATTCAAGTTGGCCTGGTTGCCGCCACGTCCGTCCGACAAGCCACGCAAATCGTCATACGAAGCCATCAACCAGTGATGCATGAAATCGGCATCCCATGTTTCGTTGGGCAAGATGGCGAAACAAGCCTGATTGGTGGCGGCTTCGATCTCCAACAGCGCCGACTGGCCGCGTGTTTTGCCTTGGCCGTACATCGCAATCAGCACGGACTTCGGCGGAAGCAGTGTGAGCGAGCATTCGGCGAGCGCTCGGCGAGAGATGGATTCTTCGGTGGCCGCAATCGGAGCAAAGGCAACCTCGCCAGTTTTCACCCACGGAATTTCGGCGGGCGACCAGTAGCGTTTGTCGCCACGCGAAGGCGTGGAGCCGCTGGTGGTGCTGGCCCACTCACCCAACACCTTGTGCGGCACGTCACGCAAGTCATCGAAGGCTTGCCGGAGGAGACGCTGGCGCAACAAATTGGCATCGCGCACCTGCACCTGCGCCGCCTGCCGCGCGGTTTCGACTTCGGCCAGTTGGGCTTTCAGGCGGGTGGCAACGCGAAGCTGCTCATCCAGTGATGGCAAGTCAATGGGGATAGATGCAATAACCCCTTGTGCGATGTTCCGCATGGAGTCACTGGTTCCTGTTGCGTAATGCTCAATGTGTTGTCGTGCCTTGGGTGCTCGAAGGGCGAAGAGCAAGTACTCCTTCGCGGCTCGCTCCTCATCGATCACCAGGCGAAGCGTTTTGTCTGAGAGCAAACGAAATGGGTAGTCGCGCTCAACCAGTACTACCGCACCTACGAATTCCTTTGTGTTTGCGCGGGATATCAGCAGGTCGCCCCTGCAAACGCGGTGGCTCGCTTCAGGTTCGTACGCGTCTACAAGCGACTTGGCTTCGTTCGGTTGAAATTCGGACCAAGTCACCGCACTGACCTTCAACACGCCGAGTTCATCCGGTCGCGCAAGTACTTCGGCAGTCTGAAAGCTCTTGCCGGCCTGAATGTCGAGCAGAACATGACCCAGCGTAGGTTGACGGCTCATGCGCCAAACAACCTCATCTTGGCGTCCTGCATCACCTGCGTCGGCCGGCCGAGCAGGCGCAGCGCATCCAGGCCGCCGGCCTGTGCAATTTCCGGCACGGCCCACAGCGCTGGTGTTTCCAGCGCATCGGTGCCGCCCTGCGCGAACTGGGACGCGAGACTCTTGAGCACGATGGCCGGCTTGGCATCCATGCCGGCAAACCAGGCCGCGTTGGCGTTCACATAGGCCGCGCCCCGCTCCGGCCTGCGCAGCGCGCGGGCGTGGTAGCCGTGCTTGCCGAAGAAGTCGTACAGATCGAAGTCGTCCATGTGGTCGACATTGCGAATCACGTCCGGGCTGAAATGATCGCCGAGCAGATGATCGATCAGCTGCCGGCGCTTCTTCGCCTCGATCCACAACGCGCGGAACTCGTCGAGGTCGTGTGCCTCGCTCAGCACCCGCGCGATGACTTCGCGGCGGTATTCGTCGACGGGAACGGGTGTCGCCACGCCTCCCCGGTTGACCAGGATGAAACGACCCTGCGGGTTGACGATGACCCTGTACTGCGAGCGGATTTCTGCGACACGCGGCCCACCCTCGTGGCTTTCGCCATCGTCGTCACCGGCCCCGCCGCCACCATCACTCCCGCCGCCGGAACGCGGCGGGTTGGTGATGAAGTCAACCCCGAACAGGTCGGTGACGCCGGTGTAGTCGTACAGCCAGAACTTGTACTTCTGCGTCTCCTCGTGGATGCGCGTGCCGCGCCCGACCATCTGGTAGAACTTGATCGCCGATTGCAGGTAGCGGAAGAACACCACCGCATTCAGGCGCTCGATGTCCACGCCGGCTTCCAGCAGGTCCACCGTGCAGGCGATGAAGGCGCGCTCGCCACTGCCGCGCATGACCTCGATCTTGTCGGCACCCCCGCTGGCGGTGCATTTGAAGGCGTAGTCGTCCTTGCGTGGCCTGCCGTTGGCCTGGCACCAGTGCGCGTAGAGGTTGTTCATCTGCATCGCCACGCGGTCGGCGTGCAAATCGCGGGTGCAGAAGATGATGACCTTCTGTTCCGGACCGCCGTTCTCGCACAGCAGCTTGAACAGATCGGCGCACATGGCGGGCGTGCGCAGATCGATGAACAGTTCGTCGTCGAAGTCCTTGCCGGTGTATTCGGCTTTGGTCAGATCCTCCTCACCCAGTGGCTTGCCGGTGCGGATGTCCCGGACACCTGCTTTCAGGATCTCCTCACGAGTGAATACGCGCGCATCGATGTCGGCCTTGCGCTTCTCGATTTCGCAGGCAGCCAGATAGCCGTCTTCCTGCGCCTGCGCCAAGGTGTATTCATAGACCGGTTCGCCGAAGTACTGCACGTTGTGCGCCGTGATCGCCTCGTCCTCGGCGATGGCCGACTCGACGTCCTTCGACTTCTTTTCGTGCTTCGGCGGTTTCAGCTTGCGCGGCGTGGCCGTCAGGCCGATGTGGATGGCATTGGGGTTGCGCGTGAGCACCTGTGACCACTTGCCCCAGGCCGAGCGATGGCATTCGTCGATGATGATGACGCTGAAGGCATCCTCGCCGTAGTGGTCGGTAAGGAAACTGCCGTCTCCGTTCTCGTCGATGCCCAGCGTCTGGTAGGTGGCGATGTGCACTCGGGCATTGGCGGCGGCGTTCTGGCCGCGCACCGTCTCGACGATCCGCGCACCGCCGCCGAAGGCCGCCTTGAGCTTGGTGTAAGCCTGTCCGCGGAGTTCGTCGCGGTCGCACAGGAACAAGGCCGGTTTGGGCAACATGCCCACCTGCGCCATGCGCCACA
>JAKJEY010000197.1 GCA_022705165.1 Pseudomonadota bacterium
GGGCAGGGCCGGCAGGCTTACTGCTTCAGCGGCGGCTGGTAGGCCATCGAACGTGCCGACAGCGTGAAGGCATCCGAGAAGCACTGACCATCCTCGGCCCCATGTGCCTTGAGGAAGGGGAAGATCGCCTCGACCATGCGCACCGAACCGCAGGCATAGATCTCGTGCCCCTTGAGTTCGGGGAAGTCGGTCAGGATCGCTTCGTGCACCATGCCGGTACGGCCACTCCAGTTGTCCTCCGGCGCGGGTTCCGAAAGCACCGGGATGAAGTGGAAGTTGGCATGTTCCTTCGCCCACTGCTGCGGCAGTTCCGGCAGATAGAGATCCTTCAGCTGCTTGACGCCCCAGTAGAGGTGGATCTGGCGCTTGATGCCGCGACGGAAGGCATCCTCCACCATGCTCTTGACCGGAGCGAAGCCGGTAGCGCCGGCGACGAAGACGATCGGGCGCTCGGATTCGCGCAGCGTGAAATCGCCGACCGGGCCTTCGAAGCGCACCTGGTCGCCGACCTTCATGCCTTCGAAGACGTGCGTCGTGAACCTGCCGCCCGGCATCAGACGGATCTGCAGTTCGATGATGTCGCCGAAGTGCGGCGGGTTGGCGAACGAGAAGGCACGGCGCTGGCCGTCATCGAGGATGATGTTGATGTACTGGCCGGCCTTGAACGGGATACGGTCCTTGTTCGGCAGCTTCAGCGTCACGCGCATCACGTCGTGGGTCAGCTTCGTCATGTCGACGACGCTGGCCGTATATTCCTTGATGTTGGTGCGGACAGCCGAGGCGTCATACTCGATCTCGCAATCCTCGAGCGCCGTCGCGCAGCAGGCAAGCACCTTGCCTTGCGCCAGCTCCTCGGGCGACAGGGCGTTCGGCTGGTAAAGGCCGGGATCGACCTTGCCGGCGAGCACCGTGCACTTGCAGACGCCGCAGCCGCCATTGCGGCATTCGTACGGAATGTTCACGTCCTGGCGCAGGCTGGCGTCCAGAATCGTTTCGTCGAAGCGCTGCTTCACTGCGCGGTTGGCCGGGTGCAGCGTGATGGCGGCTTCCGACTTGGCCGAGCCCTTGCTCTTCGGGGGCAGCCAGGGAATGAGCACGAACAGGATGCCGACGGCGACGACGGCGTACCACAGCTTCATCGGATCCATCACGTACACCAGCGCCAGTACGCCGAGCTCGAACCAGTCGAAACCGATGTTGTTCGGCACGATCGAGAAATCGGCTTCGCCGCCCTGGCTGAGCACCGGCTTGACGAGCGACAGTGCGATGAACATCAGCGTCACGGCGTAGCGGATCGGCACCGGCGGGTTGATGTGCGCACGCGGTACGCGCTGCACATGCACCCACATGATGAAGACGACGATCAGCGGGGCACCGATGTGGAAGAAGGCGAGGAGGGTGAACAGACGGCTGTTGACGCTGCCCTCGTAGAGGAAGTTGCGGATCACGGTGCCATTGAACATCGGCAGCACATCGAACCATTCGGCAATCGCGATGACGATGAACTGTGCGAGCTGATCCCAGACCAGCATGAAACCGTTGATGCCCGCGACGTACACGAGGATCAGCAGCACGACACCGGTGATCCACGAGAAGGCGCGGAAGCCGCGGTAGCGGTCGTACGCGAAGTGGCGGATCAGGTGCAGGATCATTGTCAGGATCATGCCGTCGGTCGCATAGCGGTGGATCGAGCGCATGATGCCGCCGGCCCACCACTGGTCGTGCGTGATCGCCTCGACTGACTCGAAGGCGTTATGCACGCCGGTGTCGGCGAAGATGTAGAGATAGAAACCGGTTCCGACCAGCAGCCAGAACTGCCAGAAACTGATCGTGCCGAGATGGTAGAAGGGGTTCAGCTTGTCGCCGAAGGCGAGGTTGAACAGGTTTTCGACGCGCATGAAACACCAGCGCAGAAGGGCTTGCAGTAGCTTGACCATTGTCTTTTCCGCTCGATAGGGATGGAGGGCGTATGTGTCTGGAACGGCTTACTTGAAGAAGAGGCCGCCGTGGTCGGGGTGGAAGTCGATCACGAGATTCTGTGCCGGCTTCAGATCGATCGTTTCCTCCTTGACGTATTTCCAGCCTTCCAGCTTGACGTTGTCCTGCATGCGGGCAGCGATTTTGTGCGGACCGGCCTTGAGTTCCAGGCGCCGGTACATCGTCGAGATCCCATCCTTGTAGAGCCCGGTCGGGTGCAGCGTGTGGGTGATGACATTCTTGTCGTCGATGTCGATCTCGACCTTGATGTCGGAACGCTCACGCGGGCAGTCCATCGGTCCGCGCATGTTCGGCGGCAGCTTGGCGAGCTCTTCCGGGGTACGCTTGCGGCACTCGCGGTCGCCGAGGTGGCTGAACGAAACCTTGATTACGGCGACATCATCCGGAATCTGCCTGAATTTGGGGTCCGTGGCGAAATAGCCGATGAACGCGGCAAAGGCGCCATATAGGACGACCTGACCGGCAATGGCGGCGGCGGGCTTAAGCATGGTGGGCGGTTCTCCGAAGGTAAGGTTGAAGCGTGTTGTCGGCGCCGGCGAGGCCGCGCAGACGAATCCTGAAATCGGCGACGGCAGCGGACAGGGTTGCCGCGTCGTTGGACGAAACGAAAACGGCGGCCAGCCGCTCGGCCGGAACCTTGCCGCGCAATTGCGGTTCCCGCTGGCGCGCGAGCCGCTCAATCGTCCAGCGCTCTCCAAGACGGTACTCGCATCCGCCATGGCGGCAGCTGGCGATCATGACACCATCGGCGCCAGTGCGCAGGGCATACTCGACGAACGAGGGCGGCAGCATGCCGGCGCAGAGCAGACTCATCGTTGCCGTGTCGGGGGCGTCCAGTGCGGCGAGGCCGGCGCCGTGATCGCAGCCGAACACGACGATGCGCGTATCGCCGGAGAGCGCCGCGAGCTTTGCTTCCAGTTGTCCGCGCAAGGCATCGACAGGCATCTGCGGCATGTCGATGCCGGTGAGCAGGGTTTCCTGGCTGCGGAAGGGTGTAGACGACGGGCATGATCCGGCGCAGATGCCGCAACTGGCGCAGAGTGAGGCATCGACGACGGCGACCTGATAACTGCGACGCGTCGGGTGCAGTGCCATGGTGACGGCGGCGTAGGGGCAATCCACCTGGCAGCGTGTACAGCCGTTGCAGTTGGCAGGATCGACGACGGCGATCGGGCCGCTCTTGCGCTGCGGCAGGAACGGCAGCGCAACGAGCAGCG
>JAKJEY010000198.1 GCA_022705165.1 Pseudomonadota bacterium
CCGCCACTGGGTGACGCCGCAGGCCGACATCTACGCGCTGGGGATCGTCCTCTTCCAGTTGCTCACGGGACAACAGCCATTCCGCGCCGACAGCCCGGCATCGCTGATGTACCAGATCCTCAACAGCGACCCGCCACGTCTCTCGGACCTGCGCGCCGACCTGCCGCCCGCGTTCGAAACGCTCGTCGGCCGCATGATCGCCCGCAACCTCGAAGAACGCTTCACCGACTGGCCTGCCGTTCTCGCGGCACTCTCTGAGCTACTGCCCAGCCTCGAAGCGGACACCACCGACCCGCGCAAGAAGCCGGCCCAGGCCGAACTCTACGACCAGCTGCGGCAACTGCCCCTACTCGCCGATCTCAACGGCGCCCAGCTGTGGGAACTGCTGCGCATTTCACGCTGGCACCGGGTGCCACCCGGCACTGTCCTCGTGCAGGAAGGCATGGACGCGAAATCCTGCTACCTGCTGCTCAAGGGAGAGGCCAAGGTGACCCAGCAGGGCAAGCTGATCAACTGGCTGAACGCCGGCACCCTGTTCGGCGAGCTCGCCTTCGCCGAAACCACGCCCAGCACGCGCAGCGCCACCGTCACTGCCGTCGACACCGTCACCGTCGGCAAATGGCCGTACAGCCACCTGCACAAGGCCTCGCCAGCGCTGCAGTCGAAGATGCTGCAGATCTTCTTCCGCCTCGCCGCGGAGCGCCTGAAGAAGGCCGACGAGCAGTACCTGCTGCTCTACCAGAAGCACCTGAAGGAAAACAACCTGGTCTAGCCGGCCACGAAAAGCAAACGGCCCGCACAAGGCGGGCCGTTTTCGTATCTGGTGGCCAGTCGCGGAATCGAACCACGGACACGCGGATTTTCAATCCGCTGCTCTACCAACTGAGCTAACTGGCCAAGAGGGGCGCATTATAGCGGCCGAAGTCGTGGGCGTCAAAACCTGTTTGGCCGCTCATCGCCTGTCCGTCCCCTCGCCAGGCACGGCCCCGATATTCTGGCGCACATAGAACTCGTCCCAGACGGCGAGTGCGCGCGGGTCGCGGTAGAAGAGCGAGCCAAGGAGGACGGCCAGAAAACCGAGCGGCACGGAAATCAGCCCCGGATTGCGCAGTTCGAAAAGCGGGGCGCGCAGGCCGACCAGCGAGGTATCGTCGTTGCGATAGCGTTCAAGCTCGCTCCTGGCCTGAACGACCTTGCGCCCGAGGGCGGTGCGCGCCTTCTTCGCCAGCTCGATGCGCGGCAGGTCGCCGGAGGAAAGCTCCGCCTCGATCCAGGCCAGCTGGCGCGGGGCATCGTCGAGCAGGCGCTGCGCTGCCGCCTTCACTTCGAGCGGGTACGTCATGTTCGGAGAGACGAGAACGAGTCCGATGGCGGCCAGCGAGCCGACGATCATGCCGGCGACGATGCCGCCGGTATTGCAGCGCCGCCAGAACAGCGTCAGCAGGATGCACGGGAAGTTCGCCGAGGCAGCCACCGCAAAGGCGAGGGCCACCATGTGCGCGACGTTCTGCCCCTTGGCAACGATGCCGAGCACGATCGCGACAATGCCGAAGCCGATCGCCGCCAGCCGGCCGGCGCGCACCTGAAGGTCGAGCCCGGCCTGCCCGTTGCGGATGACGCCGATGTAGAGATCGTGGGCAATGGCCGAAGTCGCCGCGAGCAGCAGGCCGGCAACGACGGCGACGATGGTGGCGAAGGCGACGGCCGCGACGAAGGCGAGCATGAAATTGCCCAGCATGCTGTCTGCGCCACCGCCCAATGCCTGGGCCAGCAAGGGTGCCGCCATGTTGCCGCCGGTGTCGACCTCGAGGATGGCCGGCGCACCGACCTTCATTGCAGCGCCCAGCCCGAGGAACAGCGTCAGCAGGTAGAAACCGCCGATGATGACCATCGCCCAGATCACGGAACTGCGCGCGGCACGTGCCGTGGGCACGGTGAAGAAGCGCATCAGGATGTGCGGCAAGCCGGCGGTGCCGAAGACCAGCGCCAGACCGAGCGAGATCTGATCGACCGGTGCGGAAAACAGCAGGCCGGGTTCGAGGAAGCGTTGCCCGAGCTCCGCCGGCGTCATGTTCTTCGCCGCATCACCAAGCAGGAAGGCGACGCGCGCCTGCACCCTCGGGTCACCGACAACGCTGGCGAAGAAATCGCCGAAGAAACCGTACTGGGACCAGACCATGAGCACCATGAGCAGCGAGGCCAGCACCAGCAGCACCGCCTTGACGACCTGAACCCAGGTGGTTGCCACCATGCCACCGAAGATGACGTAGCTGAGCATGACGATGCCGACGACGAGCACCGACACTTCGTAGTCGATCCCGATCAATGCCTTCACCAGCACGCCACCGCCAACCAGCTGGGCAACGAGGTAGAAGGTCGAGACGGTAATCACGGAAAGCGCACCGAGTACGCGCGCCAGGCGCGGGTTGTTGCGATAGGCAAGGATGTCGGAGAGCGTGTACTTGCCGATGTTGCGGCAGGGTTCGGCAATCACCAGCAGCACCGCGATATAGGCGACCAGCCAGCCGACGGAGTACATGAAGCCGTCGTAGCCCCACAGCGAGATGAGTCCCGCGATGCCGAGAAACGAGGCCGCGGAAAGGTAATCGCCGGCAATGGCCCAGCCGTTCTGCAGGCCGGAAAGGCTGCCGCCGGCAGTGTAGAAATCCGCCGGCGTGCGCACGCGCTTCGCCGCAACGTAGGTGATCATCAGCGTGATGGCGATGACTACGGAAAAGACGGCGAAGGTCAGCCAGCGGTGCTGCGGCGGCACCACGGCCTCCGGCGCAGGCCCGGCAGCCAGCACCAGCGCCGGGAAGGTCAGGAGCAGCATGGCAGCCGCTTTGAGCGACGTTGCGCCATGATTTCCCGCTGGATGTCCGCTGTCAGCCGGTCGAATTCGCGATTGGCCCGCAGCAGGTAGAGCGCCGCCACCGCCCAGGCCATCGCAAATTCCGACAGCGCGAAGACGATGCCGACATTGATCGCGCCGGCAATACGTATACGGAAGAACTCGGGGTACCACGCGGCGGACACCGGCAGCAGGAAAAAATAGCCGACGGACAGCAGCATCAGCGCCGCCAGAAAACGCGTCTTGCGCCGATGCAAT
>JAKJEY010000199.1 GCA_022705165.1 Pseudomonadota bacterium
TGCTGGATCTGGTCGGCGGTGACGAGCAGCTGGGCAAGGATATTGCCATGCACATTGCCGCCTCGAAGCCGAAGTCGCTGGACGCCTCTGGCGTCTCGCAGGACCTGATCGACACCGAGCGTCGTGTGGCGATCGAGAAGGCCCGCGCTGACAACAAGCCGGAAGCGATGCTGGAAAAGATCGCCGACGGTACGGTGCAGAAGTTCCTGAAGGAAGTCACCCTGCTCGCACAGGTCTTCGTCAAGGCCGAAGACGGCAAGCAGACGATCGAACAGCTGCTGAAGGCGAAGGGCGCATCGATCGCCGGCTTCACGCTGTACATCGTCGGTGAAGGCATCGAGAAGAAGGTGTCCGACTTCGCTGCTGAAGTGGCTGCCCAGGCTGCCGCCGCTGCACAGAAGTAACCAGTTCCAAAAGAGGTAACTACGAGACCATGACCGACAGCACACCCAAGTTCAAGCGCATCCTCCTCAAGCTCTCGGGCGAAGCCCTGATGGGTGGCGACGCCTACGGCATCAATCGCCAGACCATCGGCGAGATCGTCCAGGAGATCAAGGCGGTTGCCGACATGGGGGTGCAGATCGGCGTGGTCATCGGTGGCGGCAACATCTTCCGGGGTGTTGCTCCCGCTGCTACCGGTATGGATCGCGCCCAGGCCGACTACATGGGCATGCTGGCGACGGTCATGAACAGCCTCGCCATGCAGGATGCGATGCGCGTTGCCGGCATTCCCTGTCGTGTGCAGTCGGCACTGTCGATCGAGCAGGTGGTCGAGCCGTACATTCGCGGCAAGGCCATCCGCTACCTCGAGCAGGGCCGGATCGTGATCTTTGCAGCCGGTACCGGCAACCCGTTTTTCACCACCGACACGGCTGCTGCACTGCGTGGCGCCGAGATCGGTGCCGAGATCGTGCTCAAGGCGACCAAGGTCGATGGCATTTATACCGCTGATCCGAAGAAGGATGCGTCCGCGACGCGTTACGACCGGATCAGCTTCGACGAAGCAATTTCCCGTGGCCTCGGGGTCATGGATGCGACTGCGTTTGCGCTGTGCCGCGACCAGAAACTGCCGATCAATGTCTTCTCGATCTTCAAGAGCGGCGCGCTGAAGCGCGTCGTGATGGGCGAGAACGAAGGCACGCTGGTCTATTGCTGAAGGAGAAATTTCGATGATCGCCGATATCAAGAAGAATACCGAATCGAAGATGCAGAAATCGCTCGAGGCGTTGAAGAACGACCTCGCGAAAATCCGCACCGGCCGTGCCCACACCGGCCTGCTCGACCACATCCAGGTCGAGTATTACGGTTCCATGGTTCCGCTGGCCAATGTCGCGAACGTGACTCTGGTCGACGCCCGCACCATTGGCGTCCAGCCTTGGGAAAAGCCGATGGTGGGTAAGGTCGAGAAGGCCATCCGTGATTCCGATCTGGGCCTCAATCCGGCTACGCAGGGCGAACTGATCCGCGTGCCGATGCCGGCGCTGACCGAGGAGCGCCGCAAGGAGCTGACCAAGGTCGTCAAGCACGAAGGCGAAAATGCCAAGGTCGCCGTGCGCAATCTGCGCCGCGATGCCAATGCCCATCTGAAGGATGGCGTGAAATCAAAGGATATCTCGGAGGACGACGAGCGTCGCGCCCAGGACGACATCCAGAAGCTCACCGACAGGTACGTCGCCGAAATCGACAAGATGCTCGCTCAGAAGGAGAGCGAGCTGATGGCGGTCTGAGGCCGGCACGATGTCGCGATTTGTCAGTTCGACTCTCGGCGTCCCGGCGAGCGGAAGGGTTCCTCGCCATGTGGCCATCATCATGGACGGCAACGGGCGTTGGGCGAAGAAGCGTTTCATGCCGCGTGTTGCCGGGCATACGCGCGGCGTCGAGACTGTCCGCGAGATGGTCCGCGCCTGCCTGGAACGTGGCATCGGGTACCTGACACTGTTTGCCTTCAGTTCGGAGAACTGGCGGCGCCCTGAAGAGGAAGTGACGCTGCTGATGCAGCTCTTCGTCAAGGCGCTTCGCCATGAAGTGGTCAAGCTCGATCGGAACGGCGTTCGCCTCAAGGTGGTCGGTGACCTCAGCCGGTTCGACAGCGGATTGCGCGACATGATCGCTGCTGCGGAAGAAAAAACCGCCGGCAACGATCGCCTGATCCTTACTATCTGCGCCAACTATGGCGGCCGCTGGGACATTCTGCAGGCTGCCAATCGCCTGGCGCAGGCCGAGCCGGAGAAGGCTGGTCAGTGGCAGGAGTCGGACCTCGCTCCCTATCTTTCGATGCACTATGCGCCGGAGCCCGACCTGTTCATCCGTACCGGCGGTGAAGAGCGGGTGAGCAATTTCCTGCTCTGGCAACTCGCCTACGCCGAGTTCTATTTCACCCAGACGCTGTGGCCGGAATTCAACGATGAGGCCCTGGACAAGGCCATTGCATCGTTTCAACAGCGCGAGCGTCGCTTCGGCCGTACCAGCGAACAGCTCGTCGCTGACCCTCATCCCCCCGTATCCGCCAGCTGCAAGGCTGACGCGAAGCATTCCGATCTAGATGCTTAAGACGCGGGTCATCACCGCGCCAGCGGGCTGGGCGTGGCTGGTTGCCCTTCTTTCTGTCATCGCCGGTTGGGAGTGGGGCGGTTTCATGAAGCTGTCCCGCAATGGACGTGTCGCCCTTGGCGTTATGGTCGGTTGCGTCAGCGGCATAACGGTACTTCTGTTTCCCGCCACCATGGGCGGGGAAGGGTGGAGTGAAGCGCTGGCCTGGAAATTCGGCCGCTGGCTCTACGTCCCGGCAGTCGTTTTCTGGTTACTGTTGTTGCCGTGCTGGCTGTGGCGGCGCGCTGGTACTTTTTCCGACCTTGCTGGCATTCGTCCAGCTACGGCAGTTGGGCCCCTGGACCCTGGTCAGCATTCTGGCGCTGGTGTGGGCAGCTGACGTTGCTGCCTATTTTTCCGGCCGCGCTTTCGGCAAGCGCAAGCTGGCACCGAACATCAGCCCTGGAAAGACCTGGGCGGGTGCCTGGGGCGCCGTTGCGGGCGTGCTGGTCTATGGTTTCATGGTGAAAAACTGGTTGCCGGTTGCGCTGCAACCGAATCTGCCCCTGTT
>JAKJEY010000019.1:0-302 GCA_022705165.1 Pseudomonadota bacterium
AAGAAATCCTCGGCCGGCTACGACCTGACCCGGCTCTTCGTCGGCTCGGAGGGGACGCTCGGCATCGTCACTGAACTCACCGTGAAGCTCTACCCGGTGCCGGAGGCGATGTCCGCCGCTGTCTGCGCCTTCCCGAGCATTGACGCGGCAGTCACCACTGTCATCCAGACCATCCAGATGGGCATTCCGGTCGCCCGCATCGAACTGCTCGACGCACTGACGCTGACCGCCATCAACCGCTTCAGCAAGACGACGCTGCCTGAGCGCCCGACCCTCTTCTTCGAATTTCACGGCAGCGAGGC
>JAKJEY010000019.1:334-18890 GCA_022705165.1 Pseudomonadota bacterium
TCTGGCAGGCACGACACGACGCCTACTTCGCCTGCCTGCAGATGAAGCCCGGCGGCCGCGCATTCCCGACCGACGTCTGCGTCCCGATCTCGCGCCTCGCCGAATGCATTGCGGCCACCAACGAGGACCTGAAGCAGGTATCGATACCGATCATGCTCTTCGGCCACGTCGGCGACGGCAACTTTCACCTGGTCGTGCTCGTCGACGCCGCCAACGAGAAGGACATGCAGGAAGCCGAGTGGATCAACGAGCGCGTCGTCGAGCGCGCGCTGACCATGGAAGGCACCTGCACCGGCGAGCACGGCATCGGGCTCGGCAAGAAGAAATTCATGGTGCGCGAGCACGGCGAGGGGGCCGTCGAGGTGATGCGTGCGCTGAAGCATGCGCTCGACCCGGACGATTTGCTCAACCCCGGAAAAATTTTGCCGTAGCAGGCGAACACGCAAGGCGCCGAAAGCACACGGAAATATGGCACGTCCACCTACAGCGCTAGGCTTCTGGTTGCGCGGCTACTGGTTTGGCAGAGAAACGCTAGCCCCCATTGCCATTATCTGCTTTGGTTTCGGCCTCGCAGCGCTTGGACTAAGCCCGACCATCGACACCTACTGTCTCCCCGTCTCTAAACAGGAGTTGAGCTATCAGACAGGATTTCTGCTTGAGACAAGCCGCAGCACTCGGATGGGAGGATCCTTCCTCGTCCAATTCAAAGACGGGCCACGTAGCTTCTCGACAGACAACGCCTTTACACGAAAACTGGACTCATTTATTGGGGATGAGATCGTAGTCGGTTACACCAGCGGGCCGTTTTACTGCCGATCGCGAGCATTACATATAGAGCGGGCCGGAGAAGTCCTTAAAGATGGTGACGCATCGATCAACAACCGAAGGAATTCGCGTTGGTTCGATGCTGCCATGGCAGTCATGCTTGGTTTGCTGGCGAGCATCCCATTGACCGCAGGGCTCCGCCTATTACGAAAAGAATCAGCAAAACTGCGCGCGCAGAACAACTAATCAGCCCAACACTAAAGTGCTCAGCCAAATCAACCTTATGCGGCAGAGCGCGCGCTGCGCAGTCGGGCTACGAGGGACATTACGCCTAGCGCCAGAGCACCTGCCACCACCCCGATCAGCGCATCGAGCATCGCGCCGAGCAGCGGCCCGATGAAGCCCGCCGCAGCCGCCACCCCCTCCAGCAGGTGATGCAGCGGCGGCACGCCGTGCGTGAGGATGCCGCCGCCGACGAGGAACATGGCCAGCGTGCCGATCACCGTCAGCGCCTTCATGATCTTCGGCGCTGCGGCAAGCAGCATGCGCCCGATCGCCTGTGCGGCTGCACCCGGCTTCTGCACGAGATGCGCGCCGACGTCGTCCATCTTGACGATGCCCGCGACCAGTCCGTAGACCCCTGCAGTCATGATGACGGCAATGCCGACCATCACCGCCGCCTGCGTCGCGAAGGGCTTGTCAGCGACGGTGCCGAGCGCAATGACGAGGATCTCGGCAGAGAGCACGAAGTCGGTGCGGATCGCACCCTTGATCTTTTCCTTCTCGTAGGCGACGAGATCGACGTTCTCGTCGGCCACTGCCGCCAGTTCGGCCTGATGTTCGGCTTCAGCATCGCCACGATGCAGCCACTTGTGGGCCAGCTTCTCGACGCCTTCGTAGCAGAGGTAGAGTCCGCCGATCATCAGCAGCGGGATCACCAGGAAGGGTGCCACGGCGCTGATCGCCAGTGCCGTCGGCACCAGGATCGCCTTGTTGACCAGCGAGCCCTTGGCCACCGCCCAGACCACCGGCAGTTCGCGCTCGGCGCGCACGCCAGAAACCTGCTCGGCATTCAGCGCCAGATCGTCGCCAAGCACGCCGGCGGTCTTCTTGGCGGCGACCTTGGTCATCACGGCGACGTCGTCGAGGATGGTTGCGATATCGTCGAGCAGGGCAAGCAGGCTGGCTCCGGCCATGGGGTCGCGCTTTCGGTTCGGATGGAAATGCGGCGGATTATACCGACCCGCCCTCGCCTGCTGCGCCGCAACGTTACGGCGCTTATGCGGTCACATACAATGCGCTCCGTCGCCCACCGGCGACGACGACAATCGCCCGGCGCGCTCCACAAGAACGTGACCGGATCACAGCCAACGGAGGAGTCTCACAATGAGCGATCTCTCGATCACGCTCGAGGACAAATACACCCGCGCCTCGGGACGTGTCTTTCTCACCGGTTCACAAGCCCTCGTCCGCCTGCCGCTCCTGCAGCGCCAGCGTGACCTCGCAGCCGGACTCAATACCGCCGGATTCGTGTCCGGCTATCGCGGCAGCCCGCTGGGCGGCGTCGACCAGGCCTACTGGGCGGCGAAGAAGATTCTCGAACCACAGCACGTCGTCTTCCAGCCCGGCGTCAATGAAGACCTCGCCGCCACCGCGGTCTGGGGCGCGCAGCAACTAAACCTGTTTCCCGGCGCCAAGTACGACGGCGTCTTCGGCATGTGGTACGGCAAGGGGCCGGGCGTCGATCGTTGCGGCGACGTCTTCCGCCACGCCAATGCGGCCGGCACCTCGAAGCATGGCGGCGTACTGGTCATCGCCGGCGACGACCACAACGCAAAATCATCCACCCTGCCGCACCAGACCGACCACATCTTCAAGGCAGTGATGATGCCGGTGCTCTACCCGGCCAACGTGCAGGAGTATCTCGACTACGGCCTGCATGGCTGGGCGATGAGCCGCTATTCAGGCTGCTGGGTGGCGCTGAAGGCGCTGGCCGACACCGTCGAGACCTCGGCCTCGGTCGACATCGACCCGCTGTCGCTGCAGATCGTCACCCCGACCGATTTCGAACTGCCGGAAGGCGGCCTCAACATCCGCTGGCCGGACGACCGCCACGAGCAGGAGCGCCGGCTGCTGCACTTCAAGCTCTACGCGGCACTCGCCTACGCGCGCGCAAACAACATCAACCGCGTCGTCATCGACTCCCCCGCCCCGAGGCTCGGCATCATCACCTCCGGCAAGTCGTATCTGGACGTGCGCCAGGCCTTCGACGAACTGGGCATCGATGACGCACTCGCCGCCGAGATCGGCATCCGCCTGTACAAGGTCGGCATGGTCTGGCCGCTCGAGTCGGAAGGCGTGCGCGAATTCGCCGAAGGGCTGGAGGAAATCCTCGTCATCGAGGAGAAGCGGCAGCTGATCGAATACCAGCTCAAGGAAGAGCTCTACAACTGGCGCGAGGATGTCCGTCCGCGCGTCATCGGCAAGTTCGACGAAAAGGGCGAATGGGCCTCGACGCCGGACAACCGCGGCGTCGTCTCGCACGGGGAATGGCTGCTGCCGGCGGCGGGCGAACTCTCGGTCGCCCAGATCGCGCGCGTCATCGCTGCGCGTATCGACCGCTTCTTCACCTCCTCCCGCATCCAGCAGCGGCTGGCACTGATCGAAGCGAAGCAGAAGGCGCTCGCTGCGCCGATCGTGCTCGCCCAGCGCACGCCGACCTTCTGTTCCGGCTGTCCGCACAACACCTCGACGCGCGTGCCGGAAGGATCCCGTGCCGTCGCCGGCATCGGTTGCCACTACATGGTGACGTGGATGGACCGCAAGACAGCTACCTTCACCCACATGGGCGGCGAAGGCGTGCCGTGGGTCGGACAGGCGCCCTTCACCGAGGAAAAACACATCTTCGCCAACCTTGGCGATGGCACCTATTTCCATTCAGGTCTGCTGGCGATCAGGCAGAGCGTCGCCGCCGGCCACCCGATCACCTACAAGATCCTCTACAACGATGCCGTGGCGATGACCGGCGGGCAGCCGGTCGACGGTACGCTGACCATCCCGCAGATGACGCGCCAGCTAGAAGGCGAAGGCATCGAGCGGATCGTCATCGTGACCGACGAGCCGGCCAAGTACGCGCAGGTCAGCGGCCTCGCGACGCCGGGCGGAAAGCCGATCCCGATCCGCCACCGCGACGAGCTCGACACCGTGCAGCGCGAGTTGCGCGAGTATCCCGGTATTTCGATCCTGATCTACGAGCAGCCGTGCGCGACCGAGCGCCGTCGCCTGCGCAAGCAGGGCAAGTGGGACGATCCGGCGAAGCGCACGTTCATCAACAGCGCGGTGTGCGAAGGCTGCGGCGACTGCGGCGTGCAGTCGAACTGCCTGTCGATCGTGCCCGTCGAGACCGAGTTCGGCCGCAAGCGCCAGATCGACCAGTCCGCCTGCAACAAGGACTTCTCGTGCCTGAAGGGTTTCTGCCCGTCGTTCGTCACCATCGAAGGCGGACAGTTGAAGAAGCCGAAGGCCATGGACGCCAACGAGGCCATCGAGCGCCACTTCGCGGCGCTGCCGGCACCGACGCTGGCCGATACGGCGAAGCCCTTCAACATCCTCGTCACCGGCGTCGGCGGCACCGGCGTCGTCACCATCGGCGCGCTGATCGGCATGGCCGCGCATATCGATGGCAAGGGCGTCTCGGTACTCGACATGACCGGCCTCGCACAGAAGTTCGGCGCCGTCTATTCGCACCTGCGCATCGCCGACCGGCCGGCCGACATCCACGCCGCCCGCATCGCGACCGGCGAGGCTGATGCACTGATCGGCGGTGACCTCGTCGTCAGCGCCGGCAACGAAGCGATCGCGAAGACGCAGGCAGGCAAGACGCGTGCTGTCGTGAATCTGGCGAAGACACCGACCGCGGAGTTCACGAAGAACCCGGACTGGCAATTTCCGCTCGACCGCATGGAGCAGCGCATCGCTGATTCCTGCGAAGGCAGCGTGCTCTTCCTCGACGCGCAGGCGCTGGCGCTGAAGCTGATGGGCGACGCCATCTTCGCCAACACCTTCCTGCTTGGCGTGGCCTGGCAGCAGGGGCTGGTACCGGTTTCCGGAGCTGCGCTCGACCGGGCCTTCGAGCTCAATGGCACAGCCGTCGACAAGAACCGGCGCGCCTTCCTGTGGGGGCGCCGTGCCGCATTCGACCTCGAGGCCGTACGCCGCTTCGCGCAGGCCGACAACGTCGTCGCCCTGCCGAAGTCGCTGGACGCGATGATCGCCGAGCGCGTTGCGACCCTCATCGACTATCAGGACGCCGCCTATGGCGAACGCTACCGAAGCCTCGTCGCGCGCGTGCGGGCCGCCGAGCAGCCGCTGGGCAGCACCTCGCTGACCGAGGCTGTCGCGCGTCACTACTTCAAGCTGCTCGCGATCAAGGACGAGTACGAAGTCGCGCGGCTCTACACTGATCCGGCCTTCATGACGAAGATCCGTGACAGCTTCGAAGGCGATTTCCGGCTCAACTTCCACCTCGCGCCGCCACTGCTGGCGAAGATCGACCACAACACGGGTCACCCGAAGAAGCAGGCCTACGGCCCCTGGATGATGCGTGCCTTCGGCCTGCTCGCCAAGCTGCGTTTCCTGCGCGGCGGATCGTTCGACATCTTCGGCAGGACGGCAGAACGACGAATGGAAAGGCAGCTGATCACCGACTACGAAGCCGACATCGCACTGATCCTCGAGCGGCTGGATGCAGGCAACGCTGACGTCGCGACAAGGCTCGCCAGCCTGCCCGAGCAGATTCGCGGCTTCGGTCATGTCAAGGCAGACAACGTCGGGAAGGCGGAAGCGCAGCGAGCCCTCCTGCGGGCAGCGCTGATTAGTGCGCCAGCAGGATCGGTGGCGGCCGCCGGCTGAGCATCTGGCGGGTAGAATGCGGCGTTCGCAGCCCCGGAATGCCGCATGAGCCCGCTTCTTCAACCACATTTTCGTCAACTTGCCCTGCAGTTTGCCGCCCTGATGGCGGTGCTGTCGCTCGCCTGGCCCTATTACGGCGTACGCGGCGAGCCCTTGCCCTGGGGACACGTCGCCCTGGCCATCGGCATCGTAGCGGCACTGCTGGCAACCTTCCTGAAGCAGCCCTGGTGGTGGCGGCTGATCCATGGCCTCTTCGCGCCACTCGCCTGGCTGGTCGCGCAGGCGGAAATCGATCCGGGCTGGTTCCTTGCCGCGGCGATCGCGCTGCTGCTGGTGTATCGCGGCGCGCTCAGCGGACAGGTGCCGCTCTATCTGAGCAACCGGCAGACCGCACTGGCCCTTGCCGACCTGGTACCGCCGTCGGGCAACTGCCTCGACCTCGGCGCCGGACTCGGCAGCATGTTGCGTCCGCTCGCCGAGGCGCGACCGGACATTCGCTGTATCGGGGTCGAGAACGCACCACTGACCTGGCTCGGCGGCAAGTTGCTGATGCTGAGTCTTGCCAACTGCGAATGGCGCTGGGGTAGCCTGTGGAAGACCTCACTCGCCGACATGGATGTCGTCTATGCCTTCCTGTCGCCGGTTCCGATGGCCGAGCTGTGGGAAAAGGCGCGCGCGGAAATGAGGCCCGGGAGCCTCTTCGTCAGCAACAGTTTCGCGGTACCGGATGTCGTGCCGAGCGAAGTGATCGCCGTCGACGATGCACGCCAGACGCAGCTCTACTGCTACCGCCTGTAGTTGCTAGAGCCGGATGTTGTGCTTGGTGACGGCGACCAGCGCCTGCGTGCGGCTGGAAACGCCGAGCGCCTTGAAGATGGCGGTGATGTGGATCTTGACCGTGCCTTCGGACAGGCCGAGCAGCTCGGCGATCTCGCGGTTAGAACGCCCCTTGACCATCAGGCCCAGCACATCTGCCTGACGCTCGGTGAGGCCGGCCTCGGCAGGCGAGACCCCCTTGCCTGAGGGTGGCATGGCGATGCCGACACCGTTATGGCTGGGCAGGCTGGCCTCGGGCACGAAGATGACGCCGTCGAGGACGTTGCGCAGCGCATCGAGCAGTTTTCCGCCGGAATAGGCCTTGGGAACGAAGCCCGCCGCCCCTGCCTTGAGCGCACGATTCACGGTATGTGCATCGTCGTAAGCGGAAACGATGACGACCGGCAGTGCAGGGTAGCGCTGGCGAAGCAGGTTGAGGCAGGTCAGGCCATCGATGCCGGGCAGCGCCAGATCGAGCATGACGAGATCGAAATCATCGGCATCGGAAAGAATGGCGCAGCCGGATTCGCAATCGGCAGCCTCCATGACCGTCACCTGCGCATCGAGTTGGCGCAGGGTCTGCACGAGTCCTTCGCGGACTAGGGCATGGTCTTCAATGACAAGCAGTTTCAGCATGGCGACGGCCAATGAACGGGATATCCGGCAACTTTATCACCAAGTGCCACATTTATGACTATCGCAATTTTTCCTTCTGCTAACATAGGTCCATCGGCCGCATGGATACATTGATGCAGCCCCCGCAGGTGACCGACCGGAGACAGGCATGAGCAACGAGGCACAGAACGATCCGCTGGAATTCATGAAGGGCATGTGGGGCAACATGGGATTTTCGCTGCCCGGCATGGTGACGCCGACCTTCGATGTCGACGAACTTGAGAAGCGCATCCACGACCTGAAGGCTGTCGAAGGCTGGCTGCGCATGAATCTGTCGATGCTGCAGATGACCATCCAGAGCCTGGAAATGCAGCGTTCGACGCTGACCGCCGTGCGTGCGATGGGGCAGATGGCAGCAGAACGCAGTGCCGCCGCCAGCGAGGCGGGAGAGGCCGGCGCCGCACCTGATGGCGCGAGCCCCTTCGCGCAGGCAGCCATGTGGCCGTGGAACATGATGCAGCAGATGCAGACGCAGATGGCGCAACAGGCACAGCAGACGCAGGCGGAAGCCCCGCCGTCGCACCCGGAACCGGAAGCGACCAAGGCTGCCGCGAAGAAGGCGAAGAAGCAGTAATCAGCTTCCCCTCGCGACCCATGTCGCCCACAGCGGCATGGTCAGCATCGAGGCCAGCGTGCTCGCCGAGATGATCCACGCCACGCTGCGCCCGTCCCCGCCCATGCGCATGGCCAGGATGTAGGCCGAGGACGCCGTCGGCAGCGACGCGAACAGGACCGCGACGCCCAGATAGGTACCCGACAGGCCCAGCCATTGCCCGAGCATGATCGCCAGCAGCGGCAGCGCTGCGAGCTTGACTGCCGAGAGGTAGAGCGAGGCCCCCAGCACCCCCGACTGCCCCTGCAGGCGCAGCGCGGCACCGACGGCAAGCAGCCCGAGGGCGATCGAGGCGTCGGCGAGGCGCCCAAGGAAGATCGCTGCCGGCTTGGGCGGTACGAATCCGGCGAGATTGAGCAGCAAACCGGCGAGCGTCGCCCAGATCAGCGGGTTGCGCCCGATCTCGCGCCAGACGCCCGTATCGCCGTGGCGGGCGAGCATCCATACCGATGAAAGATTCGCAAATGGCACGGCCAGGCCGATGATCAGGCCAAGCGCAGCGATGCCCGGCGTCCCGAAGAGAAGGCCCGCCGCAGCGAGCCCGATGTAGGAATTGAATCGGTAGCCGCACTGGAAGATCGAGGCGAAGACCATCGGCGGGACGCCAAAGAGCGGTCGCGCCAGCCACGACAGCGCCATGCCGCCGGCCATCGCACCGAGCGCAGTCAGCAACAATGGCGTCGCGGCGGCCAGATCGAGCTGCGTACGCAGGATGGCATTCACCAGCAGTGCCGGAAAGAGAATGAAGTAGACGAGCTTTTCGACGCCGGACCAGAAATGGTCACCCAGCCCCATCCAGCGGCGGATGGCAAATCCGAGCAGGATCAGCGAGAAGTCGGGGAGTAGCAGCAGGGCAGTTTCCATGGCCCTGATTCTAGGCGCTCCGTCGCGCTCAGACGATACGTGATTGCCGCAGTCGTGCGATCTCGTCGGCGCCGTAGCCGATCGCCGCGAGCACCTCGTCGGTGTGCTCGCCGACGGCCGGGGCCGTACGCTCGACGGTGAAATCCCAGCCCGAAATACGGAACGGCGGTGCCAGCTGCGTCATGCCATCTGCCTGAAGGGCCATGCCGCGCGCCCGGAACTGCGGATGGGAAAGCGCTTCTTCCAGGGTCAGGACCGGCGTCACGCAGCAGTCGACCGCGTCCAGCAGGGACGTCCAGTCGGCCAGCGACCGACTGCCGATCAGGGCAGAAACCTCGTCGTGCAGGGCGGGATCGGTCGTCTCGGCGTAGCGCGACTTCCACTCCGTTTTCCCGACAGCGTCGCAGAACAGCTGCCAGAATTTTTCTTCAAGCGCGGCAACGGCCAGGTAGCGGTTGTCGGAAGTCCGGTAAACCGCGTAGTTGGCATGGCCGCCGGTCAGCAGATCGGCGCCACGCGCCGGTGTGGTGCCGGCCGCATGGGAAAAGAGCGGAAACAGGTTATGCGCCAGCACGCTCTCGGCCATCGCCACGTCGACGAAACTGCCCTGCCCGGTGGCGCGTGCCTGATGCAGCGCGGCGAGCATCGCGGCGACGGCACTCATCGCCCCGCCGAGCAGATCGCCGATCTGCAGCGCCGGGATCGCCGGCGGCCCGTCCGCCGTGCCGGTCTGTTCGAGAACACCTGACTGGGCGATGTAGTTCAGATCATGTCCGGCGCGCAGTGCCCACGGGCCATCCTGGCCGTAGCCGGTGATGGCGCAATAGACGAGCGCAGGATTGCGTGCGCGCAACACTTCGTAGCCGACCCCGAGCCGATCCATGACGCCAGGGCGGAAACTTTCGATCAGGATGTCGGCAGACGCCACGAGACGCAGCAGTACCTCGCGGCCGTCCGGTTGCTTGAGGTCCAGGCGCAGGCCACGCTTGTTGCGATTGACGGCACGGAAGAACCACGAGGTGCCGTCGGCCCCCTCCCCCATGGTGCGCGCATAGTCGCCGGCGCCGGTGTCCTCGACCTTGATCACATCGGCGCCGAGGTCCGCCAGATGCAGGCTTGCGACCGGCCCCGGAAGGAGGCGAGAGAGATCGAGGATGCGAACGCCGCTCAGCGGCTTCGCGGCGGCTGGCACGGTCATGGCTCGCAGCGCAGCAGCAGGGTGCCGTCGATATCGAGTTCTACGCCCTGCTTCAGTTCGGTATCCAGGAAGTGGCCCTTCATCAGCATGCCGTTGCGGCCGTGCTGCGGGGCCCAGGGGGTCTCCCAATCTTCAACGCGCATGCGGATGCGGATGGTTTCCACCTCGCCAACTTTCGCCGGGTCGCTGACACACGGATAGGCGTCGGCCAGCTGACGCCAGTCGTCGCGGGTGTAGTTCAGGCGCGTCCGGGGAATGCTGGGGCAAAGCTCCATGCGGTGCTGGCGCTTGTAGACCTCTGTAATCGTGCCCCGCACGTAGTAGGTCGGCGCGACGAGGATGTAGCCTTCCCCCCCTTCGCGATAGAGCGCACAGTCGCCCGCTTGCGGCAGGACGGTTTCGGCCGCCTGGAGACACATGGGAAGAAGGAGAAGCGAAAATATGAGTGAGCGCATCACTCGTATTTTCGCACGTCCTCGATCACTTTTCCGTCGTTGGGCAGCTGGCCGGCGCCGCAGAACTGCACTTCGCCCCGCAGTTTGGTGATGTCGCGCAGGCTGGCCACGATCGCCTCGCCCAGCGCCGGATCGCCGGCGGCTTCGCAATTGAGCGTCATGCGGTCCTGCCCGCTGGCGTTGTCGACGACGAGGCGAACGCGTCCCAGTTGCGGGTGGCGCTTGACGACGTCGGCAATCTGCTTCGGGTGCACGAACATGCCCTTGATCTTTGTCGTCTGGTCGGCCCGCCCCATCCAGCCCTTGATGCGCAGCGCCGTGCGCCCGCAGGGAGACGCGCCCGGCAGTACGGCAGAGAGATCGCCGGTACCGAAGCGGATCAGCGGATAGTCGCGGTTGAAGGCCGTCACGACCACCTCGCCGACCTCGCCTTCGGGCACCGGGTCACCGGTGCCGGGGCGAACGATCTCGACGATCACGCCTTCGTCCGTAATGAGCCCTTCGCGTGCCTGGGATTCATAGGCGATCACACCGAGGTCCGCGGTGGCATAGGTCTGGAAGGCGTGGACCCCGCGTGCGGCGAGTGCATCGCGCAGGCTCGGCGGGAAGGCCTCACCGGAGACCAGCGCCTTCTTCAGGCTGGAAACGTCGATCTGCAGTTCATCGGCCTTTTCCAGCAGGATCTTCAGGAACGACGGCGTACCGACGTAGGCATCGGGGTGCAGGTCGGCCATCGCCTGCAGCTGCTGTTCGGTCTGGCCGACACCACCCGGGAAAACGGTGCCACCAAGCGCGTGCACACCGGCTTCCATGATCCACGCGCCGGGCGTCATGTGGTACGAAAAGCTGTTGTGCACCAGGTCGCCGGCGCGGAACCCGGCGGCAAACATCGCACGCGCTGTACGCCAGTAATCAGCGCCCCGCCCTTCCGGTTCGTAGATCGGTCCCGGCGACGAGAAGACACGCCCGACACGCCCGCGCCACTCGCCGACAAAGCCGCCGAACGGCCGTGCCGCCTGCTGGCGCTCGGTCAGCTCGTTCTTGCGCACGACCGGCAGCTTCGCCAGCGCCTCGCGCGTATTCACCGCCTCGGCATCGACCCCGTCCAGCAACTCGGCCCAGGCCGGTGCATAGACCTTGGCGAACGCAATCAGCGATGGCAGCGCAGCCATCTGCTGCCGCTCGCGAACCTCCGGCGTACGTGTTTCGAGTGCGTCAAAATATTCCATATGCATATCCTCGGGCAAAGCAGCGGCCAGCCTAGGGCAAAAATTCTTTTAATTTCGGGGGTTAGGGGGGCGGCAAACAGCCCGCGCCAAAACGGTTCCGGAGGTTGCCAAGTAGCGTCGACAGGCGAGGCGCGAGTCCGCGCCGTGTGCTACAGGCACACAAGCGGACGAGCAACGAAGCATGACGACGCGCACGGCAACCTCAAGAGAGCCAGCGCTTGCGGCGGCGGTAATGCTTCACGTCACGGAAGCTCTTCCTGCCGGCACTCGACAAGCCGAGGTAGAACTCCTTCACGTCCTCGTTCGATGCCAGTTCCTTGGCATCCCCTTCCATCACCACGCGGCCGTTTTCGAGGATGTAGCCGAAATCGGCGTAGCGCAGCGCAACCATCGTGTTCTGTTCGGCGAGCAGGAAGCTGACGCGCTCGCTCTGGTTCAGGTCCTTCACGATCTCGAAGATTTCCTCGACGATCTGCGGCGCCAGACCCATCGAAGGCTCATCGAGCAGGATCATTTCCGGCTTGGCCATCAGGGCCCGGCCGATCGCGCACATCTGCTGTTCGCCACCGGAGGTGTAGCCGGCTTGCGTCATGCGTCGCTGCTTGAGGCGCGGGAAATAGTGATAAACCATTTCCAGGCTGTGCTTCAGTTCGGCACGCGAGATGCTGCGCGTGTAGGCGCCGGTCAGCAGATTTTCCTCCAGCGTCAGGTGGCCGAAGCAGTGACGGCCCTCCATGACCTGGATGACGCCGCGCTTCACGAGTTCGTTCGGCGTCATCTGGTCGACGCGTGTGCCCTTGAAGACGATGTCGCCCTTGGTCACGTCGCCGCGTTCGGCCGCAAGCAGGTTCGAAATCGACTTCAGCGTCGTCGACTTGCCGGCGCCGTTGGCCCCGAGCAGCGCGACGATCTTGCCCTTCGGAACCTCGAGCGAGACCCCCTTGAGCACGAGGATCACGTGATCGTAGATCACCTCGATGTTGTTGACCGTCAGATAGCTTTCGCCTTCAGCGGCCTGGTGTGTCGTTGTCGTCATAGTCTCCATCCGGTGTTACCGCCGGATTGAACGGCGCCCCTGCGGGCGTCCGTTCAATCCGGCGAGTTAGCGCGGTGCGCCAGATGCGCCGCGCTAACCGGTCTTAGCCTTCCTTGGAACAGTCACGCGGGGTGATGTTCTTTTCCTTCGCGTACTTGGCTGCCGATTCCTCGATCATCGGGCGGACCAGTTCCTTGTCGGCATCAACCCAGTCAGTGATGACCTTCCACTGCTTGCCGTCCCACTGCTGGAACTTGACCTTGCCGGAACCCTCGTGGTCGAGGCAGCTCACCTTCAGGTCGGGCATGAAGCCTTCGGCACCGAGTTCCTTCAGGCGCTTGGCGTCAATGTTGAGATGCTCGAAGCCCCAGCGCATCTGCTCGCCATTCATCGTCTGGCCTTTGCCGTACTTCGCCTGCGCGGTACGGATGGCTTCGACGGTGATGATGCCGTGCACCACGCCGCGGTTGTAATAGACCGAACCGATACGGGCCTTGTCTTCCATGTTGCCCTTGTTCTTCTTGTAGACCTTGTCCTGGATCTCCTTGATCACAGGATAGTTGGCACCGGCGACGTTGAAGCCGGCAGCGATGAAGCCCTTGGCGGCATCGCCGGCAGGAATCGTGTCTTCCTCGGCGCCGGACCACCAGACGCCGACGATCTTGTCACGCGGGAAGCCGATCTTGGCGGCGGCCTTGATGGCGGTCGGGTTCATGACGCCCCAGCCGCGCAGGATCACCCAGTCCGGTTTTTCCTGACGGACCTTGAGCCACTGCGCCTGCTGCTCGTTGCCCGGATGGGCAACCGGCACGTGGACGACGGTGAAGCCGTACTTCGCCGCCTGCTTGTCGAGCAGCGCGATCGTTTCCTTGCCGTAGGCCGAGTCGTGATAGATATTCACGATCTTCTTGCCCTTGAGCTTGTCCATGCCGCCTTCCTTCATGCCGATGAACTTGATCTTGGCGGTGTTCTGCGACCAGTAGTTGGTCAGCAGCGGGAAGACCCACGGGAATACGCGGCCGTCGGACGCATCGGTACGGCCATAGCCGATGGTGACCATCGGCACCTTGTCCTGCGCAACCTTGTCGATCACCGCATAGGTGATGCCGGTCGACAGCGGCTGGAAGACGGTATTCGGGAGATCGCCCTTCTTCTTCATGCGCTCGTAACACTCCACGCCACGGGCGTTGTTGTATTCCGTTTCGCACTCGTCCCAGGTCAGCTTGACGCCGTTGATGCCGCCGGTCTCATTGATCAGCGACATGTAGTCGATCCAGCCGCCGTAGATCCCCGAGCCGCCGGCGGCGTAGGCGCCGACACGATAGCTGGGAAGGCCGATGTACTGTTCCTTGGCCTGGGCCATCGCCGCAGACGTCGTCAGGGTGCTGGCGACGGCAATGGCGGAAAGCAGCAATTTGGTTTTGACTTGCATGGTTTGTCTCCTCGTCTAGTAGTGGTATTGCGAGCCTTCTGTTACATGCACATTCCGTCGCCCACGGAAAAACCAGGGCGACGGGAAAACCTATCTTAGTGGGGGAATGGCCACAGCCGCAATTTCTCCTTCGCGATCTGCCACAGCCTGGCCAGGCCATGCGGCTCCACGATCAGGAAGAAGATGATCAGGCCGCCGAAGACCATCAGCTGCAGGTTCGAGGCGATCGACGGCGGCAGCATGCCGGTGAAGACATCCTGCACGAGCACGTCGAGGAAGATCGGCAGCAGCACGATGAAGGCTGCGCCAAGGAAGGAGCCCATGATCGACCCGACACCGCCGATGATGATCATGAACAGGATCTTGAACGACAGGTCGAGGTTGAAGCCTTCCGGTTCGACGGTGCCCAGGTAGGCATAGGCATAGAGCGCCCCGGCCACGCCGCAGTAGAACGAGCTGATGGCGAAGGCAAGCAGCTTGGTGTACATGATGCGGATGCCGATCACCTCGGCCGCAACGTCCATGTCGCGTACGGCCATCCAGGCGCGGCCGACCGTACTGCGCGCCATGTTCTTCGCCATCAGCGCCATGACGGCGACGATGGATAGCACCAGCAGGTACTTGGCCTGCGGTGACGCGAACTTGTAGCCGAAGATCACCATGTCCTGCGCCGTGATCACGCCCGACGACGAATCGTTCGAGAACCAGCTGACCTTGGTCAGGATCCACACGATGAAGAACTGCGCCGCCAGCGTTGCCACCGCCAGGTAGAAGCCCTTGATGCGCAGGGACGGCAGACCGAAGGCGATACCGACCAGCGCTGCCATCAGGCCGCCAAGCGCGAAGGCCAGCAACAGCGGCATGCCGTCGATGCGCAGCATGAAGTTGTAGGAAGCGAAAGCGCCGACCGCCATGAAGGCTGCCGAGCCGAGGGAAAGCTGGCCGGCGTATCCGGTCAGGATGTTCAGCCCCAGTGCGGCGAGCGAGAACACCAGAAACTGGATCAGGATCCCCTTCAGCCAGTATTCGCTGGCGAACATCGGCACCGCAATGAACGCGACGGCGAGCAGCAGCATGACGCCGATCCGGTCCTGGCGAATGGGAAAGATCTGCTGATCGGCGGCGTAGCTCGCCTTGAATTGACCTGCTTCACGGTAAAGCATGTTGTTGTCCTCTCCTTGCCGTTACACGCGGTCGATGTGCTTCTCGCCGAACAGCCCCTCGGGCCGCACGAGCAGGAAGGCCAGCGCCAGTACATACGGGAACCACGAATCGATGCCGCCGCCGACATAGCTGCCGAGGTAGACCTCGGCCAGCTTCTCGCTCGAGCCGATGATCAGGCCGCCGACGATGGCGCCCGGCACCGACGTGAAGCCGCCGAGGATCAGCACCGGCAAGGCCTTCAGGGCGGTGAACACGAGCGCGAACTGGACGCCGTTGCGGGCCCCCCAGAGCAGACCGGCCACCAGCGCGACGAAACCGGCGACGGCCCAGACGATGCGCCAGATGTTCTGCAGCGGAATGCCGATCGACAAGGCTGCCTGGTGATCATCCGCCACCGCACGCAGGGCGCGACCGATACGGGTGTATTGGAAAAAAAGAGCCAGGGCCGTGACCAGCACCGCCGCAACCCCGGCTGCAAAAAGGTCGAACTTGGAAACACCGATGTCGGTGGCGTTCATGATCCATTCGATCGGTTCATCCTGGATGCCGAGGTCGAGGCCACGCACGCTGGCGCCCCACATCGCCTGGGCCAGACCCTCGACGAAGAAGGTGAGGCCGATCGTGGCCATGAACAGCGCGATCGGCGGCTGGTTGACCAGCGGCCGCAGCACGACCTTCTCGGTCGCGATGCCGAGGATCACCATCGCGCCGAAGGCGAGCACCAGGGCGAGCCAGAAAGGCACGCCCATTTCCATGATGCCGACGAAGGTCAGCGCCGCGAAGAAGACCATCGCCCCCTGCGCGAAGTTGAAGACGCCGGAAGCCTTGTAGATCAGCACGAACCCGAGCGCGATGAAGGAGTACATGACTCCCGACAGCAGCCCGCCGATCAGCACTTCGAAAAAGAATTGCATGTTCCTGGCCTCCTTTTAGTGCCCGGTGCCAAGGTAGGCACGGATCACTTCTTCGTTGCTGCGCACTTCATCCGGCGTGCCGTCGCCGATCTTCTTGCCGTAGTCGAGCACGACGACGCGGTCGGAAATATCCATCACCACGCCCATGTCGTGCTCGATGAGCACGATGGTGGTACCGAACTGGTCGTTCACATCGAGGATGAAGCGACACATGTCCTGCTTCTCCTCGACGTTCATGCCGGCCATCGGCTCGTCGAGCAGCAGCATCGACGGCTCGGCAGCCAGCGCACGGGCAAGCTCGACGCGCTTCTGCAGACCATACGGCAGGCGCCCGACAGGCGTCTTGCGGATGTGCTGGATTTCCAGGAAGTCGATCACTTCCTCGACCTTCTTGCGATGCTCCATCTCTTCACGATGGGCGCGCCCGAAGAACAGGGCCTGTTCGATGAAGGTCGCCTTCATCTTGGTGATGCGGCCGGTCATCACGTTGTCGAGCACGGTCATGCCCTTGAACAGCGCGATGTTCTGGAAGGTGCGCGAGATGCCCTGCATCGCCGCCATGTGCGGTTCCATCCTGCGACGCTCTTCGCCGTGGAAGGTAATGCGGCCTTCCTGCGGGTGATAGACACCGTTGATGACGTTGAGCATCGAGCTCTTGCCCGCGCCGTTGGGGCCGATAATGGCCCGGATCTCGTGTTCCTTCACATCGAAGGAAATGTCGGTCAGCGCCTTGACGCCCCCGAACCGCAGCGAGATGTGCTGCAGGTCGAGGATGACATCGCCGATTTGTCTTCCGCTCATGGATTCTTCCTCAGGCTGCTTTTTTCACGACCGGCAGGGTCTTCGCATCGAGGATCTTCAGATCCGCCGACACCTTGCCGCGACGGCCGTCCTCGAACTTGACTTCGGTCTCGATGAACTGAGACGCCTTGCCGCCGTAGAGCGCATCGATCAGCACCGCATACTTCTCCGCGACGAAGCCGCGACGAACCTTGCGCGTGCGCGTCAGTTCGTCATCATCGGGATCGAGTTCCTTGTGCAGGACGAGGA
The DNA here is from genome assembly GCA_022705165.1 of Pseudomonadota bacterium. GTDB lineage: Bacteria > Pseudomonadota > Gammaproteobacteria > Burkholderiales > Rhodocyclaceae > Proximibacter. Next base: position 17,457 of record JAKJEY010000019.1, read on the forward strand.
AGCGATGGATCTGCGAGTCGGCGAGCATGCCCTCGGCCACCAGCTCCTCGTTGATCTTGCCGACGCATTCCTTGATCAGCTCCAGCACCTGCTGCTTGCCGGCGAGGTCGGCGTAACCGGAATAGGCGATACCGCGCCGCTCCGCCCAGTTGCCGACGGCACCGACGTCGATGTTGATGAAGGCGCAGACCATGTCCCGGTCGTGACCGAAGCAGACGGCTTCCTTGATGTGCGGGAAGAACTTCAGCTTGTTCTCGATGTAGTTGGGCGCGAACATCGCACCGTTCGAGAGCTTGCCGACGTCCTTGGCGCGATCGATGATCTTGAGGTGGCCGTCGTCGTCGAAGAAGCCGGCATCGCCGGTCATGAAGTAGCCATCGGCGTTGATCGACTCGGCCGTCGCATCCGGGCGCTTGTAGTACTCCTTGAGCAGCATCGGCCCCTTGACCAGGATCTCGCCATTGTCGGCGATCTTGACCTCGACGCCGGGCGCCGGCATGCCGACCGAATCGAGCTTGATCTGGCCATCCGGCTGCAGGCAGACATAGGCGCAGGTTTCCGTCTGGCCATAGAGCTGCTTGAGGTTGATGCCGATCGAGCGGTAGAAGCGGAAGAGGTCGGGACCGATCGCCGCGCCGGCGGTGTACGCAACGCGGATGCGGCTCATGCCGAGCACATTCTTCAGCGGGCCATAGACGAGCAGGTTGCCGAGCGCATACGCCAGCCGATCGCTGAAGCTCACCTGCTTGCCGTCGAGGATATCGGCACCGCAACGGCGCGCTACCGCCATGTAGTGATGGAAGATCTTCTGCTTGATCGCGCCGGCATCCTCCATGCGGATCATCACCTGCGTCAGCAGGTTCTCGAACACGCGGGGCGGAGCGAAGTAGTAGGTCGGGCCGATCTCGCGCAGATCGGTCATCACGGTATCGCCCGATTCCGGGCAGTTGATCGTGAAACCGGTGACCAGCGCCTGGCCGAAGGAGAACAGGTGGTCACCCACCCAGGCCATCGGCAGATAGGACAGGATGTCCTCGGCATCGGTCAGCTTGTCGAACTCCGCGCCACCGCGTGCCGACGAGATGAAGGCGTTGTGCGTCTGGCAGACGCCCTTCGGCTTACCGGTCGTTCCCGAGGTGTAGAGCATCACACTGGTGTCATCCGCACGCCCCTGCTCGATCTCGCTTTCGAGGAAGCTCGGATGATTCTGGTTGTGGATGCGCCCCATCGCCATCAGCTCATGGATGTCGTGCAGGAAGGGCTGGTTGTAATGGCGCATGCCGCGCGGATCGTCGTAGACGACATGCTCCAGCGCCGGCAACTGATCCTTCAGTTCGAGCAGCTTGTCGACCTGCTCCTGATCCTCGACCAGCGCGAAGCGGACGCCGGCATCCTGCAGCACGAACGACATCTCGTTGGCGACCGCATCCTGAT
>JAKJEY010000019.1:19015-23400 GCA_022705165.1 Pseudomonadota bacterium
GCCGATGATGGCGAGGTTGTCGCCACGCTTGAAGCCAAGCGCCGCAAGTCCGCTCCCCAGGGCGCCGACGCGGTCGGCGACATCGGCCCAGGTCCAGGATTGCCAGATGCCCAGATCCTTCTCGCGCATGGCAACCTTATTGCCGCGCACCTGGGCATGGTAGAACAGCAGGCGCGGGAAGGTATCCAGCGCCCGGGTAGCCGTATCCGGCATATCGTCTCCTCCGTTATTCCAGACGCCCCCGCAGGAACGCCGCTTGTTTTCTATGCCGGACTCATTGTAGCCCCGCCGGGACCCCCGTCAATCGGGATCTTTGCATCGGCGGAACAGACATCGGAACCGGTATCGGGCACCCGGAAAAGCGCCCTCTATGCGATGCAGTGTAGCGAGATGAGAGCGCTATAATTGTCGCCGTCCCAACATTTAGCGAATATTTCATTTTCATGCAGACTCTCGCCGAATCGCTGCGCGCTTCCCATTGGGGGAAGAACCTGACGGCGGAGGAATTCGAGCGCGTTCTCGCCGGCACGATAGAACGACGGGTCGAGGCAGGCGCGTTCGTGTGCATGAAGGGTGAACCCGTCGATTACTGGATGGGTGTGGTCGACGGCCTCGTCAAGATGAGCAGCGACTGGGTAACCGGCAAGACCACGACCTTCACCGGCCTCGCCGCTGGCGGCTGGTTCGGCGAAGGCTCCCTGCTCAAGAACGATCCGCGCAAGTACGACGTCGTCGCACTGCGCGATTCCCGCATCGCCTACATGAACCGCGCCACCTACCTGTGGCTGATGGATCACAGCATCCCGTTCAACCGCTTCCTGATCACCCAGTTGAATGAGCGCCTCGGCCAGTTCATCGGCATGATGGAAAACGAGCGTCTGCTCGACACCGACGCGCGACTCGCCCGCAACCTCGCCGCCATGTTCAACCCGGTGCTCTACCCCGGCACCGGCACCGAACTGCAGATCTCGCAGGAAGAGATCGGCTTCCTCGCCGGCCTCTCCCGCCAGCGCGTCAATCAGGCCTTGAAGACGCTGCAGGACGCCAATCTGCTGCGCCTCGAATACGGCAAGGTCATCATCCTCGACGTCGCCGGCCTGCGCCGTTTCGGCGAATAGGCGACCTCAGAAGACCAGATCGAAGCGGGCGCCGAGGACGCGCACCGGCTTCGCCGTGGCATCGCCACCCCGATGGCGGATGTACTGATAATCCGGCTGAATCGCCAGCCAGGGCGAAACCTCGAAACGCCATGCCAACTCCATCATCTGCTCGCTTCGTGCCGGAGTGTCGAGCGTCTGCCGATACTTGTCGGCGAGTTGCCCGCGCGTCCAGGCCAACGTCACCGAATCCTGGGGGCGATCGGCAAACGGCCCGCGCCACTTGACGCCGATATTCCAGCTGCGGTCGATGGCGATCGTATTCGGGTCAGCAAAGGTGTAGCGCGCAAAGGCCGTCAGGTTGCGCAGCGGATCGCTCGGCAGCCCGAACAGCGTGCGTTCCGCGAGCAGGTAGCCGCCGTGAGAACGGCGTTGCCGCGGGTCGCCGCTAGCATCAACTTCGGTCAGGTCGGGTTTCTTGCGGCTGTATCCCCAGAGGCCGACCGCATATTTGGCCGTGCCACCATATTTTTCATGCAGGGTCACGGCCGGCGAGCGGCGGCAGGATCGGTCGGTTCGAAATCGAAGGCGTGCGTTTCTTCCAGCGGCATCCATCCCAACTCCGCAATGGCAAAAGCACCATCCCGCCCCGATAGCTTGATGGCCGTCGCCTTCGGCCGGCTCGGATCATTCGGCACGCCATCGAGCAGGGCCGCCATGGCATAGAGTGTCCGGTCCGGCGAATACCACTTGCCGCGCACCCCGAAGGCCGCATTGTTGAAGATCGAGGGCGTGTCCGTCAGCACCAGATCTGCGGGCGTGCCGTAGATCGGCTGGAGCAGCGCCGTGGCGGAATCCATCACGAAGAACTCGGTATCGATCGGATAGATGCCTGCAAGCACGGACACGTGGTCGTCGAAGAACCCCTTCTGGACCCAGGCCTGGAATATCCGCGTCGTCGGCACCGGCACCTCGACGCTGGTCACCCCAATCAGATTACGGACATCGCGGCCGGGCCCCGCGCCCCGGTCGTCGAGAACATTCAGGTAGGCGACCGTATCCGTCATGCCGAACAATCGCTCCAGATCGGCACGAAACCTCACATCGAGGTTGCTGACGGAGCGCGTGCGATCGAACCCCTCACCGCGGCTGCGCAAGCTATCGAGCCGCCACGCCGCTTCGAGTTGCACGCCCTGCTGCCAGGCCCGACTGCGCGCGCCGTCCCAGTCCCCGGTCAGGGTCGTTGCGGAAAAATCAGGTACGTCGTCGGCGCGCACGTTCGTGAACGCACACGCCATGGCGATGAATGCAGCCACGGATAGAGCGGAAACGCGTCCAGGCACCTGTCTCAAGTCAACACCCGTGCCCCGTTTGCCATAAGGAAAGCGCCCATTCTACCGTCAAAAAAATGGCCGGCACGAGGCCGGCCGAGGGTACTGACGAGGGTATTCCGTTCAGCGCATCAGCTTGCCGCTCTTGCCGACGATGGTGACTTCGGCAAAGCGCGACCCGAGGCGGCTGCCGCCGGCGTAATTCACCGGGAAGCCGCCGACGTCATAGTCCTTCAGCGTTTCGAGGGCACTCACGAATTTCTCGCGCGAGGGATTCGGGCCCGCCCGGCGCAGGCCTTCGACGGCAACGCGCGCGGCGATGTAGCCTTCGAGGGTGGTGTAGGTAATGCCGGCCGGCGGCAGCATCTCGGCCGGCAGCTGGCGCATCTCGCGCACCACCGGCGCCGTCGCGCTGTCGGGGAAGGGCACCACCTGCGAGATCGCGATGCCGGCCGACTCGCTGCCCAGTTCGGCGTTGAGCGCCTTGACGCCGACGACTGACAGGGCGAAGAACTGGGGCAGCTTTCCGCTCAGCCGCATCTGCTTCACGAAGGCGGCAGTGGGCTTGTAGGTACTGATCATCACCACGGCCTGCGGATCGGCGGCACCGATCGCCTTGACCGCACTGCCGACATCGTTCTTCGTCTTGTCGTACACGCCGGTAGCGAGCACCTTCAGCTTGCGCTTCGCCAGCGCAGCCTCGACTCCGGCCAACCCGGCCTTGCCGAAGGCATCGTCCTGATAGAACACCGCGATCCGGTTGATACCGAGCGTCGTCAACTGGTCGACGATCTTTTCCGTCTCGTCGCCATAGCTGGCGCGCAGCCAGAAGGTGGTCGGCGAGTTGGCCGTGCGCAGACTGTCGGCACCGGTGTAGGGCGCGATCGAGGGAACGCTGCGTTCATTGATGAGCGGCAGCAGCGCGGCATAGTTGGCACTGCCGAACATGCCGAAGAAGGCGAAGACATCCTCGTCGAGCAACTTCTTCGCGTTCTCGGTGGTGCGATCGACCACATAGCCATCGTCGAGCGTCAGCAGCTCCACCTTGCGGCCATGCACGCCGCCCCGGCTGTTGATCCACTTGAAATAGGTCTGCGCGCCGTCCCGGTACTCGGTGCCCAGTTCGGTCAGCGGGCCGGAGAGCGGCAGGGTCTGCCCCAGGCGGATCGTGTTGCCCTGCTGTGCGAAAACGGCGGGAGCTGCCAGCAGCATGAGCGAAGCCAGCACGCGCGCCAGGGCGCGATGCAAAAGCTGCATGAGTTGTCTCCTCGATGTGCTGGTATTGCAGGCGATCGCTGCCGGGACCGCCGTGCGGATGCCGGATCAGCAGTCCTCCCGGTCTGCGCCGGGATGGGGTGATGGCGACGACTTTAGGCGAAGCGCAGCGGCAAGACTGTCGCGCGCCGGACAATCGTGCCGTATGGAATCGGGGGAATCATCGCGCGGGAATTCGCTGGCCTTTTTTCGCTCTGCCGCCAGTACGCCCATCCCCTTCCGGCGGCTTCGAAGCCGCGGGAGCAGCGGGCGGAAGATCGGCCTGAGAAGCCGCCAGCGCAGCCGCAAGGAAATCGATCAGCACGCGCACCCGGTGCGGTACCTGACGGTTGCCCGGCAACATCGCGTAGATGCCAAGTTCGGGCAGTGGAAAATCGGCCAGCACTTCCTCGACACGGCCGGCGCGAATGAAATCGTCGACGATGAAATCCGGATGCGCCGTCATGCCCATGCCCTGCGCCGCCGCCTCGACCAGCACGTCGCCGTTGTTGCCTGCCAGGCGGCTGCGTACCGTCACGTTGCGCCACTGGCCATCGACCATGAAGCTCAGCGTGCTGCCGCCGGCGTGGGTGTAGCCGAGGTATTCGTGATGGGCGAGATCCTGCGGCTGCAGCGGCCGGCCATGGCGCGCCAGATAGTCCGGTGATGCAACCACCTTCATGCGGCTGCTCCCCAGCCGGCG
>JAKJEY010000001.1:0-26001 GCA_022705165.1 Pseudomonadota bacterium
GCACCCGCCGCCAGCCGGATCAGACGCGTGGTGCTGCTCGGCCCGACGCACCGTGTCGCAGTCGACGGTCTGGCGCTGCCGGCGGCGACGCATTTCGCGACGCCGCTCGGCGACATCGAAATTGACCGCGATGCCGCGAATCTCCTGGCCGACATGCCGCAGGTGGGTGTCTCGGATCTGCCGCACCGGCAGGAGCACTCCCTGGAAGTCCAGCTACCCTTCCTGCAGGCCCTGCTGCCGCAGTTCCGCCTGCTGCCGCTCGCAGTCGGCCGGGCGTCGGCCGAGGCAGTGGCGCAGGTACTCGAGCGCCTGTGGGGCGGCGACGAGACCCTGATCGTCGTCAGTTCCGATCTCTCGCACTACCTGCCCTACGCGGCGGCCCGCGAGATCGACGCGACCACGGCCCGCCGCATCCTCGCCGGCGATCCCGAGATCTCGCACGACGAGGCCTGCGGTGCGACACCGCTCAATGGCCTGCTGCTGGCGGCCCGCCGTCACGGGCTGCACGCGGAAATGGTCGACCTGCGCAACTCCGGCGACACCGCCGGCGATCGCAGCCGTGTCGTCGGCTATGGCGGCTTCGCCTTCTATCCGGAGACCACGGGCGGGAGCGGCCATGTCCAGTGACACGCTCGGCCGCGAACTGCTGAGGCTGGCGCGCAGCGCGATTGCTGCCCGCTTCGGTCAGGTCATCGCCGCCTCGACAGCCAGCGACCCGGCGCTGACGGCGCCCGGGGCCACCTTCGTGACATTGACCCAGCAGGGCCGTCTGCGCGGCTGCATCGGCAGCCTCGAAGCGTGGCGACCGCTGGCCGAGGACGTGCGCGAGAATGCCTGTGCGGCGGCCTTCCGCGATCCGCGCTTCCCGCCGCTGGCGGCCGACGAACTGGCGCAGACGCGCGTCGAGGTGTCGCTGCTGTCGCCGGCTGCACCGCTGCGGTTTTCGTCCGAGGCCGACGCACTGGCCAGGCTGCAGCCGGGCGTCGACGGCGTCATCCTGGAATGCGCAGGCCGCCGCGCGACCTTCCTGCCACAGGTCTGGGAGCAACTGCCCGAGCCACGGACATTCATGGCCCACCTCAAGCAGAAGGCCGGCCTGCCGGCAGACTTCTGGGATCCGGACATGCAGCTTGCGATCTATCACGTCGAGAAATGGAAGGAATGATGTCCGGCGAACAGTTGAAAACCCCTGAAAGCCGCCATCCCGGCCGCTGGTGGCATGCGCTCGCCGATGGCCGGATCCAGTGCGACCTCTGCCCGCGCGACTGCAAGCTGCATGAAGGCCAGCGTGGTGCCTGCTTTGTGCGCATGAACGAAGGTGGCGAGATGCTGCTGACCACCTGGGGGCGCTCCTCCGGTTTCTGCATCGACCCGATCGAGAAGAAACCGCTGAACCATTTCTACCCGGGCAGTTCGATCCTCTCCTTCGGCACCGCCGGTTGCAACCTCGCCTGCAAGTTCTGCCAGAACTGGGACATCTCGAAATCGAAGGACATGGACCGCCTGATGGACCATGCGACGCCGGCCGCCATCGCCGAGGCGGCAGTACGCCACGGCGCACGCTCCGTCGCCTACACCTACAACGACCCGATCATCTTCGCCGAATACGCGATCGACACGGCACTGGCCTGCCGCGAACGCGGCGTCTTCAACGTGGCGGTCACGGCCGGCTACATCCATGCCGACCCCGGCCGCGAGTTCTTCTCCGTCATGGATGCTGCCAACGTCGATCTCAAGGGATTCAGCGAGGATTTCTATTTACGCCAGTGCGGCGCGCATCTGCAGCCGGTACTCGACACGCTCGCCTGGATCCACCACGAGAGCGACTGCTGGCTGGAGATCACGACGCTGCTGATTCCCGGCCTCAACGATTCGGACGCTGAACTGCGCGCATTGACGGCCTGGGTGGCGCGCGAGCTCGGGCCCGACGTACCGCTGCATTTCACTGCCTTCCATCCCGACTGGAAGATGCAGGAGACACCGGCAACGCCACCGGAAACGTTGACGAAGGCGCGACGGATCGCGCTCGATCAGGGACTGCATCACGTCTATACCGGCAATGTTCACGATCCGGCCGGCGGCACGACGCATTGCAGCCGCTGCGCCCGGCCCCTGATCGTGCGCGACTGGTACGAAATCCGCGACTATGCGCTGACACCGGCGGGCCATTGTCCCGACTGCGGCACACCGCTGGCCGGGCGTTTCGGCAACTGGACGACGCCCTTCGGCGCGCGCCGGATCCCGGTCCGGCTGGGGAGGGATTGATGCACGAGACCGACGCACAGGAGCGTGACGAGGGCATCCTGCAGACAATCCCGCTGATCGTGACCCTGGCTGCCGAACACGGCGAGCCGGGACGCATTGCCTCACGCGAAACGAGCTTCCGCCTGCAAGGGACGCTGCATCTGCCGAAGGACGCCATCGGCATCGTCCTCTTCGTGACGCCGGGAGAATGCGGGACGCAGGCGGGCCACAGCGGGATCACCCACCTCCTCTGGCAGGCTCGCATGGCGACCGTCGATATCGACCTGCTCGACCCGGAGGCAGCCCACTTTACCGATGCTGCGACGCATCTTCCGCTTCTGGTCGAACGCCTGCTCGCCGTGATCGGCCAGCTGACGCGACTGATGGAGAGCGACGTCATTCCGGCCCGCCCGATCGGACTCTTTGCCGCGGGCGACGCCACGCCGGTCGCCGTCCGCGCCGCTGCCGTGCGCGACAAGGCGGTTGCTGCGCTGCTCTGCGTCGGCGGCCTGGTCGATCTGGCGGGACTGCAGTACCTGCGCGAACTCAAGGCACCGCTGCTGATGCTGGCCGGCCCGGACGATGCGGCGGCGGCCAACCTTGCACGGGCACGCCCCCACATCCCTGGCCGTACCGAAACACGGGTGCTTCCCGAGGTCGAGTCGTCAGCAGCGACAGCGGGCATCGCCAGAACGGCGACGACGTGGTTCAGCGAGCAGTTGCTTGCCGCCAGCCGCCGGCGCTAGTCATGCGGCCGCCTGAAGCCCGCCGATGACCGTCTCGAGCGTCCGCAGCACGTCCTCTACCGCGACGGCGAGCGTCGATGGATCGCCGCCATCCTCGAGCGCAGCCTTGGCCGCCCGCTCGAGTTCGAGTGCGGCCGCCTGCAGTTCCGTGGCGCCGAGGCCGCCTGCAGCGCCCTTCAGGGTGTGCGCGAAGCGGTACATTTCACCGTAGTCGCCTTCGGCGACAAATCGATGAAGGCGTTCACCGCCATCGGCGTATTGATCACGGAAGATGCCGAGCAGACGGCGGGCGCTATTCACCCGGCCCTTCATCCGTTGCAGCAGCAGGACCGTATCGATGCCGGGGAGCAGTGGCAGTACGGCATCCGTGCCATTGTCGCCGCTCGCCGCCGGCGCTGCCGCAGCCGGAATGTCTGGTGCCGGAGGGACATCGAGCGCACCGGTTGCAACGGCATGCTCCTTCAGCACGCGAAGCAGGTCGGCGATCTCGAAGGGCTTCGTCAGGACATCGTTCATGCCGGCGCCGAGGCAGCGCTGGCGATCCTCCAGGCCCGCATTCGCCGTCAGCGCGACGATCGGCAGTTCTCGCCAGCGCGGCTCCTCGCGTATGCGCCGGGTCGCTTCCAGGCCATCCATTTCCGGCATCATCATGTCCATCAGGACCAGCCCGTAGTCCTGCTCGCGCAAGCGCTGCAGGGCTTCCAGACCGTTCTCGACGACATCGACGGAAACCCCGACCTCGGCCAGGATTTCCAGCACCATTTCCTGATTGAAGCGGTTGTCTTCGGCCAGCAGCACATGCAGCCCCGGCGGCAGCTTCGGCAGTTCACTGCCGGCCAGCGATTGCTGTGCGAGGTTCTCCAGCCGCGAGCGCGAGGCACCGTCAGCGACCGGCAGGGGCACGGTGAAATGGAAGGTGCTGCCCTGGCCATATACGCTCTCGACCCAGATGCGCCCACCCATCATGCTGACCAGCTGGCGAGAGATGGCAAGGCCAAGCCCGGTGCCGCCGTATTTGCGTGCCGTCGATGCGTCGGCCTGGGTAAACGGCTGGAAAAGCCGGGCCTGCTGTGCATCCGTCAATCCGATGCCGGTATCGGTGACCGAGAAATGCAAGGTCACGATCGTGCCGGGGCGGGCGTCGGCGCCACAACCTTCCTTCACGGAACAGTCGCATGCGCAGCGAACGATGACACTGCCTGCTTTCGTGAACTTGACGGCGTTACCGACGAGATTGGTCAGTATCTGCGTCAGGCGGAGCGGATCGCCCAGCAGGTAGCGCGGAATGTCGGCATCGAGTTCCTGCGATAGCCGCAGGCCCTTTTCGTCGGCCAGCTGGGAGGCGAAGGTCGTCATCCCCTCGAGGACGCTGCGCAGGTCGAAGCCGGTTTCCTCCAGTTGCAGCCGCCCCGATTCGATCTTCGAGATGTCGAGAATGTCGTTGATGATGCCGAGCAGGAGGCGCGCCGAAACGTTGATCTTGCGTACGTACTCGTATTGCCGCGCATCGAGGCCGCTTTTCATCGCCAGCCCCGACATGCCGATGATCGCATTCATCGGCGTGCGGATCTCGTGGCTCATGGCCGCCAGAAAGCTGCCTTTTGCCTGGTTGGCGAGATCGGCCTCCTCGCGTGCCTTCTGCAGTTCGGCCGTGCGCTCCGACACCAGTGCCTCGAGGTGGTGACGATAGCGCCGCACTTCCGCTTCCGCATGTCGCCGCTCGGTCACGTCGGCGATGATCCAGGTGCACGTGCCGTCCGGGTCGGCTGGATTGACCGAGCGCCCGGTAATGACGGCTGGAAACAGCTCGCCATTCTTGCGCCGCAGCATCAGCTCTTCCGAATAATTGTTGCCCTGCGTCAGCGCTAGGCGGGCGGCATAGCCGACGCGATCGAAGGTTTCGTCGGAGTCGAAGAGCACGCGCGACGACTTTCCCGCCATTTCGCCGGGCGAGAAGCCGAAGATCTGTTCCAGGCGGGTGTTGCACGACACCACCAGCCGCTGGTGCGTGACGAGAATGCCGACGAGCACGTTGTTCAGCATCGCGTTCTTTTCCGCCAGCAGCGACCGGGTCTCGTCCTCTGCCAGATGGCGACTGACCACGGCATCGCGGAAGCGCAGCACGGACTGGGAAATGCGCCCGATTTCATCGTCCCGGTCGAGCCCGCTCAACTCGATCTTCGTCTCGCCTAGCTCAAGCTTGTCCATGGAATCCAGAATGTCGCGGAACGGACGGGAGAGGTTGCGGAAAATCAGGTAAATCGCTGCACTCAGGACGAGTCCGAGAAGCAGGATGACGATCGCCGAATTGAGGACGAGGGCGCGCAATTCAGCGTCCAGCGAAGCGTGCGACAGGACAACCGTGACGCGTCCGAGTTCGATCGTGCGCTCGTGGTCGCGATAGACGACGCGACGCACGGCACTGGCCCCCTTCGCCAGTTCGTAGCGCGGCGCTCCGGCCGCGGCCACCTCGACGCCATCGCTGTCGATGACACTGACGGCAAGGGTATCGATGTCTGCCCCGACGGTACTGACGATGCTATCGATGGCAACGGTATTCAGATCGTACATCGGGCGCACCAGCGCTCCGGCGACCAGGGTCGCGAGGCGGTCTACCCGCTCCTGCAGGGACGCCTCGAGCTGGATCTGGCGGTAACTGATGGTGGCCCAGGCATAGAGGCCGAAAACCAGCCAGACGGCAGCGACGACGGCGACGAGCAGGCGATAGCGGAGGCTCCTGTAGCGGCCGGACGCGGCTGCCTTCGGCGCGCTCATGCCGCGAGCGAACCCTGTGCGGACCGCGGCAGGTGAACGGACCTGGCCGTGGCAGGAGAACGGGGGGCGAGGATCGTCGTCACGATGGTAGCGAGGGCGGGAGTTCCGGAAATTCCATTTGGCATACGATGATGCCAATGTCTCAGTCTGAAGTCGAGTCAAATAATGGGCCCGATGCAGACGCCTGCCGTCACCGGCACAGGGCCACTGTCCCGGCGCAGTCCGCGCGATGGCCGACAACCGCTATAATCCGCTCCCCGGATGCCCGCAGCACCTGCCATGCCCTTGCCGAAGCACCTCCTCAAGCAACTGCCGATCACCGCCGGCATCGGCAGCGACGGCCCGATGCGGGTGGTCATGACGGCTTCCCCGGGGGACGCACAGCGCCTGCTCGAGGAGATCCCCTGGTTTGCGCCGCAGGCACGCGTACGCCTGTTGCCGGACTGGGAAACCCTGCCCTACGACAGCTTCTCGCCGCACCACGATCTTGTTTCCGAGCGCCTCGCCACGCTCTATACGGTGATGCGCGGCGATTGCGACATCCTCCTCTTGCCGGCCAGCACGGCGCTTTACCGCATGGCGCCGCCGGCCTGGCTGGCGGCACGGACCTTCTTCATCAAGCAGGGCGAGCGGCTCGACGCCGACAAGATGAAGGCGCAGATGGCCACCGCCGGCTACGCACATGTGACGCAGGTCGTCTCGCCCGGCGAATACTCGGTACGCGGCGGACTGATCGACCTTTTCCCGATGGGCTCGCCGCTGCCGTACCGGCTCGACCTGTTCGGCGACGAAGTGGAGAGCATCAAGACCTTCGACGTCGATAGCCAGCGTACCCTCTACCCGGTACCGGAAATCCGTCTGCTGCCGGCGCGCGAGTTCCCGCTCGACGACGCCGGCCGTACCCGTTTCCGCCAGCGCTTCCGCGAAGTCTTCGAGGGTGACCCGGCGAAATCGGGCATCTACCGCGACATCTCGGCCGGCACGCCGTCGGCCGGTATCGAATACTGGCTGCCGCTGTTCTTCGAGGAGACGGCGACGCTCTTCGACTACCTCCCGGAGGATGTCGTGCTCTGCCTGCACGGCGATGTTCACGCGGCCATCCGCGCATTCTGGCTGGATACCGACTCGCGTCACCGGATGCTCGACGGGGATCGTACGCGCCCCCTGCTGCCGCCCGGCGAGTTGTTCCTCTCCGAGGAGCAGTTCTTCGTCGCCGCAAAGCCCCATGCGCGCATCGACATGCCTGGCACCGCCGGCACCACGGAACTCGCGGCAGGCCCGACGCAGGCGCTGCCACCCGTTGCCGTCGATCGCCGGGCCGACGATCCGCTGAAAGCACTCAAGGCCTTTCTCGACAGCTATCCCGGCCGCGTCTTCCTGCTCGCCGAATCTGCCGGGCGCCGCGAAACGCTGACGGATCTGCTGGCCGAATACGGCCTCAGGCCGGAGGCCGTTGCCGATCCGCTGGCATTTATCGCCGATGGCCCGAAGCTCGGCCTGGGCATTTCGCCGCTCTTCGCCGGCTTCCAGCTCGGCGAAATCGCCTTCGTCACCGAAGCCGAACTGTTCGCCGGCAGTCCGTCGGCGCGCGCCCGCCGCTCGGCACGCGAGGCGCAGCGCAAGGCCTCGGTCGACAACTGGCTCAGGGATCTCACCGAACTCAAGATCGGCGACCCGGTGGTGCACGAACAGCACGGCATCGGCCGCTACCAGGGCCTGATCCACATGGATCTCGGCGAAGGCGACACCGAGTTCCTCGAACTGCATTACGCCAACGAGGCCAAGCTCTACGTCCCGGTGGCGCAGTTGCATGTGATCTCGCGATATTCGGGCAACGAACCCGACGCCGCACCGCTGCATGCGCTCGGCTCGCAGCAGTGGGAAAAGGCGAAGCGCCGCGCCGCACAGCAGGCGCGCGATACCGCGGCCGAACTGCTCGCCCTCTATGCCAGCCGCGCTGCCCGCCAGGGCCATGCCTTCGCCTTCAAGGCACACGACTACGATGCCTTTGCCGACGGTTTCGGCTTCGAGGAAACGGCCGACCAGGCCAACGCGATCGCTGCGGTGATCGAAGACATGAAGTCCGGCAAGCCGATGGACCGTCTCGTCTGCGGCGACGTCGGCTTCGGCAAGACCGAGGTCGCGTTGCGTGCCGCCTTCTGCGCGGTGGCCGGCGGCAAGCAGGTGGCCGTGCTGTGCCCGACCACCCTGCTCTGCGAACAGCACTATCAGACCTTCTGCGACCGCTTCGCGGAGTGGCCCGTTCGCATCGCCGAACTGTCGCGCTTCAAGACCGCCAGGGAATCGGCACAGGCGATGAAGGAGCTGTCCGAAGGCAAGCTCGACATCATCATCGGCACGCACAAGCTGCTCTCCAGGGAAATGCGGTTCGACCGCCTCGGGCTGGTGATCATCGACGAGGAGCACCGTTTTGGCGTACGCCAGAAGGAAGCCCTGAAGTCACTGCGCGCCGAAGTGGACGTGCTGACGCTGACGGCGACGCCGATCCCGCGCACGCTGGCGATGTCGCTCGAAGGCCTGCGCGACTTCTCGGTCATCGCCACCGCACCGCAGAAGCGGCTGGCGATCAAGACCTTCGTCACCCGCCTCTCCGACGGCATCATCCGCGAGGCGGTCCTGCGCGAGCTGAAGCGCGGTGGCCAGGTGTACTTCCTGCACAACGAGGTCGACACCATCGAGAACATGCGCGAGAAGCTGACCAAGCTGCTGCCGGAAGCGCGCATCGTCGTCGGCCACGGCCAGCTGAACGAGCGCGAGCTGGAACGGGTGATGCGCGACTTCACGCAGCAGCGCGCCAACCTGCTCCTGTGCACGACGATCATCGAGACCGGCATCGACAACCCGCACGCCAACACCATCCTGATCAACCGCGCCGAAAAATTCGGCCTCGCCCAGTTGCATCAGCTGCGTGGTCGCGTCGGCCGCTCGCACCACCAGGCCTACGCCTATCTGCTGACGCACGACGGATGGAACGAAAAAACGGGTGAAAACTCCGGCCTGACCAAGCAGGCGAAACAGCGGCTGGAGGCGATCCAGCACATGGAAGAGCTGGGTTCCGGCTTCTACCTCGCCATGCACGACCTGGAGATCCGCGGCGCGGGCGAGGTGCTCGGCGACAGCCAGTCGGGCGAGATGCAGGAAGTCGGCTTCAACCTGTTTACCGAGATGCTCAACCGGGCCGTCGCCGCGCTCAAGCAGGGCCGCGAGCCGGACCTGACGCAGCCGCTCGGCATCGCCACCGAGATCAACCTGCACACACCGGCGCTCCTGCCGAACAGCTATGCGCCGGACGTGCACGAGCGCCTCTCGCTCTACAAGCGTCTCGCCAACTGCGACAAGGCCGAAGATATCGACGACCTGCAGGAGGAGCTGATCGACCGCTTCGGCGAACTTCCGCCGCAGGCGCAGTCGCTGCTCGCCACGCACCGCGTGCGCCTGCTGGTCAAGCCTTACTGCGTCGGCAAGCTCGACGCGACCAGCGAGCAGATCGTCGTCCAGTTCAGCCCGGAATTCGCGAAAACCGCGCCGATCGAGCCGATCCGCATCATCAACCTGATCCAGAAAAACCGCAGCTACAAGCTCGCCGGACAGGACAAGCTGTTATTCTCCCGTCATTCACCGACCCTGAACGACAAGGTCGCCGCGATCAAGGAGCTGTTCAAGCAATTGACGTCGTGACCGGTCGTTCCCCGTACAGGAGGAAGACATGGGCAAGACGGCATTGATCCTGGGCGGCGGCGCCCCCAACGCGACCCTGATGTCCGGCGCACTGGAGGCGTTCGCGGAAGCCGGCGTGCATTTCGACGTGATCTCGACGGCCGGCGCCGGCGCCCTCATCGGCCTGCTCTATCTCGCCCCCGGTGGCGGAAAATCACCCGCCGAGGCACTGCGCTCGACGATGGAGATGGGCATCGCCGACGCAATCTACGAGCACTTCCCGGTCAACTACAAGGTCTTCCAGAAACCCGGCGCTATCGCCGACGCCTACCGCACGCTGGCGGCCATGAACCCGTTTGCGAAGCAGCTGGAGGAACAGTACGGCGACACGGCGATGGGCAAGCTGTTCGGCGACTGGATGAAGCTGATGTTTGCCGGCGCCTGCCCGACCGACCTAGGCCCGAAGAGCCTCGGCCTCTGCGCCAGCGTGCCCTTTCTCGAAGCGACAGTCGATTTCGATGCATTGCGCGCCTCGCCGACCGGCTTTTACGTAAACGCCTACAACATCACGCGGCGCAGGATGCAGAGCTTTGCGAAGCAGGACATCACCCCGGATCACTGCCGCGCGGCGCTGGCCTACCCCTTCCTCTACCCGCCGCACCCCGCGTACGACCCGGAAAGCAAGGCAGAATGCCTTTACTACGAGGGCGCGGCGCACGACTGCCTGAACTACAAGGCGCTGGTCGACAACGAACCGGCAGTGACGCGCATCGTGGTCTTCGACGTCCTCGGCGCCGACGAACTGATGCGCGCGCCGCGTGACCTCTACGACGCCTGGCTGCTGTCGATCATCGTGCCGACAGTGGAGATCGCCAAGGACGACACCAAGATTTTCGAGGCGGTCTACAACAAGAATCCGAAGCGGGAAATGTTCAAGGTACCGTTCAACATCCCCGAGGCACACCTGCCCAATGCACTCGACTGGTCGCGCTCGAACCTCGAGACGCTCTACCGCATCGGCAAGGCGTCGGCGCAGGCCTACCTCGCCGGCGAAGGTGCCCCGCTGCTCGCCCCCTGAACGAGGGGACATCCGCCTTCTGCCATCGGCCGGAAGGCGCGGTCGCCGGGAACGCTGTTCAGGATTTCCAGGTAGTCCCAGGGTTCCTTCACTTCGGATGGCGCCTTGACGCGCAGCAGGTAAACGTCGTGCACCATGCGACCATCCTCGCGCAGTCTGGCATTGCGGACGATGGGATCGCGGATCGGCAGCTCGCGCATCTTCCTGACGACAGTGGACCCGTCATCGCTGCCGGTCGCCTTCACCGCCTTGAAATAGTGGATCAGTGATGAATAGACCCCGGCCTGGAGATCGCTCGGCATGGCGCCGGTCCGTTGATAGAAGCGCATCGACCAGGCACGGGATTCGGCGTCCATGTTCCAGTAGAAGGCGTGCGACAGGCGGAGCCCCTGCGCCAGTTGCGGACGGATGACGTGTACGTCGTTGATTGCGGTCGCAGGGGCTGCGAGCAGCGTTTTTCCCTTGCTCACCGCCAGCAGGTCGGCGCTCTCGCGTACCGCGCGGATCATGTCCTGGCCGGCATTGACCAGGGCGATGACCTGGGCGCCCGCCTGCGAGGCTTCGCGCAGTTCGGAAAACAGGTCTTCACTGCCGATCGGATGACGGATGGTCCCGATCACCTCGCCACCGTTCGTGCGCACGATTTCGGCCAGTGACGCTTCGACGTTGAGGCCGAAGGCATTGTTGACGGTGAGGAAGTACCAGCGGCGGTGTCCCGCGCGTGTCAGTTCGCGACCGATCACCGTATTGAACGCATGGCCGTCGTACATCCAGTGGATGCCGGTCGGGGCGCATTTCTTGCCGGTGATCTCGGTCGTCATCACCCCGTTGTAGAAGATCACCGCACCCTTGCTGCGGTTGACTTCCTGCACGGCCAGCGCGAGAGGCGATCCGGCAACGTCGGCGATGACATCGACCCCCTTGTCGAACAGCCAGTCCTTCGCCACCGCCGTGACGCGCTCGACGCTGTTCGCATGATCCTCGAACAGAAGCCGGATCGGCTTGCCATCGATGCTGCCACCGACATCCTCGATTGCCATCCGCGCCGCCTCGACCGAGCCGCGACCGGTGATGTGCGAGTAGATCGAGTTCATGTCCACCAGCAAACCGACCCGAATCTCGCCGTCGGAAACGGCCGCCACGGCACTCGCGCAAACCGCAAAGGCGGAGATCGCGAGACCGGTCCGGACGGACCGCCGAAGCACGGAAACCCATGCTTCGGTCATCTTATGGGCAGAGGAATGTGGCACAATTTGAAATGACATCAACGATTTCTGGATCGCCATCGCCGCGACGGGTACTGCGGAGAATCATACCAAGCCGCAGGCATCACGGACCATATCGGGGAAAATCCTGAACAACAAGGGTAACGCCAGGATCTCCTGGCCGCTCATCACCACCTACCTGCTCGCCACCGTCGTCGGGGTGGTACTGGTCGTCGGCTTTGCGCGCTTCAATGCGCTGCATCAGGAGTTCCTGTCCGCCAATTTCGACAGCGTGCATGGCGCTCGCACGCTGCTCAAATCCCGGTTGCTGATCGAACAGGCGGCACGCGACATCGAGGCGGGAATGCCGGCCGGCGAGAAGAGCCTGTCCATGCTCCATTCGGCGGACAAGCGCCTGCGCAATGCCGAACACTATGCCTCCGAGGGCATCGACAGGGACTCGGCCGCCCGTAGTGCACTGGTGGAGCGGATCGCCACAGCCCGCAACGAAATCGTCCGCCTGCAGCGGGAGCCGCTCGGCGCCGGAAGCCAGTCGAAAATGCAGGCCGCCGCACTCGACTTGCAGAGACTGGCCCGCGACATCGACACCGCCGAACTCGAGCGCTGGGGAGCGCTGTCCGGGCTGAACAAGGAACTGGAAGCGCGCATGCGCACGCTCAACCAGCTTCTTTCAGCGACTTTCTTCCTCTTCATCGCAGTCATGGCCGTCGTGGCCTGGGCGCTCGTTCGTGCACGCCGCGCCGAAGCCGACCTGCTCGACGCCAAGCATGAAATCGAGGCCATTCAGCAGACGACGCTCGACGCCTCACCGATCGGATTCGCCTACATCGACACCTCCGATCCGGAAAATCGCCGCATCCAGGCCGTGAACCGCCAGATGGCGACCATCTTCGGCTATGAGCCGGAGATGATGCCGGGTCTCAGTACGCGCCGGCTTTACTCGGGGATGGACACCTATCAGCGCATTTCTGCCGAAGCCCCGACACGCCTGGCACATGGCGAGGTGATGCGCGAGGAAGTGGTGATGCAGCGGCGCAACGGCATGCCGTTCTGGTGTGCCCTGTCGATCAAGGCGATCGACCCGGAAGATATCGCCCGTGGCGTGGTGTGGACCTGCGAGGACATCAGCGAGCGCAAGGCCGCCGAAGTCGAGCTGCAGCAGGAGCGCTCCCGCGCCGAAGCCGCCAGCCACGCGAAGAGCGAATTCCTCGCGAACATGAGCCACGAGCTGCGCACGCCGTTTACCGGGCTTTTCGGCCTGCTCGACCTGCTCGACCAGAGCCGGCTCGACGATGCCCAGCGTCGCCACCTCGATCTCGCCCGCAACAGTGCCGAGCACATGCAGACGATCGTGAACGACATCCTCGATTTCTCGAAGATCGAGGCCGGCAAGCTGATCATCGAACACGTCCCGTTCCGCTTGCGCCAGTTGATCAGCGCCATCACCGATTTCCACGTTGCCACCGCGCAGCGCAAGGGCCTGCGCTTCACGATCGACCTTGTCGAACCGGTCACCGAACTGCTGCGCGGCGATCCGGTGCGCATCCGCCAGATCGTCGACAACCTGCTCAGCAACGCGATCAAGTTCACCGAGCACGGAGAAATCCGGCTGGCCGTGCAGTGCCAGGCGGGCAGCGACGGCATCGCCACACTGCGCATCACGGTCGAGGACAGCGGTGTCGGCATCCCGGTGGATGTGCAGATGCGCATCTTCGACAAGTTCACACAGGCTGACTCCTCGACCACCCGCATGTATGGCGGTACCGGTCTCGGGCTGGCCATCTGCAAGCAGCTGGCGACGCTGATGGGCGGCCAGATCAGCCTGACCAGCGCCGAGGGACGGGGCAGCCGCTTCGTGCTGGTGCTGCGACTGCCGCTGGCGGCAACCGAGGATTTTTCGAACGAAAGACGCGGTCCGGAGGAGCGAATCGACGGTGTGGTCGTCGTGCTGGCCGACGACAACGACGTCAACCGGGCCATGCTGGCCGAGACCCTGGAGCTCTTCGGTGCCGTCGTCTGGCCGGCGGAAAGCGGCGAAGAGGCGATCCGCATGGTGGCCGAGCATCATCCCGACATCGTGCTGATGGATTGTCAGATGCCGGGCATGGACGGGCTCGAGGCGACGCGCCGCATCCGCGCGACGGAAGGCGGGGAGCAATTGCCGATCATCGCGGTCACCGCCTTCGCCACAAGCACCTACCGCGACCAGTGTCTCGCACCCGGCATGATGGATCGCTTCATGTCGAAGCCGCTGAACACACCCGACCTGCTTGCCTGCATCCGGCAGCTCACCACCCGCGAAGCAGCGCCCGCGGGTACGAACAGGGCATCGGTCGTGGAAGGAACGCTCGCCGGACGCATCCTTCTCGTCGACGACAATCCGCCGATTCTCGAATCGACCCGGGCGATGCTCGCCCGGCTGGGTTGCTCGGTCACCACCGCCAGCGACGGCCAGAATGCGCTGGACCAACTGAAACAGGTCGCAGCGTCGGGCAAGGCCGACGAGGAATTCGACCTCGTCCTGATGGATTGCCAGATGCCGATCCTCGACGGGCGGGAAACGGCACGCCGCTGGCGTCTGCATGAACGGCAGCACCAGATGGCGCCGCTGGCGATCATTGCCGTGACTGCGGACGACCGGCCCGAGACACGGGCGGCCTGCCGCGAGGCCGGCATGGACGGCATTCTCGTCAAGCCGTTTTCCGAAGACCAGTTGCGCGACCTGCTGCTTGACTGGCTGCGCTGAAGGCGACGCAGCTCAGCCTGCTTCCCTCCCCAAGGCACCTCCAACGCGGTAAACTTCCACCCTTTGCCGCCCCCACCGGCCCGCGATGCTCCGGGCACTGAAAACAGAAGAACCATCAGACCATGACTACGCTCGATCTCGACAATATCAACGTCGCCGCCTTTGACCCGATGCCCTCGCCCGAGGACGTGCACGCCAAGCTGCCGCTCTCGCTCAATGCTGCCCGCACCGTGATGCAGGGCCGTGAAGCCCTGCGCAACATCCTCGACCGCAAGGACCACCGCCTGTTCGTCGTCGTCGGCCCGTGCTCGATCCACGACCCGGTCGCCGGCATGGACTACGCACGCCGCCTGAAGGCGCTCGCTGACGAGGTTTCCGACACCCTGCTGATCGTGATGCGCGTCTATTTCGAGAAGCCGCGTACCACCACCGGCTGGAAGGGCTACATCAACGACCCGCACATGGACGACTCCTTCCGCGTCGATGAAGGCATGGAACTGGCCCGCCGCTTCCTGATCGACGTGAACGAACTTGGCCTGCCGGCCGGCACCGAGGCGCTCGACCCGATTTCGCCGCAGTACCTCGGCGACCTGATCGCCTGGAGCGCCATCGGCGCACGTACCACCGAATCGCAGACACACCGCGAAATGTCCTCGGGCCTGTCGACGCCGGTCGGCTTCAAGAACGGCACCAACGGCGATATCGGTGTTGCAGTGAATGCGATCCTCTCCGCCTCGCGCCCGCACTCCTTCCTCGGCATCAACAACCAGGGCCGTACCGCCATCGTGCGCACCAGGGGCAACCGCTACGGCCACATCGTGCTGCGCGGCGGCGACGGCCGCCCGAACTACGACACCGTCTCGGTCTCGATGGCGGAACAGGCCATGGTCAAGGGCAAGCTGCCGGCGAACATCGTCGTCGACTGCTCGCACGCCAACAGCTACAAGAAGCCGGAACTGCAGCCGCTGGTCATGGCCGATGTGGTCAACCAGATCCGTCTCGGCAACAAGTCGGTGGTCGGCACCATGATCGAGTCGAACCTCGTCGCCGGCAACCAGCCGATCCCCGACGATCTCTCGAAACTGACCTACGGCTGTTCGGTCACCGATGCCTGCGTCGACTGGGAGGCGACCGAGAAGATGCTGCGCGATGCCGCCACGCTGCTGCGTGATGTGCTTCCCGAGCGCCTGCGCTGAGCGCCGGCGGCTGATACTGCAGACCCCCGATACGGGACCCCGACCATGCCGCTGATCAAGCCATTTGCCGGGCTTCGCCCGCTTACCGAACGCGCCGGTGACGTCGTCGCCCCGCCCTATGACGTACTGACGAGCGACGAGGCGCGCCATCGTGCCGCGGGCAGGCCGTGCAGCTTCCTGCACATTTCAAAGGCCGAGATCGACCTTCCGGCCGATACCGACCCTTATTCGCCCGAGGTCTATGCGCGTTCGGCAGAGAATTTCGATCGCTTGATCGAAGAGGGCGTGCTCGTTCGCGACCCGTCGCCACGCTATTACGCCTACCGCATGATCATGGGCGAGCATGTGCAGACCGGGCTCGTTGCCGCCGCATCGGTTGCCGATTACGACAGCAATCGCATCCGCAAGCATGAGTTCACGCGCCCGGACAAGGAAGACGACCGCGTCCGCCAGATCGAGGCGCTCAACGCGCAGACCGGCCCGGTGCTGCTGGCCTACCCTGACAGCGACGAAGCCGACCGGCTGATCGCTGCCGCAACCGGCAGCGCGCCGATCGCCGATGTCGACGCCGATGGCGTCCGCCACACGACGTGGGCCATCGAAGACGCGGCGACGATCGCTGGCATCAGCCGTGTCTTCGAGGCGATGCCGGCGCTCTACATCGCCGACGGCCACCACCGTTCAGCGGCGGCATCCCGCGTTTCCGCTGCCCGCCGGGGTGCCGGTGCTGACAGCGCCGAGCATTTCCTGGCCGTCATCTTCCCGGCACGGCAGATGCGGATCATGGATTACAACCGCGTGGTGCGCGACCTGAACGGTCTCTCGCCCGGCGACTTCCTTGCCCGCATCGGCGAACGCTTCACGGTCTCGCCGGCCGCCGGCCAGGTCCGGCCGGAGAAGCCGGGAGTCGTCGGCATGTATCTGCAGGGGTGCTGGTACCGGCTGGAAATCAACGCCGACCTCGTTCCCGCCACCGATCCCGTGGCACGCCTCGATGTCAGCCTGCTGTCCGAGCACCTGCTCGGGCCGGTGCTGGGCATTGCCGACCTGCGCCGCGACAAGCGCATCGATTTCGTCGGCGGCATCCGTGGTCTCGGCGAACTGGAGCACCGCGTCGACAGCGGCGAGATGGCCGTCGCGTTCGCCATGCATGCAACGCAGATGTGCGACCTGATGGCAGTTGCCGACAGCAATCAGGTCATGCCGCCGAAGTCGACCTGGTTCGAGCCGAAACTGGCCGACGGGTTGCTCTCGCACGTCCTCGACTGAATCCCGCCTGCAAGACATGATGGATCTGATCATCCAGGGTGGCGCCCTGCCGACCTTCCTGCTCGACCGCATCGTCGCGGCGACCGGCGCAGCAGGCGTCGAGCCGCTGCCACCGCAGGTCGTACGCCTGCACGGCGCAGGACGAAACAGTGAATTCGACACGCTGCTGCCGCTGCTGGAAGCGGAGCACCTCGACTGGGCATTTGTAGCAAGCGGGAAGCGCCTTGCCGATTTCGGCCTGATCGCGTTCGACATGGATTCGACACTGATCACGATCGAGTGCATCGATGAGCTGGCCGACTTCGCCGGCCGCAAGCACGAAGTGGCCGAAATCACCGAGGCGGCGATGCGTGGCGAGCTCGACTATCGGGAAAGCCTGCGTCAACGTCTGGCACTGCTGGCCGGGCTCGATGCACGCGTGCTTTCGCGGGTCTTCGAGGAGCGGCTGCAACTGTCGCCCGGTGCCCGCGGCCTGCTCGCCGCCGCGCAGCAGGCCGGGCTGCGTACGGCAATCCTGTCCGGCGGTTTCACCTATTTCACCGAGCGCCTGCGCATCGAACTCGGTTTCGACTTCGCCACCTCGAACGAACTCGAAATCTGCGGCGGCAAACTGACCGGAAAGGTGGCCGGCGACATCGTCGATGCCGCCGCCAAGGCCCACCATCTGGCCCGCCTGCGTGACGAACTCGGCCTGCACCGCGAGCAGGTGATCGCCATCGGCGACGGTGCCAACGACCTGCTGATGATGGCCGAGGCCGGTTTCTCGCTCGCCTACCGCGCCAAGCCGGCAACGCGCGCAAAGGCCTCGGTCGCCTTCAACTTCGTCGGGCTGGACGGGCTGCTCAACCTGTTCCCGGCCTGAGCTTCCGTTGCACACCCGACCTTGACGCCCGCCAGCCTGTGCCGGCTTCTCGCCCTGTCGGCGATCTGGGGCGCTTCCTTCCTGTTCATGCGCATCGCCGTACCAGCCCTCGGTCCGGCCTGGTTGATCGAGCTGCGCGTCGGGCTCGCCGCCATCTTCCTTGCGGCGGTCGCGCTGTGGCAGAGGCGAGCGCTGAGGCTCCGGCACCACTGGCGGCACTACCTGATCCTCGGCGGTTTCAACACCGGCCTGCCCTTCCTGCTTTTCGCCTTCGCCGCACAAACGCTGTCGGCATCGCTGCTGTCGATTCTCAATGCCACGGCACCGCTGTGGGGCACCGTCATCGGTGCCGTGGTGCTGCGCGCCCGGCTTGACGGCAAGGCAATGCTCGGACTGGCGATGGGGCTGGCAGGCGTCGCCCTGCTCACCGGGTTCGACGAATCGACGCTGCGCGCCGGCGCCGGACCGGCCATCGCGGCCGCACTTGGCGCGGCCTGCTGCTATGCAATCGCCAGCATCTATGCGAAATCGGTCGAGCAGGTGGAACCGTTCGCCAATGCGCACGGCAGCATGTGGGCAGCGACGCTGCTGGTGGCGCCGCTGCTGCTCTTCGCCCCGCCCGTCGCCACGATACCGGATGCGGGAATCACCGCAGCCGTTGCCGCGCTGGGGATCGTCTGCAGCGGCATCGCCTATCTGCTCTATTTCCGGCTGGTCAATGATCTCGGCCCGGCGCCGGCACTCACCGTCACCTTCCTGATCCCCCTTTTCGGCGTTCTCTGGGGGCATCTTTTCCTCGGCGAGGCGGTCGGCTGGCACACCCTTGCCGGCACCGTCATCGTGCTCACCGGAACGGCGCTCGTTACCGGCTTCTCGCCGGCGGTACTACTGCGGAAATAGGAGCCGATGCCGCGCCGAGGCGCAGTCAGTTGAGATCGATGGCAAGCGCCTTCAGCGCTTCAAGACTGACAAGGTCGAGGCTCGCTTCGTTGGTGGCGTTGAGCACGACACGCGGTGCAGCACCGGCCTCCCAGGCCTCGCGCCAGCGGGCAGCACAAAGACACCAGCGGTCACCGGGTTGCAGTCCGGGAAAGCCGAATTCGGGACGCGGCGTCGACAGGTCGTTGCCGGCAATCTTCGAGAATTCGAGGAACTCGGCGGTCATCACCGCACAGACGGTGTGCCGTCCGAGGTCATCATCCGACGTATTGCAGCAGCCGTCGCGGAAAAAGCCGGTCAGCGGCCGTTCACCGCAGGTGCCGAGCGGGCCGCCGAGAACGTTGCGCTGAACACCGTCGCCCGGAAAATCACGCAGATTCATCGGTCGCCCCCTCGACAAGGGCATTACGCCGCTGGCGAAGCCCCTCGGGCATGCGCAGCGTGACCCGATCCCACCCTTCCATGTCGAGTACGCGATCAAGGCAGGCCTCGAGTTCCGCATGCGCGCGCACAGCGCTTTCGGCGATGGCCTGGTGCACGTCACTCTGCGTATCCGTTTCGCTCAGACAGGCGAGCTGATAGCGCCGCAAGTTGCGCAACTGGCGCACCGCCACCGCGACCTGCGCCGGGCAGGCGCACATGTAGATGGTCGCTTCTTCGACGATGCGCTCCAAGTCGCTATCGCTGAAACGCTCGATGTACGCCATGCGCTAGGCGACCTCGTCGATCCAGGCCTGCTGGATCGCTTCCAGGATCTTCTCGCCGCAGTGCTTGGGGTCGTCGTCGAAGCCCGGCAGCGACAGCACCCAGTTCATCAGGTCGACGAAATTGATGCGTGTCGGATCAACCTCGGGATGGGCATCCGAAAGCTCGATCGCAAGGTCGTTGATGTCGGTCCACTTCATGTCAGTGCTTCCCCTCTCTCGCCATATTGATCGAGTAGCGCGGAATTTCAACCACCAGCGGCGTGTCCGCGATCTCCGCCTGGCACGACAGGCGCGAGTTCGGCTCCAGCCCCCATGCCTTGTCGAGCATGTCCTCCTCCAGATCTTCCGCGGCCTCCAGGGAATTGAAGCCTTCGCGCACGATCACATGGCAGGTGGTGCAGGCACAGGACATCTCGCAGGCATGCTCGATGGCGATGCCGTTTTCGAGCAGGGCCTGGCAGATGGTCTTGCCGGGTTCGGCCTCGATCACCGTGCCCTCCGGGCACAGTTCCACATGCGGCAGGACGATCATCTGCGTCATGCTTGGTTTTCCTTCGTGGTCTGTTCAATTTCGTCGACGGTCTTGCCGGCAAAGGCACGACGGATCGACTTGTCCATTCGACGCGCGGCGAAGTCCTTGGTTTCGGCCTCGAGGTCGTCCATCGCCAGCGTGATGTGGCGGCGGTTCTCGCCAAGCGCCGTCGAATGTAGTTTGGTGATGGCAGCCTCGACCCTCGCCTTTTCCTCTGGCGAGAGCAGTTCGCCATCGCTCACCAGCGCGGCGCGCACCGCCTCGATCAGGCGTTCGGCCTCGACCTGCGCTTCCTTGAGCGCACGCCGGAAGGCATCGTCCTTGGCGTGCTCCATCGAATCCTTGAGCATGCTTGCCACTTCATCGTCGGAAAGGCCGTAGGACGGCTTGACGGTGATGCTGGCCTCGACGCCGGTGGTCTGCTCGCGCGCCGCAACCGAGAGCAGGCCGTCCGCATCGACCTGGAAGGTGACGCGGATGCGGGCAGCACCTGCAACCATAGGCGGAATGCCGCGCAGCTCGAAGCGCGCCAGCGAGCGGCAGTCGCTGACCAGCTCGCGTTCGCCCTGCACGACATGCACCGCCATCGCGGTCTGTCCGTCCTTGAAGGTGGTGAATTCCTGCGCCCGGGCGGCAGGAATAGTCGAATTGCGCGGGATCACCTTCTCGACCAGGCCGCCCATCGTCTCGAGACCGAGCGACAGCGGGATCACGTCGAGCAACAACCAGTCATCGCCCGCGGCGCGGTTGCCGGCGAGCAGGTTGGCCTGCATCGCGGCACCGATGGCAACGACCTTGTCGGGATCAAGATTGTTCAGCGGCTCGCGCTTGAAGAACTCGCCGACCGCGCGCTGGATCTGCGGCATGCGCGTGGCACCGCCGACCATGACGACGCCCTTGATGTCCGAGGATGTCATGCCGGCGTCGCGCAGCGCCTTCTTGACCGCCTGCAGCGTCTTCATCGTCAGCGTCTGGGTGATGTCGTTGAAGATCTGCGTCGTCAGCGTCAGATCGACCATTTCGCCTGTGGACAGCCGCGCGCTGATCGGCGCCTCGCCGTGGAAGGTCAGGTATTCCTTGGCCTCGCGTGCGCGCGTCAGCAGCAGGCGGGCATCGCCAGAGGACAGCGGCGAAAGCTTCGACTCCTGGAGAATCCAGCAGTAGATGCGGTGATCGAAGTCGTCGCCACCGAGCGCCGAATCGCCGCCGGTCGCCAGCACCTCGAAGATCCCCTTGGAGAGATGCAGGATGGAGATGTCGAAGGTTCCCCCGCCGAGGTCGTACACGGCATAGACCCCCTCCGAACCGTTGTCGAGGCCATAGGCGATTGCCGCTGCCGTAGGTTCGTTCAGGAGGCGCAGCACGTTGAGGCCGGCAAGCTTCGCCGCGTCCTTCGTCGCCTGCCGCTGTGCGTCGTCGAAATACGCCGGCACGGTGATCACGGCACCGACGAGGTCGCCGCCGAGCGAGGCCTCGGCACGCGCGCGCAAGGCCTTCAGGATCTCGGCCGAGACCTCGACCGGGCTCTTCTCGCCGGCGTCCGTGCGCAGCCTGACCATGCCCGGCGCCTCGACGAAATCGTAGGGGATCGCCTCCAGGTTGGCGATATCGGCCTTGCCACGCCCCATGAAGCGCTTGACCGAGACGATGGTGTTCCTGGCGTCGACCGACTGCTGGCGCTGCGCCTCGTAGCCGACCTCGACTTCACCCGCCTTGCCATAGCGCACGACCGAGGGCAGCAGCGGCCGCCCGAGTTCGTCGTTGAGGACGACAGTCAGCCCGCTGCGCACCGTGGCGACGAGCGAATTGGTGGTACCGAGGTCGATGCCTACGGCCAGCTTGTGTTCGTGCGGCGCGGCGGATTCGCCGGGTTCTGCAATCTGGAGGAGTGCCATTGGGTTCTGGGAATGTGGTTATTCTTCTTCGAGCGCGACGATCGCGTCATCGATTTCATGCAGCAGTTTTTCAAGGAACATCAGGCGACGGACACGATCGGCCGCCGTCGCATAGTCGGGAGCGTTGTCGAAGAGGTCACCCAGTTCGTCGTAGGCGCTGCGCATCTGCTCGCCAAGCCGGTGGTGCAGATGCTCGAGTTCGTGATGGTTGCCGGCCGAACGGGCCTCGGCGACGCCTTCGCGCCACTCCATCTGCTCCATCAGGAAATCGGCCGGCATGGCCGTGTTGTTCTCGGCGCCGACGTCGTGGTCGGCCAGATGCAGCAGGTATTTCGCCCGCGGCAGCGGCTTCTTCAGCGTCTGGTAGGCCTCGTTCACCTTCGTCGCCCACTGCAGCGAAAGCCGCTTCTCGGCATCGCCGGCATGCGCGAAACGATCGGGATGCACTTCCGCCTGCAGCTCACGGTAGCGCTTGTCGAGCGCTGCCGTGTCGATGCGGAAGGCCCGCGGCAGGCCCATCAGGGTGAAGTGGTCGGCGTTGAAGTCCATGGGGCAATTTTACCAGTGGAAGCAGCGCATCAGCCCCGAATCACCCCAGGGCGAAGGCAGCGCTACGCGCGAGCGCGCAGACAGTGCGAGCAGCACGGCAAGCGCGAGCAACAACGCGCCGCCGAGCTTGCGACATCAGACATTAAAGGATTCGCCGCAGCCGCACTGATCCTTGACGTTCGGGTTATTGAACTTGAAGCCCTCGTTCAGCCCCTCGCGCGCATAGTCCAGCTCCGTCCCTTCGAGATACGGCAGGCTTTTCGGGTCGATCAGGATGGTGACACCGTGCGACTCGAAGGTCACATCGTCGGCACCGATCTCGTCGGCGAACTCCAGCTTGTAGGCCATGCCCGAGCAGCCGCTGGTGCGCACGCCGAGGCGAAGCCCGACGCCCTTGCCACGCTTGGTGATGTAGTTCGCCACATGCTTGGCGGCTCGTTCGGAAAGCGTCACTGCCATTTCAGTTCTCCAGATTGCCTTTACTCGCCGCGCTTCTTCTTGTAGTCGGCAACCGCTGCCTTGATCGCGTCCTCGGCGAGGATCGAGCAGTGGATCTTCACCGGCGGCAGCGCCAGTTCCTCGGCGATCTGCGTGTTCTTGATGTCGAGCGCCTGGTCGACAGTCTTGCCCTTGACCCACTCGGTGACGAGCGAGCTGGAGGCGATCGCCGAACCGCAGCCGTAGGTCTTGAACTTGGCGTCCTCGATGACACCTTCCTTGTTCACCTTGATCTGCAGTTTCATGACGTCGCCGCAGGCCGGGGCGCCGACCATGCCGGTGCCGACACCTTCTTCTTCCTTGCCGAAGGTACCGACGTTGCGGGGGTTTTCGTAGTGATCCAGAACCTTGACGCTATAAGCCATGATGTTTCTCCTTCAATTCTTTAAATCAGTGAGCTGCCCACTGGACAGTGCTCAGGTCAACGCCGTCCTGCACCATTTCCCACAGCGGCGACAGTTCGCGCAGCTTGCCGATCTTCTGGTGCAGCAGCTTGATCGCGTAATCGATCTCTTCCTCGGTGGTGAAGCGGCCGATCGAGAAGCGGATCGAGCTGTGCGCCAGCTCATCGTCACGTCCCAGCGCACGCAGCACGTAGGACGGCTCGAGCGAGGCCGAGGTGCAGGCCGAGCCGGACGATACCGCGACTTCCTTCACGCCCATGATCAAGCTTTCGCCTTCGACGAAGTTGAAGCTCATGTTCAGGTTGTGCGGAACGCGCTGCTCGACATCGCCGTTCACGTAGGTCGCCTCGATGTCCTGCAGGCCCTTGAGCAGCTTGTCGCGCAGCTTGCCGATGCGGGCATTTTCCTCGGCCATTTCCTCGCGCGCGATGCGGAAGGCTTCGCCCATGCCGACGATCTGGTGCACCGGCAAGGTGCCGGAACGGAAGCCGCGCTCGTGGCCGCCCCCGTGCATCTGCGCCTCCAGGCGCACACGCGGCTTGCGGCGGACATACAGGGCGCCGATACCCTTCGGACCGTAGGTCTTGTGCGCCGAGAAGCTCATCAGGTCGACCTTCAGCTGTTCGAGGTCGATCGCCACCTTGCCGGTCGCCTGTGCCGCGTCGACGTGGAAGATGATGCCCTTGCTGCGGCAGATCTCGCCGATCTCGGCGATCGGCTGCACGACGCCGATCTCGTTGTTCACGAACATTACCGAAACGAGGATGGTGTCCGGACGCAGCGCCGCCTTGAACACGTCGAGATCGATCAGGCCATTGTCCTTGACGTCGAGATAGGTTGCCTCGAAGCCCTGGCGCTCCAGCTCGCGGAAGGTGTCGAGCACGGCCTTGTGTTCGGTCTTGACGGTGATGATGTGCTTGCCCTTGCCCGAATAGAAATTGGCAGCGCCCTTGATCGCGAGGTTGTTCGACTCGGTGGCACCCGAGGTCCAGACGATTTCCTTGGCATCGGCATTGACCAGCTTCGCCACTTCGGCGCGGGCGTTCTCGACCGCCTCGTCGGCTTCCCAGCCGAAGCTGTGCGAACGCGACGCGGGGTTGCCGAATTTCTCGACGAGGTAGGGAATCATCTTCTCCGCGACGCGCGGATCCACCGGAGTGGTCGCCGAATAGTCGAGGTAGATGGGCAGTTTCAGCATGTTGTCGCTCCGCTTCTGTTTTCTCTGGGGGTAGTGCGTTGTAATCCTCACGCCGACATGGCGGTCAGTTCGTGCAATGAGACTGCCGTCGTACGCAAAGTGTTCAAAAAATCTTCGATCTGCTGCTGCGTCGTGTCCGCACCGAGGCTCACGCGCACCGCGCCGCGCGCGATCTCCGGCGCCACGCCCATCGCCGCCAGCACATGCGACGGCTCCGGATTCGCGCTCGAACACGCAGCGCCGCTGGCCACCGCAAAGCCGGCACGATCAAGCTTGCCGACCAATGTCTCGCCGTCGATTTCCGGCAGCGCGAAGTAACTCGTGTTCGGCAGGCGCGCCGCGCCGGCGCCGAAAATCCGCGCCCCCAACGCCAGCAGACCGACCTCCAGGACATCGCGCAAGCCGGCGATCCGCGCTGCGTTGCCGGCCCGCACCGCAGTCGCCCGCTGTGCGGCGACCCCGAAGCCGACGATTGCTGCCACGTTCTCGGTACCGGAACGAAGCCCGCGCTCATGGCCGCCACCGGCGATCAATGGCGAGATCTCGACGCGCTTGTCCAGCACCAGTGCCGCTGCCCCCTTGGGGCCGCCGACCTTGTGCGCCGAAACCGTCAGCGCATGGACACCGGCTGCATTCAACTCGCGGAAAGACAGCGGCAGCTTGCCGAAGGCCTGGACCGCATCCGTGTGCAGCCACGCGCCCGTCGTCCGCGCAGTTGCCGCCAGGGACGACACATCCTGCAACACGCCGGTTTCATTGTTCGCACGCATCACCGACAGCAGTGCCGGCTTGTCCGCCACGCAGGCCAGCCAGGCATCGCGGTCTACGCGGCCCTCGCTGTCGACGGCGAGCTGCCGCAGCTGCCAGCCCTGACGGGCGAGCTGCAGCGCAGGCTTCAGCACGCACGGGTGCTCGACCGCCGAAACGCCGATCACGCCCGGCTTCAGGCAGGCCGCTGCGCCTTTCAGGAAGAGGTTGTTGGCCTCCGATCCGCCGCTGGTAAAAACCACCTCGGTCGGATGTGCGCCGACAGCCTCGGCGACCTGCTGCCGCGCATCGTCCACCGCCCGCCGCGCCGCACGGCCATACTCGTGCCGGCTCGAGGGATTGCCGAACTGCGTCGACAGCCACGGCAGCATCGCTTCCAGCACCGCGGGATCGAGCGGCGTCGTGGCGTTATGGTCGAGATAGACCGGGGCAAACATGGCCGAGTGAACTACACCTAAACACCGACCGCCATGATCTTGGCCCGCGGGCGGGGCCCGACACGCTGATCCTTGATCGGAAGCACGTCGACCACCTTGTGCGCGTTCCGCGTCACGAGATCATGCAGCGAAACCGAGGACAGGTATTCGTACATCTTGAAATTCAGCGTCGCCCACAGGTCATGCGTCATGCAGCGGTGCTCGTCGTGGCAGTTCTCCTTGCCACCGCATTGCGTCGCGTCGAGCGGCTCGTC
>JAKJEY010000001.1:26011-81179 GCA_022705165.1 Pseudomonadota bacterium
TGATGTCGGCGACGGTGATCTGATCGTATGGCCGTGCCAGGCAATAGCCGCCACCCGGACCACGCACGCTGTCCACCAGTTGATGACGACGAAGCTTGCCGAACAACTGCTCGAGATAGGAAAGCGAAATCTTCTGTCGTTCGCTGATGCCGGCCAGCGTCACCGGCCCTTCTCCGCCGCGCAGCGCGAGATCGATCATCGCCGTCACCGCGAATCGTCCCTTGGTCGTCAGTCGCATAACCCTGTTCTCCCGGCAAATGCCTTAATACCCGATCGGTTTTGTCAACTATACAAAAGCCAGACAAAAACGGTCAACTATTTAGTCGACTATTTTGCTCAGATATTTCGGATCGAACTTGTCGGCGGTCGCCAGCGCATCCTCGATGCTGACGCCGGAGGCCTCCAGCTTCTTCAGGAGGGCCTCGATGCGACGGTCCGTCTCGACGGCATGGTCGAGCAGGCCATGAATGGCTTTTGCCAGCGGGTCGTCCTGGTTACCGGCGATGGCGTAGGCCGAAAAGCCCATCTGCCCCGCTTTTTCCTCGCGCTTCTGGGCCAGTTCGGTATCGATGACGCGCGCCGGATTGCCGACGGCAGTGGCACCCGCCGGCACGTCCTTGACCACGACGGCGTTGGAACCCACCTTGGCGCCGGCCCCGATGGTGATCGGGCCCAGCACCTTGGCCCCCGCCCCGATGACGACGCCGTCTTCCAGCGTCGGATGACGCTTGCCCTTGTTCCACGAGGTGCCGCCCAGCGTGACGCCGTGATAGAGCGTGACGTCGTCACCGATCACCGCCGTCTCGCCGATCACCACGCCCATGCCGTGGTCGATGAAGAAACGCCGACCGATCGTTGCGCCCGGATGGATCTCGATGCCGGTCAAGGTCCGGGCCACGTTCGAGGTAAAGCGCGCCAGCCAGCGTAGCCGGTGCCCCCAGAGCCAGTTCGCGAAACGATGCGCCATCGCCGCATGCACGCCCGGATAGCAGGTCAGCACCTCCCAGGCCGAGCGGGCGGCGGGATCGCGGTCAAAAACGGATCGGATGTCTTCTCGCAGACGGGCGAACATTGAACACTCCCTGAATATCCCCGGATTTTAAAATACCCGAGTGTTTTGATCTACTATTTTTCTTCCGGTTCCACGGCCTGCGACCGGTGCTTCGGCCCGGTCGGCTTCTCGATCGAATCGAGGATGCCACGCAGGATATTGATTTCGTCCTTCTCCAGCCCGGCGCGCGCGAACAGGCGGCGCAACTTCGGCATCAGCCGGCGCGGACGCGCCGGATCATGGAAGCCGGTCTGTGCCAGCACCCGCTCGAGATGCACGTAGAAGCGCTCGATGTCATCGATCGCCGCCGGCACCGAAACGAAGGGGGTCGCCTGCGTTGCCGGCCCGGGTGGCAAGCCACCATAGGCGGCCATGCGCAGCTCGTAGGCCATCACCTGTACCGCCGCACCGAGATTCAGCGAGCTGTAGGCAGGGTTGCTCGGGATCGTCACTGCCTGTTGGCAGCACTGCAGTTCCTCATTCGAAAGGCCGCTGGTCTCGTTGCCGAAGACAAGGGCCACATCACCGACAGCGGTCTGCGCCAGCATGGGCCCGACGGCTTCGCGCACACCAACGGCGACCGGACCGAGGTCGCGCAGGCGCGCCGAAAGCGCTGCCGCGTGCACGCAACCTGCCAGAGCCTCCGCCAGCGAACCACACACTGCTGCCTCCGCCAGCACGTCATCGGCGCCCGCAGCCCGTGCCGTCGCCACCTCGTCGACCGCACAGAGAGGCTGCACCAGATACAAGCGGGACAGGCCCATGGTTTTCATCGCACGCGCCGCCGCCCCGATGTTTCCGGGATGGCTGGTGCGGCAGAGCACGATACGAACGCGATCGAGGATCACTTGCGGGGTCATGATAGAATGCGCGCTTCCCAAAATACTTCGGGCGGCGCAGCACGTGTTCTTTGACACCGTGGCCGTCACCGCCCGACAAGTTCTTTCATACCGCCATGCATCCAGCACTCAACATCGCCATCAAGGCGGCGCGCCGCGCCGGCCAGCTCATCAACCGTGCGTCGCTCGACGTGGACCTGCTCAAGGTCACCGCCAAACAGCAGAGCGATTTCGTCACTGAAGTCGACAAGATGGCGGAAGCCGCCATCATCGAGGTGCTGCGCGAGGCGTATCCGAATCATGGAATTCTAGCAGAAGAGTCGGGGGTCACTGCCGGCAAGCAGCCTGAATACCAGTGGATCATCGACCCGCTGGACGGCACCACCAATTTCATCCACGGTTTTCCGCAGTACGCGATTTCGATCGCCCTCGCCCATAACGGGCAGCTGGCCCAGGCGGTCGTCTTCGACCCCGAGCGCAACGAGCTGTTCACCGCCAGCAAGGGCCGCGGCGCCTTCCTCAACGAGCGCCGCATCCGCGTCAGCAAGCGCACCAAGCTGGAAGAAGCCCTGGTCGGCACCGGTTTTCCGTACCGGGTCTTCGACCACATCGACACCTATCTCGCCATCTTCAAGGACCTGACCCAGAAGACGGCCGGCATGCGCCGTCCCGGTGCGGCCTCGCTCGACCTCTCCTGGGTGGCCTGCGGCCGCCTCGACGGCTTCTGGGAATTCGGCCTCTCGCCGTGGGACATGGCAGCTGGCGCCCTGATCATCACTGAAGCCGGCGGTCTCGTTTCGGACCTTGCCGGGGAAGCCGGCTACCTGGACTCCGGCAACCTCGTCGCCGGCAACCCGAAGGTCTTCGCGCAACTGCTGCAGGTCATCCAGTCGCACAGGACACCCGCACTGAGCTGCTAGGCGGCCGAGACGGCTTCCGTCGCTTTCGATGCTGCCCCGGCGCGCACCAGCGCCGGCTGCAGCAGCCAGTGCCAGAGACCGATCGTACTGGTGATCATGAACGCCCCCTGCTGCAGCGCCAGCGCATAATTCGCGGTCGCCAGCCCGTAGATCGTCCAGCTCGCGTTGGACATCAGCCACAACACCCAGGCCCAGCGCGCATGCGGCGATTTCACCGCCACGAGGACCGCCCCGAGGATGCCAAGCAGGCATCCCGACCATTCGAACAAACCCAACACCTTGCTTCACCCACAAAAGACTGCGGCGGCACGATAGCCGGACGCGGCGCGCAGGATAGGGGTGCCGGCCGGTAATCACCTTGATCTGCAACAACTTTTGCGCCCACGGGATTATCATCGAGCGATGATTCGACGACCTCTCTCCCGCCTGCTCCCGCTCGTTCGAGGCGCTGCCCTCACCCTCGCTGCGGGCCTCGCGCTCACGCTGCCACGGGCCGGCCAGGCGCAATCCCTCCCCATCGATCAGATCAAACTGCCGCCGGGCTTCACGATCGAACTGCTGGCCCGGGTGCCGAATGCGCGACAGATGGCACTCTCGCCGGCCAACATCCTCTATGTCGGCTCGATGCGCGAAGGCAAGGTGCACGCCCTGCCGCTCGACGTCGATTTCAAGCCGGGCAAGCTGTACGTCGTCGCCGACCGCCTGAAGATGCCGGTCGGCGTCGCCTGGCGCGACAGCAGCCTGTACGTCTCCGCCGTCGATCGCATCCTCCGTCTCGACGACATCGACCGCCGGCTGGAGAACCCGCCGGCCCCCGCCATTGTTCGTGCCGACCTGCCCACGGAAACCCACCACGGCTGGAAATTCATCGCCTTCGGCCCGGACGGCTGGCTTTACGTGCCGGTCGGCGCACCGTGCAACATCTGTGAGCCCGACCCCGACCGCTACGCTGCCATCCTGCGCATGCGCCCGGATGGCAGCGAACTGCAGACTTTCGCCCGCGGCGTGCGCAACAGCGTCGGCTTCGACTGGCACCCGGCCACCGGCGAACTCTGGTTCACCGACAACGGCCGCGACCTGATGGGCGACGATGTGCCGCCCGATGAACTGAACCACGCCCCGAAGCCGGGGATGCATTTCGGCTACCCCTACTGCCACGGCGGCACGGTCGCCGACCCCGAATACGGCCACAAGCGCTCCTGCAGCGACCTCGCCGCCCCGGCGCAGAACCTCGGTGCGCACGTCGCTTCCCTCGGCATGCGCTTTTACACCGGCCGCCAGTTCCCGGCGCAGTACCGCAACCGCATCTTCATCGCCGAACACGGCTCATGGAACCGCTCGCAGAAGACCGGCTACCGCGTCAGCATGGTCACGTTGGAAGGCAATCGTGCCCTCGCCTACGAGCCCTTCGCCAGCGGCTGGCTGCAGGGAGAAAGCGCCTGGGGACGGCCGGCCGACGTGCTGGTGTTGCCGGATGGCTCGCTGCTGGTTTCGGACGATCATGCCGGGGCCATCTATCGGATTCGCTACCAGCCGCCCCGCTAAGCTCACGGCCTAGCCCGGGAGCCGATTTTCGGCTATCGTCGGGGCCCCGCATCGGGCCCCGTACGGGGGCCTGCACACCAACAGAAGTACCATCGATGTCCGACAAAGATTTCGCCAAGCACACCCCCATGATGCAGCAGTACCTGCGCCTCAAGGCGCAGCACCCGGACACGCTGCTTTTCTACCGCATGGGGGATTTCTACGAGCTGTTCTACGATGATGCCGAGAAGGCAGCGCGGCTGCTCGACATCACGCTGACCACGCGTGGACAGTCGGCGGGCGTGCCGATCAGGATGGCCGGCGTGCCCTTCCATTCGCTGGAGCCCTACCTCGCCAAGCTGGTCAAGCTCGGTGAGTCGGTCGTCATCTGCGAGCAGATCGGCGACCCGGCGACCTCGAAAGGGCCGGTCGAGCGCGCGGTGGCGCGCATCGTCACGCCGGGCACGCTGACCGACGCGGCGCTGTTGGATGAAAAGCGCGACACGCTGCTGATGGCCATGTCGCCGACCAAGCACACGATGGGCATCGCCTGGCTCAACCTCGCCAGCGGCGAACTGCGCGCGACCGAGGTGGCGACGGCCAAGCTCTCCGCGACGCTGGAGCGCATCCGCCCGGCCGAGATCATCGTTCCCGATTCGCTGGTGCTGGCCTTCACGCCGGCTGCGGCGCTGACCAGGCGCCCGGACTGGCATTTCGATACCGAGGCCGCCGAGCGCGAACTGTGCCAGCAGTTTTCGGTGGCTTCGCTCGCGGGCTTCGGCATCGAGGAGGCCGGCCCGGAAGTGGCCGCTGCCGGTGCGCTGCTGCGCTATGCGCAGGCGACGCAGGCACGGGCACTGCAACATGTGCGGGCGCTGGTCGTCGAGCGCGAATCGGCCTACATCGGCCTCGACGCAGCGACGCGGCGCAACCTCGAACTCACGGAAACCCTGCGCGGCCAGCCGGAGCCGACGCTCTGCTCGCTGCTCGACACCTGCGTCACGGCAATGGGCTCGCGCTGCCTGCGCCATGCGCTGCACCACCCGCTGCGCGACCGCACGATCCCGGCCGCGCGCCATGCGGCGGTCGAGGCGCTGATGGACGACGCCAACCTTGGCGCACAAGCGGTGCGCGAGGCGTTGAAGGGTATCGCCGACATCGAGCGCATCGCCGGCCGCGTCGCCCTCTTCTCCGCCCGCCCGCGCGATCTCTCCGGCCTGCGCGACGCGCTCGCCCGACTCGATGCCGTACGCGCGCCGCTGGCCGCGCTGGACACGCCGCTGCTGACAGAACTACACACGCAACTGGCAACGCCGGAGAACGTCCTCGGCCTGCTCACCCGCGCCATCGCCACCGAACCCTCGACCAACCTGCGCGACGGCGGCGTCATCGCCCCCGGCTACGACGCCGACCTCGACGAACTGCGCGGCATCCAGGACAACTGTGGCGAATTCCTGCTGGCGCTGGAGGCGCGCGAGAAGGAACGCACCGGCATCGCCAGCCTGAAGGTCGAATACAACCGCGTGCATGGCTTCTACATCGAGGTCACGCACGCCAACGTCGACAAGATCCCCGAGGACTACCGCCGCCGGCAGACGCTGAAGAACGCCGAGCGCTACATCACGCCCGAGCTGAAGGCCTTCGAGGACAAGGCGCTCTCGGCGCAGGACCGGGCGCTGGCGCGCGAGAAGCTGTTGTGGGACGAAATTCTCTCGGCGCTGCAGCCTGAGATTTCACGCCTGCTGGAGATAGCCCGCGCCGTCGCGCTGACCGACCTGCTCGCTGCGTTTGCCGATGTCGCCGCCAAGCGCGACTACCGCAAGCCCGAGTTCTCCGACGAGCCCGGCCTGCTGATCGAGGGCGGCCGTCATCCGGTGGTGGAAAACCAGATCCAGGCCGACGGCGAATCCTTCATCGCCAACGACACCAAGCTCGGCGACGGCCGCCGTCTGCTGCTGATCACCGGCCCCAACATGGGCGGCAAATCGACCTACATGCGGCAGACGGCGCTGATCGCGCTCCTTGCGCACATCGGCGCCTTCGTGCCGGCAACGCGCTGCGTGCTCGGACCGCTCGACCAGATCTTCACCCGCATCGGTGCATCGGATGACCTCGCTTCCGGCCGCTCGACCTTCATGGTCGAGATGACCGAGTCGGCGGCGATCCTGCACCACGCCACCGAGAACAGCCTGGTGCTGATGGACGAGGTCGGCCGCGGCACCTCGACCTTCGACGGCATGGCGCTGGCTTTCGCGATCTGCCGCCATCTGGTCGAGAAGAACCGCGCGCTGACCCTGTTCGCCACGCACTACTTCGAGCTGACGCTGCTCGCCAACGAATACCGCGAACTGGCCAACGTGCATCTCGACGCCGTCGAGCACGGCGAGAAGATCGTCTTCCTGCACGCCGTAGAGGAAGGCCCGGCCAGCCAGAGCTATGGTATCCAGGTGGCAGCGCTGGCCGGCGTGCCAGGCTCGGTGGTGCGCGCGGCGAAGAAGCAGCTGCGCGAATTCGAGCAGCGCGCTTCGATCAATCCGTTGCAGCCCGACCTGTTTGCCAACGGCTCGGCACCTGAACCGGAGCCACCTGCACCCGCCGAGCACCCGGCGCTGGCGGCACTCGCCGACATCGACCCCGATTCGCTGACGCCACGACAGGCGCTGGATGCACTCTACGCACTCAAGTCGCAATTGACGTGAGATGGGTGTGAAGCACCTCGCAGCCCTGTTCCTCGCCTGTGTCACCGTTGCCGCAGAAGCCGAGACCTGGCGCTTCGCGCTGATCGGCGACACGCCATACAGCGATTACGAGCGGCACGAATTGCCGCGAATGCTTTCCGCCATCGCCGATGAGAATGTTGATTTCATCATCCACGCCGGCGACATCAAGCATAGCCAGGATGCCTGCAGCGATGCACTCTTCGAAGACCGGCGGGAAATTTTCGAGGCTTCCGCCCTGCCCCTCGTTTATGTCCCCGGCGACAACGAATGGACCGACTGCGCTCGCGTCAGTGCAGGCCATTACGACCCGCAGGAGCGTCTTGCCAGGCTTCGGGAGCGTTTCCATGCCGGCGACGTTTCACTCGGGCGAACCCGCCTTCGGCTCGCCCGACAGGCCGGTGAGTACCGGGAACATCAGCGCTGGCAGCACGGCCCGGTGCTCTTCGTCACGCTCAATGTGCCGGGGCCGAACAACAACTGGCTGAAGACCGGCCTGCCCGGCCGCGAGGCGCTGGCAAGAACGCCCCGGGTACTCGAATGGCTGCGCGAGGGTTTCGCGCAGGCGCGCGCGACGGGCATGAAGGGCATCGTCATCACCATGCAGGCCAATCCCGGATTCAGGCACTACCGGGCCGGGCTCGGTCATTCCGGCTTCCGCGAACTGCTCGACCAGCTGCGCGCCGAGACGCTCGCTTTCGACGGGCAGGTCCTGCTCGTACACGGCGACACGCACTGGCAGCGCATCGACCAGCCGCTGCATGACCCGGATACCGGCAAGCGCATCAACCGCTTCACCCGCGCCGAAACTTTCGGCTACCCGCAGCTCGGCTGGGTCAAGGTCATCATCGACGATGAAAGCCCTGCGCTGTTCCGCTTCGAAAGCCACCCCTGGGCACATCCACGCCCCTGAAGACACTGTCAATTGCGGATTCCCCTTAGTGGAAGACCGCAATGGCCGCGGGACATCACCCGTACTAGATTGCATCTCCCGCAAAAGCTTCAAGGAGGAGACAGGGGATGACCATCAATTGCAGGGGAGCATTGTTCGCACTGCTCTCGTCTTTCGCCATTTCCGCAACCGCGGCCGACATCGTGATCGGACAGGTGGCACCGTTTTCAGGACCGCTGGCGCCGACCGGCAATCACCTGCGTGCCGGCGCCCAGCTTTATTTCGATGCCGTCAATGCGAAAGGTGGCATCCATGGCAACAAGCTGCGCCTGATCAGCAAGGATGATGGCTACAAGGCGAGCGAGACGGTCCAGAAGGCCCGCGAATTGCTGGCTGAGTCACAGCCGATGGCGCTCTTCGGCTTCGTCGGCACCGGCAATGTTGAGGCTGTTCTCAAGGAGAAGATTCTGGAGGGTGCCACGACACCGCTCATTACCGTGCGTACCGGTGCGTCGACGGTCGTCAATAGCGGCAATCCCTGGATTTTCCTGACCCGCGCCAGCTACGCCCAGGAGATCGACAAGATCGTCCAGCAGTACGAGACGATCGGCTACAAGCGCTTCGCCGTCTTCTACCAGAATGATCCCTTCGGTCTCGACGGCCTTGCCAGTGCAGAAGCGTCGATCAGGAAGGCGAACGGGCAGCTGCTCGTCAAGGCCGGCTACGAAAAGAACACGACCGAAGTCGCCGCTGCCGTGAAGGCGATTGCCGCCGCCGCGCCGCAGGCCGTGATCATGGTTTCCAACACGGCGGCCAGTTCGGAATTCCTAAAGCAGTCGCGCGCCGCCGGCAATCTCGCCCAGTTCGTCACCATCTCCGTCACCGATGGCCCGCAGGTGGCGCAGAAGATCGGCAACGAAGCCGCCAAGGGACTGGCGATCACGCAGGTCGTGCCCGACCCCAACAACCGTTCGACACCGCTGATCCGGGAAGTACAGGAGGCCTTCGACAAGTTCAAGCCCAAGGATGTGACGCTGAACCACACCTTCATCGAAGGGTACGTCGGTGCCAAGATTCTCGGAGAGGGACTGCGCCGTGCCGGTGCGAACCCGAGCCGGCAGAAACTGCGCGACACGCTCGAACAACTGAAGGACTACGACGTCGGCGGCCAGTATGTCGGCTTCTCGGCAGGCAACCACGTCGGCATGAGCTACGTCGACATCACGATCCTGAACAAGGAAGGCAAGCTGCTCCGCTGAAAAAGGAAGGGCCGCACCAGCGAACCGGTGCGGCCCTTCCGGATACTATCGTGCGGACAATCAGTGGCAGTGGCCTTCCTCGCCATCGCTGCTGTGCACGTGACCATGCGCAAGTTCTTCCTCGCTCGCCGGTCGCACTGACGTGACCGTACAGGTGAAGATCAGCGACATGCCTGCCAGCGGGTGGTTGCCGTCGAGAATGACCTTGTCGTCGGCGATGTCGGTCACGCGGTAGATGATGAAATCGTCGTCATCACCACCTTCCGGGCCGCCCTCGAACTGCATCCCGACCTGGAGTTCCTTCGGGAACTGGTCGCGCGGTTCGATCTGGATCAGTTCCTCGTCGTAATCGCCGAAAGCCTCTTCGGGCTGCAGCTTGACCTTGACGGTCTCGCCCACCTTCTTGTCCTGAACCGCTTCCTCGATCTTCGGGAAGATGTCGTCATGGCCGCCGTGCAGATAGACGAGCGGTTCCTTGCCGGCATCGACGAGTTCGCCGTCGGAATCGGTGACGTTGTAGTCGAGCGTGACGACCGTGTTCTTTGCGACCTGTGCAACCATCAGTGAAGATCCTTTACCGTCCGCAACACTTCCATTGCGTGACCTTTGGCGTTGACGCCGTACAGCACGTGCCGGAGGACGCCGTGTTTATCGATGATGAAGGTCGAGCGGACGATGCCGGCGCGCTTGACGCCATCC
This sequence comes from Pseudomonadota bacterium, assembly GCA_022705165.1. Lineage (GTDB taxonomy): Bacteria > Pseudomonadota > Gammaproteobacteria > Burkholderiales > Rhodocyclaceae > Proximibacter. Next base: position 35,913 of record JAKJEY010000001.1, read on the forward strand.
ACTTCCCTCACCTGCAGGACACCGTACTGCTTGCAGACCTCGCCCTCGGTGTCGGAGAGCAGGCGGACCGAAATCCCGTGCTTGTCGCGCCACTCGGCGTGGCGGATGCAATCGTCGCGGCTGATGCCGATGATGGTGCAGCCGCAGCGCTGGAACTCATCCTCGTGATCGGAGAAATCCGTCGCCTCCAGCGTGCACTGCGGTGCGTCGTCCTTCGGGTAGAAGAAGAGGATGAGATTCTGCTTGCCGACATATTGCGAGAGATCGACGTACTCCATGTCGGCATCCGGCAATACGAAGGTGGGTGCTGCCTGCCCTTCTTTCAGCATGTCGCCTCCTCGAAGACGAAACTCGCGCCACCTGCAGCTTTTCATGCCGCATGTCGCGCGACGGGTTTGGCGGATTCTAAACACACTTTTCGCGCGTTGACTACAAGCATCGCAAGCGCACTTTTGTACGCGCCGCCGCTAGAATGCTGTCAGCAACAGTGCGGCCTCGCACAAGCCCTTTGCATCCCGATACTTACAGGAGACGATGATGAAAAAAACGATTCTTCCGCTGCTCCTGCTTGCGATGCTGGCCAGTCCCAGCGCGTCGGCGGCGACGATCGTCGAACTCGGTGCGGAAGCCAGTCGTGCCGCACCGAATGATCTCGCCCGGGCCACGCTCTTCGCGGAAGCAACCGGGGCTGCGCCGGCAGAAGCCGCGCGCAAGGTAAACGCAATGATGGCCGAGGCGCTGGCACTGGCGAAGACCACCACGCGGATCAAGGTACAGTCCGGCGCCACGCAGACCTATCCGGTGTACGCCAAGGGCGGCAGGATCGAATCGTGGCGCATGCGTTCCGACCTGGTGCTCGAGTCGGCAGACACGGCAGCGCTCTCGGAACTGGTCGGAAAGCTGCAGGGAAGCCTCGGCGTTGCCAGCATTGCCCTTGCACCGGCGCCCGAGACCCGTCGCAAAGCGGAGAGCGACGCCACGCTGGACGCCATCGCCGCATTCCGGTCGCGCGCAAAACTCATAGCCGACGCGTTCGGCAAACCCTACCGCATCAAGCAGATGAACATCGGCCAGCAGGGTTACCGGCCACCGCTACCGATGATGCGCGCCGCACCGGCGGCGACCATGGAGATGGCAGCGATGCCGATGGAGGCGGGCGAGTCGGCGGTCTCGGTCACGATCAGCGGGCAGATCGAAATCGCGGACTGAGCGCCCGGGACATCGGAGTATCCCGTCGCCTTGCCTTGAGGCCCGGATGCCGGGGAAAGCGACGTCCTCATCGCCGAGGTCAGCTGTCCATCTTGGTCGTGAACAGGCTGGCCGCAATGATCATCACACCACCGGCCCACTCCTGCGGACCAAGCGATTCTCCGGCCAGATACCAGGACGAGATCGCTGCGAAGCCGACCTCGGTCAGCATGATCACGATGGCACGATTCGCGGGCGTGTGAGTCAGGCCGAACTGGACGACCAGATTCACCACCAGCACCAGCAGCCCGGTCAGGAGGAGCAGCCCCCAGGCCTCACCCGACACCGTGGGAGAAACGAGCGTAGCGGGCAGTTGCGTCCCGGCGAGCAGCGCACCGATGACGACGACGCCGAGGAAGGAGACCAGCACGCGCTGATCGAGCGGTACGTCGCGGGCACGCCGTGACAACACGTTGAAAAGCGCGAAGAAGAAGCCAGCGCCCAACCCTGTCCAGTCGGCAAGGTCACGCGGTAGCGGCACTCCCGTTTCCGGGCGCCACAGCATCGTCACAGCCCCGGCCAGCGACAGCAGGATGACACCGCCGCCGAAGGCATTGAGCCGTTCGCCGAGGATGCAACGCGACAGCAGCACGGTCCATAAGGGCGCGAGATAGAACAGCAGCAGCACGCGCATCACTTCGCCGGAGAGCGTTGCCATCACATAGCCGATGTTGCAGCCCCCGGCGGAAAACGCGAGACCGAGCAACAGCCACGGATGCGGGGGGCGAACGGGGCGCGGACGCCAGACGAGGAGCGCCACGACAAAGGCGACGAGGTACGTCAGCGAAGTCGCGCTCAGGCCATCGATGCCGAAATCGCGCAGTACGCGATAGGGATACCAGATCAGGCCCCAGACGAGCGCCCCAGTCAGCAGTGCAGCTAGCGCCACGCGCCCGTCATGCCTACTGTTGCCAGACGTCGATGTTGCCACTCCGGCGTTGCCGGCCCCGCTTCCAATTTCTTTCGCCACCCGGCGATGCCCCTTATAATCCTGCTTTTGAAAACCCCGCCCGCAGACCCGTGAATCCTCATCTTTCGAAGCTGCAGCCCTACCCGTTCGAAAAGCTGCGCCAGCTCTTCGCCGGCGTCACACCGAACCCGCAATACCGCGAAATCAAGCTGTCGATTGGCGAGCCTCAGCACGCCACGCCGGAATTCATCAAGCAGGCCCTCACCGCCGGGCTCGCGGGGCTGGCGAACTATCCTACCACGCAGGGCACACCCGCCCTGCGCCAGGCGATCGCTGCCTGGATGGGCCGCCGCTACGGGCTGGAAGGGATCAATCCCGAAACCGAAATCCTGCCGGTGAATGGCTCACGCGAGGCGCTGTTCGCCTTTGCCCAGACCGTCATCGACCCGTCGAAAGGCTATGTCCCGCTGGTCGTCAGCCCGAACCCGTTCTACCAGATCTACGAGGGCGCGGCCTATCTCGCCGGCGCCGAGCCGCGCTTCATCAACACGCTGCCGGAAAACGGCTTCGCACTCGATCTCGATGCGCTTTCCGATGCCGACTGGTCGCGCGTGCAGCTGATGTACGTCTGCTCGCCGGGCAACCCGACCGGAAAGGTGCTGAACCTCGACGACTGGAAGCAGCTTTTCGCGCTTTCCGACAAGTACGGTTTCATCATCGCTTCCGACGAGTGCTATTCGGAACTTTTCTTCGACGAGGCCAATCCACCCATCGGCGGCCTGCAGGCGGCAAAGCTGCTCGGCCGCAGCAACGAGCGCCTGGTCATGTTCTCCAGCCTCTCCAAGCGCTCGAACGTACCGGGCATGCGCTCCGGCTTCGTCGCCGGCGACGCGGCGATCCTCAGGCAGTTCCTGCTCTATCGCACCTATCACGGCGCGGCGATGAGCCCGGCGATTCAGGCCGCCTCGGTCGCAGCCTGGAACGACGAGGCGCACGTGCTGGAAAACCGCCGCCTCTACGTCGAGAAGTTCGCGCAGGTGACGCCGGTCGTCGCTTCGGTGCTGAAGACCGGCATGCCCGATGCGAGCTTCTACCTGTGGGCCAGAACGCCCATTGCAGATACCGAGTTCGCCCGCCGGCTCCTCGCTGAATATAATGTGGTGGTGTTGCCGGGCAGTTTTCTCGCCCGCAAGGCCAACGGTGTCAATCCCGGTACGGGATTCGTGCGCATCGCGCTGGTCGCATCGCTCGCCGAAACCCTCGAAGCAGCAGACCGGATCAAACAATTCGTTTCAAAACTCTAGGAAGAACAACATGCAGCAATTCCAGCAGATCATCGAAGAAGCCTGGGAAAACCGGACTACCCTGCAACCTGGCACTGCCCCGGCCAAGATTGGCGAAGCCGTCACTGCCGTACTCGGCGAACTCGACGCAGGCCGCCTGCGCGTCGCCGAGAAGATCGACGGCGACTGGGTGACCCATCAGTGGATCAAGAAGGCCGTGCTGCTGTCCTTCCGCCTGGAAGACAACAAGCTGATGGATGGCGGACCGATGCGCTTCTACGACAAGGTACCGACCAAGTTCGCCGACTACACGCAGGAAGACTTCGTCCGCGGTGGCTTCCGCGTCGTGCCGCCGGCCGCCGCGCGTAAGGGCGCCTACATTGCCAAGAACGTCGTGCTGATGCCCTCCTACGTCAACATCGGCGCCTACGTCGATGAAGGCACGATGGTCGACACCTGGGCCACCGTCGGTTCCTGCGCGCAGATCGGCAAGAACGTGCACCTCTCCGGCGGCGTCGGCATCGGCGGCGTACTGGAGCCGATCCAGGCCGGGCCCACGATCATCGAGGACAACTGCTTCATCGGCGCGCGTTCGGAAGTGGTCGAAGGCGTCATCGTCGGCGAAGGCTCGGTGATCTCGATGGGCGTCTATATCGGCCAGTCGACCAAGATCTTCGACCGCGAGACGGGCGAAGTGAGCTACGGCCGCATTCCGCCGGGTTCGGTCGTCGTCTCCGGCAACCTGCCGTCGAAGGATGGCTCGTACAGCCTCTACTGCGCCGTGATCGTGAAAAAGGTCGACGCCAAGACGCGCGCCAAGACCAGCATCAACGAACTGCTGCGCGGCGACTAAGCCGGATCAATCCCCACTCGCGGAGATGAAACGATGATTCTCGACAAGCTGTTCCAGCTGATGGCCGAAAAGCAGGCTTCGGACATCTTCATCTCCGCCGGTGCGCCGATCCACATCAAGATCCAGGGCACGACAGTCCCGGTCAACCAGCAGATCATGGATTCCGGCATGATCGAGAAGATCGCGCTGGAACTGATGACACCGGATCAGACGAAGTCCTTCGACGCGACGATGGAGATGAACCTCTCATTCGGCGTTCCCGGTATCGGTAACTTCCGCGTCAACATCTTCCGCCAGCGCGGCTCGATCTCGATCGTCGTCCGCTACATCCTCGGCAACATCCCGACGCTCGATTCGCTCGGCCTGCCGTCAGTACTCTCCGATCTGATCATGGAGAAACGCGGACTGATGCTGATCGTCGGCTCGACCGGCTCGGGCAAGTCGACGACCATCGCCTCGATGCTCGATCACCGCAACGCCAATCGTTCCGGCCACATCCTGACCATCGAGGACCCGATCGAATTCCTGTTCAAGCACAAGAAATCGATCGTCAACCAGCGCGAGCTGGGCATGGACACGCTGGACTGGAACAACGCGCTGAAGAATGCCATGCGCCAGGCCCCCGATTGCATCCTGATCGGCGAGATCCGCGACAAGGAAACGATGCAGGCCGCCATTGCCTACGCGCAGACCGGCCACCTCTGCCTTGGCACGCTGCACGCCAACAACAGCTACCACGCGCTCAACCGCATCATCAACTTCTTCCCGCTCGAAAGCCGCACCTCGCTCTATCTCGACCTTTCGGTCAGCCTGCGCGCGATCATCTCGCAGCGCCTGGTGCGCAAGCCCGACGGCAAGCGCATCCCGACCAGCGAAGTGCTGCTCAACACGCGCCACATTGCCGAACTGGTCGAGCGCGGCGAAGTGCAGGCGATCAAGGAAGCCATGGAACAGTCGCTGGCACCGGGATCGCAGACCTTCGAGCAGGACCTGTTCCGCCTCTACAAGGAGGCGACGATCACCCTCGACGAGGCGCTGGCCAACTCCGATTCGCCGACCAACCTGTCCTGGCTGATCAACAACTCCGAGTTCGGCAACGAGAAGAAGGACGATTCGAAGCGCCCGGATTCTCCGATCGATTTCGGCACCGACAGCCAGACCGGCGCCTCGTTCAAGGAATTCACCCTCAGCCTGGCCGATCCGGAAGAAGGCGAAGACGAAAGCAAAAATGCCACATGACCCGACGCTCGGCCTTACCGAGCAGCTGATTTCCCGCCGCTCGGTAACACCCGAGGACGGTGGTTGCATGCCCCTGATGGCCGAGCGTCTCTCGGCCATCGGCTTTTCCTGCGAGTACATCAACCGCAACGGTGTCACCAACCTGTGGGCGCGTCGAGGCTCCGCCGCCCCGCTCGTCTGCTTCGCCGGCCACACCGACGTCGTGCCGACCGGTCCGCTCGAACAATGGACCTCCGACCCGTTCGTCCCGACGATCCGCGACGGCCTGCTCTACGGCCGCGGCGCCGCCGACATGAAAGGTTCGCTCGCCGCCTTCGTCACGGCTTGCGAAGCCTTTGTCGCCGCGCATCCCCAGCACAACGGCTCGGTCGCCTTCCTGCTCACCTCCGACGAGGAGGGCGACGCCACCGATGGCACGGTCGCCGTCACCGAAACGCTCAAGGCACGTGGCGAAGGCATCGACTTCTGCGTCGTCGGCGAACCCACGGCCGTCAAGACACTAGGCGACATGGTGAAGAATGGCCGCCGCGGCTCGCTTTCCGGCAAGCTCACGGTCAAGGGTATCCAGGGCCACATCGCCTACCCGCACCTGGCGAAGAATCCGATCCACATGGCCGCGCCGGCCATCGCCGAACTCGCTGCGACGGTCTGGGATGCCGGCAACGCGCATTTCCCTCCGACCACCTGGCAGATCTCGAACATCAAGGGTGGCACCGGTGCGACCAACGTCATTCCCGGCACCGTCGAGATCCTGTTCAACTTCCGCTTCTCGACGGCAAGCACCCCGGAAGGCCTGCAGCAGCGGCTTGAAGACGTGCTGAAGCGGCATGGCGTCGACTACGAGATCACCTGGACACTCGGCGCCCGCCCTTTCCTGACGGCCGAAGGTGCTTTGGTCGACGCAGCACGCGGCGCCATCCGCGACGAACTCGGCCTCGAAACCGAACTCTCGACCACCGGCGGCACCTCGGACGGCCGCTTCATCGCGCAGATCTGCCCGCAGGTGATCGAGATCGGGCCGGTCAATGCCACCATCCACAAGATCGATGAATGTGTCGAAGCTGCGGCACTGCCGCATCTTGCCGGCATCTACCGCCGCATCCTGGAACGCCTGCTCCATGACTAGCGAACTCATCACGCTGCGCGACCTGCTGCGCTACGCCGTCAGTCGCTTCAACGAAGGAGGCCTGTTCTTCGGCCACGGTAACGACAATGCATGGGACGAGGCGGTCTATCTGCTGCTGCACACGCTGCACCTGCCGCTCGATCGCCTGGAACCTTTCCTCGACGCGCGCCTGACCGCGAGCGAGAGGGACGCCGTGCTCGCCGTGATCGATCGTCGCGTGCGCGAGCGGGTCCCGGCGGCCTACATCACGAATGAAGCCTGGCTCGGAGAGCATCGCTTTTACGTTGACGAGCGCACCATCGTGCCGCGCTCCTTCATCGCCGAACTGATCGAGGAACGTTTCGAGCCCTTCCTGGACGATCCTGACGGAGTAACGACGGCACTGGATCTATGCACCGGCTCCGGCTGCCTGGCCATACTGCTTGCCCTCGCCTTTCCCGATGCCCAGGTCGACGCCGTTGATCTCTCGCCGGACGCGCTGGCGGTCGCCCGTCGCAATGTTGCCGATTACCAGCTCGAAGATCGCGTCCGCCTCGTGCATGGCGATCTCTTTGCCGGCGTGGCCCGGCAGCGCTACGACCTGATCATCTCCAATCCGCCCTACGTCAATGCCGAATCGATGGCGACGCTGCCGGAGGAATACCGCCGTGAGCCTGAAATGGCGCTCGCCTCCGGCGAGGATGGTCTCGATCTGGTGCGCGTCATGCTGAAAGAAGCGCACGCGCATCTCAACCCCGGTGGCCTGCTCATCGTCGAGATCGGCCACAACCGCGATGCGCTTGAAGCCGCCTTCCCGCAGACCCCCTTCACGTGGCTCGAAACCAGCGCCGGCAACGAATACGTCTTCCTGCTGCGTGCCGACGAACTGCCGTAGCGCTCCGCGCTCGCTCCCGCAACCTCGCCTGTCTCGTCCCTGTCCTTTAAAGCACTTCGGCTACGCATCCGCGAGCCGAAGTGATAGCCTATGCGCTCCTCTGTAGATACGGATCAAGACACATGGGCGACAGAACCACACTCAAGTTCCTCGTGGTGGACGACTTCTCCACGATGCGCCGAATCGTCCGCAACCTGCTCAAGGAACTCGGCTTCCACAATGTCGAGGAAGCCGAAGACGGTGCGGTCGCACTCGGCCGGCTGAAACAGGGCGGAATCGAATTCGTCGTGACCGACTGGAACATGCCGAACATGGACGGCCTCACCCTGCTGCAATCAATTCGTGCCGATCCCGCGCTCAAGCACCTGCCAGTGCTGATGATCACCGCCGAAGCAAAAAAGGAAAACATCATCGCCGCGGCTCAGGCGGGGGCATCGGGCTACATCGTGAAACCTTTCACCGGCGCGACACTCTCCGAAAAATTGAACAAGATCTTCGAAAAGATGGGGGTTTGAATGGCAACGACAAGCAAGCGCACTTCCGCAGCCACCGTTCGCAAGGCACCCGCGAAGAAACCGGCTGCACCCGCACGCAAGGCCGCAGCGAAGAAGGCCCCGGCGAAGCGCAGCAAGGACACCAGCAGCCATGTGCTCAGCGAACTGAAGGACCTCGCCAAGGAACTCAAGCTGGCGGCGAAGGGACTCAACAAGAAGACAGCCGGACAAAATCCGAAGGAAGTCTCCAGCATCCTCGGCAGCGTCGAGCGCATGACCGCCGATGCCGCCAACAAGTCGCTGACCGAGGCCGAAGCGGCCAAGGTACTGGTTAGTGCCACGCTCGACTCGCTGTCGAAGAACTGGAACCGCCAGGACATCGAAACCCATCTCAAGGCCGTCAGCGCGCACCTGACCAACATCATCGTGGCCCAGGAGTTCCAGGATCTCGCCGGACAATCCCTGCGCAAGGCGATGAAGGCGCTGGTAGGCGCAATCATCGTCGTCGAGGGCGGCGGCCCCACCGAGGACAAGCGTCTCTCGCAGAGCGAGATCGACGGCCTGCTGAAGGACCTGATGCCCTGACGGGCCATCGACTAGCGAAGCAGTAAAACAAAAACGGCGAGTGATTTTCATCACTCGCCGTTTCCGTACAGCTGGGGCGACATACCGGGATCGAACCGGTGACACCTGGAATCACAATCCAGTGCTCTACCGACTGAGCTAATGCCGCCACTGTTCTGGCGCGCCCGGCGAGACTCGAACTCACAACCCCCGGCTTAGAAGGCCGGTGCTCTATCCGGTTGAGCTACGGGCGCGGGTTGAATCTCTCAGGCAAAAAATCTTGCTCGGTGTACTACAGGGCCTGCAAACTACGAATTTTGGTCGGGGCGGTGGGATTCGAACTCACGACCCTCTGCTCCCAAAGCAGATGCGCTACCAGGCTGCGCTACGCCCCGAGGAAGGGCGCATTATAGAGACGAGGTTCCTTAAGGTCAATCGTCGCCGCGAGCTTTTTATCATTGACGACACCTTGCTTGCACCCCCCATGCATTTCTGATAGAAAAGCAGCTTTTCCAAAACGGACGCTCTCCGAAAGACCCCCGAAAAATGGCTGAAGACCTGCTCCACAAACATTTCACGCCCTACGTTCCGAAGAAGGGCGAGGAATACATGAACTCCAAGCAGCTGACGCATTTCCGCAAGATTCTGCAGACGCTGAAACAGGAACTCTCGGAAGACATCGAGCGCACCGTGCATACGATGCAGGACGAAGCCACCGTCTTTGCCGACCCGAACGATCGGGCCAGCCAGGAAACCGACATGGCGATCGAGCTGCGTAACCGCGACCGCGAACGCAAGCTGATCAAGAAGATCGACGAAACGCTGGGCCGCATCGAAGCGGACGACTACGGCTACTGCGACAAGTGCGGCGTCGAGATCGGCATCAAGCGCCTGGAAGCGCGCCCGACGGCCACCCTGTGCATCGACTGCAAGACGCTGGAAGAACTGCGCGAAAAGCAGGTCGCAAAGTAATTTGCTGCCGCCACTCCGGGTCTCGACGACACCGGGGAGACAAATAAAAAAGGACGCCGAAGCGTCCTTTTTTGTTGCCCAAAAATCAGGCTCAGGCTTGCGGCGCTTCCGCCGGAGCAGCGGCAGCCTCTTCGGCAGCCACCGCCTTCATCGAGAGGCGCACACGGCCCTTCTCGTCGGCTTCCAGCACCTTCACGCGCACTTGCTGACCTTCCTTGAGCTTGTCGGAAACCTTTTCGACGCGCTCATTGGCGATCTGCGAAATGTGCAGCAGACCATCGCGGCCCGGCATGATGCTGACGATGGCGCCGAAGTCCAGCAGCTTCAGGACGGTGCCTTCGTAGATCTTGCCGATCTCGACTTCGGCGGTGATGTCGCTGATGCGCTTCTTGGCGGCATCGGCGGCTTCGCCGAGGTCGAGGCGATGGTGATCGTGCCGTCGTCCTGGATGTCGATGGTCGTGCCGGTCTCTTCCGTGATGGCACGGATGACGGCGCCGCCCTTGCCGATCACGTCGCGGATCTTCTCCGGATTGATCTTCACGACATACAGACGCGGTGCGTAGGCGGAGAGTTCGCCGACGCCGGCCGATGCACCTTCCATCTGGCCGAGGATGTGGAAACGGGCGTCCTTGGCCTGGGCCAGCGCGACCTGCATGATTTCCTTGGTGATGCCCTGGATCTTGATGTCCATCTGCAGGGCGGTCACGCCGCCGCGGGTACCGGCCACCTTGAAGTCCATGTCGCCGAGGTGATCCTCGTCACCGAGGATGTCGGTCAGCACGGCGAAGCGGTTGCCGTCCTTGATCAGGCCCATGGCGATGCCGGCGACGTGCGACTTGAGCGGCACGCCCGCATCCATCAGCGCCAGCGAACCGCCGCAGACGGAAGCCATCGACGACGAACCGTTCGACTCGGTGATTTCCGAGACCAGACGCATCGAGTACGAGAACTCGTCAGCCGGCGGCAGCACGGCCACGAGGGCGCGCTTGGCCAGACGACCATGACCGATTTCGCGACGCTTCGGCGTACCGACGCGACCGCACTCGCCGGTGGCGTACGGAGGCATGTTGTAGTGGAGCATGAAGCGCTCGCGGTATTCACCGGCCAGCGCGTCGATGATCTGCTCGTCACGACCGGTGCCCAGCGTGGCGACGACCAGTGCCTGCGTCTCGCCGCGGGTGAACAGCGCCGAGCCGTGGGTACGCGGCAGCACGCTGCTGCGGATGGCGATCGGACGCACGGTACGCGTATCGCGACCGTCGATGCGCGGCTCGCCGGCCAGGATGCGGCCACGAACGGTGGCGGCTTCGATTTCGAAGAAGTAGTTGCCGACGGTATTCGCGTCCGGCGCCCCCTCTTCGCCCGTGCACAGCGCCGCAACGGCTTCGGCACTCAGTTCCTTGAGGCGCTGGCTGCGGGTCTGCTTGACGGTAATGTTGTAGGCTTCCTCGATCTTGGCCTTGACCAGATCGTTCAGACGGGCGATCAGCGCCTCATCCTTGGCCGGTGCCTGCCAGTCCCACTCGGGCTTGCCGGCTTCCTCGACGAGTTCGTTGATGGCGTTGATGACCTTCTGCATCTCGGTATGGCCAAAGACCACGGCGCCGAGCATGATTTCTTCCGACAGCTCCTTGGCTTCCGACTCGACCATCAGCACAGCCGATTGCGTACCGGCAACGACCAGGTCGAGCTGCGAGGTCTTGAGCTGCGACAGGGTCGGGTTCAGCACGTACTGGCCATCGATGTAACCGACACGGGCGGCGCCGACCGGACCATCGAACGGCAGGCCGGAAATCGAAAGGGCAGCCGAGGTACCGATCAGCGCAGCAATATCCGGATCCACTTCCGGGTTCAGCGACATGACGGTCGCGACGACCTGCACTTCGTTGTAGAAGCCTTCCGGGAACAGCGGGCGGATCGGGCGGTCGATCAGGCGCGAGGTCAGCGTCTCCTTCTCGGACGGACGGCCTTCGCGCTTGAAGAAGCCACCGGGGATCTTGCCGGCTGCGTAGGTCTTCTCGATGTAATCAACGGTCAGCGGGAAGAAATCCTGGCCCGGCTTGACCTTCTTGGAGCCAACCACGGTACACAGCACCACGGTGTCGTCGATCGACACCATGACGGCACCGCCAGCCTGGCGCGACACTTCACCCGTCTCCAGGGTGACCGTATGGGCTCCGTAAGCGAAGCTTTTCTTGGCAACGTTAAACATTGTTTCCTTTCTTTCTGATTATTGGCGCGGCGTACCCACGACACTGGCACGCATTATTTTCGACGCGCCGTTGGCCATCACGGATGGCCATGGCAAAAGCGAAAACAGCGGCACCACCTCATCGGCAGTGCCGCTGCTTTCGCGTGTTCCCGATCGCATTGCGGATCGGAGAATTCGGTTTGGAGCGATGTCTGAATTACTTGCGCAGGCCCAGACGCTCGATCAGCGTGCGATAGCTGTCGACGTTGGTGCGCTTCAGGTAGTCGAGGAGCTTGCGACGACGGGAGACCATGCGCAGCAGGCCGCGGCGCGAGTGGTGATCCTTGACGTGCTCCTTGAAGTGACCGGTCAGGTCATTGATGCGGGCGGTCAGCAGTGCCACCTGGACTTCGGGGGAACCCGTGTCGCCCTGGGCGCGCTGGAAATCGGTAACGACCTTCGACTTTTGTTCGGTAGTGAACGCCATGTCAAACTCTCTTTCATTGAAACGACGCTGCCCCGGTTTGATAGAGCTGGGCGTCAGGTTGATCAAAATTATTCGCCTGGCGAGCGAAGGCGCGCATTATAGCGGCATTCGCAGGCGCTAAGCAACCGATTTTTCAGGATTTTCCCCGCTGGCCGACAGTTTCCGGGGACACCCCGGGGTGGCGGCCCAGTCGCCCATCGGGGCGCCCTGTGGCACATGTGGCGGGGCCAGCCGCCAATTAATTTTTTCCGGGCAGCAAAAGACGGTTGACGCTACCCGACGGCGGTGCCGATACTGCCACCGTCACGAACCCCGGCTTTTTTCCTCATACCGGTTGCACACCGCCCCATGCCCATCCAGTTCTCGTCGCAGACGCAACCTTTTGAACGACTCGCGGACGTCGTTGCGTTGCCGATCGGCCGCTGGGACAGCGAGGCTCGGCTGCTCTTCTGCAACACTCCCTATCTGGCATGGTCGGGGCGCAGCCACGAGCAATTGCTCGGCCGCACCCTCCATGAACTGTTCGGCGCCGAGGCCTGGGCTGCGGCAAAACCGGCCTTCGAGCGTGCATTTGGTGGCGAGACCTCGGGCTACCAGCGCCTGCTGACGCACCCACCGCATTCGCCACGCTGGGCCCGCATACAGGTGTTTCCGGATGTCGACGAATACGGCACCGTCACCTCGGTGTTCACGATTGCCACCGACATCCATCAGGACATCGTCGAACGTGATGCGCTGATTGCGGCGCGCAAGCGCCTCGACCGCTTCACCGACAACATCCCGACGCCGCTCGTCTACCTCGACTGCAACTGCCTGCTGCGCTTCGTCAACAAGGCCTGGTGCCAACTGGTCAGCATGGCCGCCGAGGATGCACTGGGGCGTCATGTCAGCGAGGTGCGCGGTGTCGCCAGCTGGCTGGAACAGAAACCGTATTACGAGACGGCGCTGGCAGGCACCACGACACATTTTTCACGACTGGTGCATGGCCTCGCCAATGGCTCGCGCTGGATGCGCACCAGCTACGTACCCGATACCGACGAGAACGGTACCGTCATCGGCATCTACACCATCACCACCGACGTCCACGACCTGACCATCGCCCAGGAACAGCTGCGCCGCAGCGTCGAGCGGGACGCGCTCACCGATGCGCTGAGCCGGCACACGATGATGTCCTTCATCGAATGTTCGATTGCCGACCCCAACCTGGAATACGCGCTGTTCTTCATCGATCTCGACGGCTTCAAGGCCGTCAACGACGAGAAGGGGCACCATGCGGGCGACCGCCTGCTGGCCGACATCGCCGCCGCCCTGCGCGGCGCCGTCCGCGCCGAGGATGCGGTCGGCCGCTTCGGCGGCGACGAGTTCCTCGTGCTGGCCAGGGTGCACGGCCAGACGGGCGCACAGGCGCTGGCCGAACACCTGCGCGCGACTGTCGAGGAGGTCGCGCAGAGGTCCGGCGACCGGGTCAGCGCCAGCATCGGCTACGCCCTGTCCCCGAGCGATTCGCGCGATCCGATGCAGCTCCTGCATCACGCCGACGAAGCGATGTACATCGCCAAGCGCAACGGCAAGAACCGCGTCATGCCGTGGGCCCGAGGCACGACGAGCTGACCTCGTCGCCCTCGGCCCGCGCCAGCGAACGCTCGAGGTAGCGACCCAGCCGACGCCACAGGCTCGTATTCTCAGGCGACAGGATCAGCACCTCAGCAGCCTCCAGCGCAAGCAGCTCGATCCAGCCGCCCGCCTCCAGACAGCACGCCTCCTCGGCAGCCAGTGGCGCCTCCAGCGCCACGAGGCGCTCCGCAAGCGAGGCGAACGGAAAGCGGACCCGCAGCGCCCCCTCGCAAACAACCAGCATCGAACCCGCCTCGACCAGCACCCGCTGGACCTGGCCGGACGCCAGCACCAGCGAAAGACTCCCCGCTCTTGCACCCATCGCAAACCTCCTGTTTCAGCGTGCCCGCCGGCAGCGGGAACACGGTCACAGCGTACGCAGGCAAGGCGGCACAAAACAGCCACAGAGAAAACCTGTCTGTACCGTAGCAGATTGAATTTTTCGCATCTGTTATGGTCTGATTCAGATCGATCTATATCTGCCGGTGCGCATCGTCCCGGAGGAAGATGGCGCATGGACACCCAGACGACCGACCGAACCCCGCTCTACCGAACGATTGCCGGCCAGTACCGCAGCGCCATCGAAAACGGCACGCTGCTACCCGGGGAACTCTTTCCCTCGGTGCGCGCGCTGATGGCCCGCCACGAAGTCAGCCTCTCCACTGCGCTGCAGGTCTGCCGCTCGCTCGAAACCGATGGCTGGCTGGAAGCGCGGCCGCGCTCCGGCAATTTCGTGCGACGCCCCCGGCGCCTTTCGATGCCGGCGCTGCAGGAACCGAACCCAGCCGCCCTGCCCGATCCGGCGCAGTTCGTCGGCATCCATGCCCGCGTCTCGGATTTCGTATCCCGCGGGATCGTTGCGCGCAGCAAGGGCCAGCCGGTTCGCATCAACCTTTCCGGGGCTGCCTGCGCACCGAGCCTCTATCCGGGCGAGGCGCTGAAGAACGCGGCGACACGTGCGTTGCGGCGCAACCCGGATCTGCTGGTCAAGAACATTCCGCTCAACGGCAACGCCGGCTTCCGCGCCATTCTGGCCAAGCGGGCGATGGAAAGCGGCATGCTGCTCTCCCCGGACGACATCGTCGTCACGCATGGCTGCATCGAGGCGCTCAACGTCGCGCTGCGCGCCGTAGCCCAGCCGGGTGACATCATCGCCGTCGAGTCACCGACCTACTTCGGGCTGCTGCAGGTGCTCGAGTCGCTCGGCCTGCGCGCACTGGAAATCCCGACCAGCCCGCAGACCGGCATCTCGCTGGAAGCGCTCGAACTGGCGCGGCAGACCTACCCGAACATCAAGGCCGTCGTCGTCGTTCCCACGCTGCAGAACCCGCTCGGCAGCATCATGCCGGAAGCCCACCGGGAGCGTCTCGTCGCCTTCTGCGACGCCGCCGGCATTGCGCTGATCGAGGACGACACCTACAGCGCACTGGCCAGCGGCAACGGCGGCCCCAAGGCGCTCAAGCACTGGGACAGGACCGGTAACGTCATCCATTGCGCCTCGCTGCACAAGATTCTTGCCGCCGGCATGCGGCTCGGCTGGATCAGCGCCGGGCGCTGGCAGGCGCGCGTCGAAATGCTCAAGTATGCACAGACCCGCAGCAGCGAAGAGCTTTCACAGCTGGCTGCGGGAGAATTCATGGCCTCCAGTGCGTTCGATCGCTACCTGCGCCGGCTGCGCAGCCAGCTGGCCGACCAGCGGGAACGGACCGCTGCCGCCGTAGCCGAGCATTTCCCGGCCGAGACGCGCTGCAACGAACCGGATGGGGGGCTCATGCTGTGGGTCGAGTTGCCCGCCGGGATTCCCTCGGCGAAGGTTTTTGACGCGGCGCTCGCCGAAGGCATCCTCATCGCCCCGGGGCAGATGTTCTCCAACTCGAACCGATTCGACCATTACCTGCGGCTGAACTGCGGCCTCCCGATCACCCCGGAAGTCGAAGCCGCCGTCGCCAGGCTCGGCACCATCGTTACCAGCCTGCAAGCACGCAGCAACCGGCGTATCGCCGGCACACCCAACTGACCCCCTGTACATTCCGCGCAGTCAGCAACCCGGGAGACCCGCATGCACATCGACACCTTCACCGAACAGCTGCGACAGGAAGGCTTCGCCGAGATCACCACGGTCGAGCGCGAACCCAGGGGCAGCCTCGGCGACCATGCCCACCCCTTCGACGCGAAGGCGCTGATCGTCGCCGGGGAAATCACGATCACCGTGGACGGACAGAGCACCACCTACTGCAGCGGCGAGATCTTCCATCTCGCTAGCGGCGTGCAGCACGAGGAACGCTACGGACCGGCCGGGGTCCGTTATCTGGTGGGGAGAAGATAGAACTCACCCGGACAGGCGTCGCTCGCGCGAGGCACGGGCACCCGCCTTTCAGCCGGGCTCGTGGCAGGCACCGGACGGCAATATGCCTGGGTCCTGCAGCAATCTTCAGGACCGCTGCAATCGCGCGATGAGGGACTCCAGGTAGCGCTCGAAAAGCCGGTCCGGACTCTGCTTGAACAGGCGGATGCGCCCCGTGTTGTTCAGTACGAGAATGCCGACAATCTGGGCGAACAGCGCGCTCGTCTCCACGACGGCCTCCGCCGTGCTCAAGCCCAGGGCTTCCAGTTGAACCTGAGCAGGCCGTAAGGCGGCCATCAGCCGTTCGTTCAGTTCGTGGTTCAGTTCAGGCGTCAGCCCGCGAGGCTTCATGCCGTCGAAAAGGTAGAAGCCCAGGTCGAGTTCCTTCGGATTGTCTCGGTAGAAGGCATAGAAAGCCCCGGCCTTGGCGCGCAGCAGATCGGCGGCCGACGCCTTTTTGTCCGGCCCGGTGGCAGTTTCGACGGCGTCATTGAGGCGCTGCAGGGATTCACCGAGCAGGGCGCCATAGATCTCTTCTAGATTGGCGAAATAGCTGTAGATGGCGCCTGGCGTATAGCCGGCCCGCTTCGCGATCTCCCGCAGACTCGCCCCGTCCAGCCCCAGTTCGAAAAACGCCGAGCGCGCCGCATCGAGGATCAGTGCTCGCCTCGCCTGATTGAGCGCGCTCTCTCTCACCGCACGGGCGTCGGCGGGGGCGACACTTTTTCTCGGGCCGGGTTTTCGGGCTGTCGTTGACTTATTCACAGAGCGGATTCTACACTCACACATCGAATTGAACACTGTTCAATTTTCTGGAATTCGGCGCATACCGGAGGGAAGATCATGGCGGGCACGAACACAGCGGGTTTGATGGATGGCAAAGCGTTCCGGGAATCACTGAGAAAGTACAAACCGACTGTCTATGTCGATGGGCAGGAGATCGCCTCGGTTGCAGACGCGCCGTCGCTTCAGCCTGGCATCAACGCCCTGGCAGTGACCTACGACTTTGCCCATGACCCTGCCCTTGCGCCGTTGATGCTGGCAAAACAGACAGCCTCCGGCAAGACCGTCAATCGCATGCTGCACATCGACGAATCCGCCGGCGACCTGCTGAACAAGCTGGAAGCCATCCGCGTGCTCTGCCAGGAAACCGGCTGCGCTCAGCGCTACCTGGCGCACGATGCCCTCAATGGCATCCTGCAGGCAGTGACCAGGATGGATGACGCGAAGGGTTCCACCGAGCACGGTGCGAGGTTCGCCGCCTATCTGCAGAAGGTCCAGGACGAAGACATGACGCTCGGTATCGCCATGACCGACGCCAAGGGCGATCGCAGCAAGCGCCCCAATCAGCAACTCAATCAGGATGTGTACGTCCACATCGTTGAACGCAACGCAAAAGGCATCGTCATCACCGGCACCAAGGCGATCGTGACGGCTGCGCCCTATGTTCACGAATTCCTGGTCATGCCTTCGCGCAACATGCGTGAGGATGACGCAGCGTTTGCCGTCTGTTGCGCGGTGCCGGTAGATGCACCGGGCATCACCATCGTATCGCGCCCTGCCGGGCGTCCCGGCGAGAAGCCGGAACACGGCGCCCCGCTGTTCTCTCGCAAATACGGGCAGGCGACTGGCGTCGTGATCTTCGACAGGGTATTCGTGCCGTGGGAGCGCGTTTTCCTTGCAGGCGACTGGGAGTTCTCCGGTGACATCACCTACAACTACGCCACGCATCACCGCCACAGTTGCATCGGCGCGCGCGCAGGCTTTGGCGACCTGCTCATTGGCGCGGGGGTGCTGATGTGTGAAGCAAACGGCCTCGACCCCGACAGGAAGGCCAACCTGCGTGACCCGATGGTCGAGTTGATCAAGATTACCGAAGGTTTCTATGCCTGCGGGGTTGCCGCCAGCGTCTACGCGGTTCAGGACCCGCATTCAAAGACCTTCATGCCTGAACCGGTGTATTCGAACATCGGGAAACTGCTGCTTTCGACCCAGATCTACGACATGCACCGACTGGCCCATGAAGTCTCTGGCGGACTGATCGTCGCATTGCCGGGACCGGACGAGGATCACAACCCGGCAACCGCGGCCACCCTCGCGGAAATGCTGCGTGCAAACCCGAATGTCCCTTACGACAAACGTATCGAGGTCTCGCGCTTCATCGAGGATCTGACGGCCTCCTACCAGGGCGGCTGGTACTCCCTCATCAGCCTGCACGGCGGCGGATCCCCGACGGCGCTGAAACAGGAAATCTGGCGCAACTATCCGGTAGGCAACAAGGTTGCGCTGGTGGAGCGGCTACTGGAGCGGGGCGTTCTCGCTGAGGACGAGCGCGCCATCACCAGAAACAGGCAGCCCGGGCGCTGCTGTGATGCGGGTTGCAGCGAACCGGGCCAGGCGTTCATGGTCCCGTTGCCGGAAATCAAACGAACTGGTCACTGATTCCGGCGACGAGAGGGGCATAGGACGCCAGGCGCGTGTTCCGGAGGCGATCTGGCGTCCCGCATGGTGCCCCGTGCCGTCGCGGCGTCACATCGCGCCCCGTCGATTCAGTCGCTCGGCGGAGGGCCCGATTGACCGGCTGGGCCGACAGGGCGAATTTCTCGCCGGCGGGAGATGATGTCGCCGCTCAGTTGGCAGCGTTCTTGGGCTGACAGCGGTTGAAGATGGAATCTTCGGAGGGCACGAACGCCCCGAAGTCATGGTTCGCGAACTTGCGCGCGGCTTCCGGCTCCACGCCGAGCGAACGCAGGATGGATTCTGCAAGGTCGCGCGGATACTGCTCCGAAATCGTTTCGGTCAGTGCGGTATGGAGTGCGGCGATCACCGGGCCAAGGATCAGGTCGAAAGCCAGCCGTTGGTTGGTCACCGTGAATCTCCCCGCAGCAACGCCTGCCGCAATATCACGCGGGACGACGCCCGCAGCAAGAATTCCCGCCGCGATTGCGCCTGGCCCGCCGCGGACGATGAACTCCGCCAGCAGCGGATAGCAGCGGGCAAGCTTCACGACCAGCGTGACACCACAGGCAACCCGTGCGGCAGGATCCGTTTGCGCGAGGACGATCGGATCGACGAGGCGGATCAGCTCATTACTGACCTCCTGCGCCACTGCAGCGAACAGTTCATCGTTGGTCCGGAAGTAGTTGTAGAAGGTGCCGCGTGCGACACCGGCCTGCTGGATGATCGAATCGATGATCGCCGCGTCTGCACCATGCTTCGCAAAGACGGGAAGCGCAGCGGCCAGAAGCTTGGCACGTGTTCTTTCCCGCCGCTCCTGGCCGACGCGCGTCCGGTGATCGGCACGCGGCGGCTGTCCGGAGCTCGTGCGCGGCACCATCATGCGCCTGCCCTAGAAGCGGAAACTGACACCGCCATAGACGCCATCATTGCGCATGTCGTAGAGAAATCCACTGTCGTCATAATCGGTTCTCAGGTAACGATAACCAAAATTGGCAGTCGCCGTCTTCGAGATCGCATAGGAAAGCCCGAGGCTGGCCTGCCAGGTACGGTCGGAGCCGACATTGAAGCCGCCGATGTCTGCATACGCCGTCGCGGCCCATCGATCGTTGATCGGATAACGGGCGCGAATGCCGACGTAAGGATCCGTCCAGTGCTTGCGGCCATCTTCCTTTATTGTCCCGGTCAGGCCATTGATCGCGGCGTTGATCTTCGCTTCGGCATCGATGCTGTTGTAGCGCAGCCCCCCGATTATATCGACTGGCACGTCACCCTCGGCGATGCGATAGAACATCGCTGCCGAAAGCATCGTCTGGCGAAGCGTCATCTTCGCGTCAACGGTCGGGCCGCCGGGGCGGCCTGCCGAGGCTGAATCGGAGTTCTTCATGTACATGCCGTCGAACAGCAGGCCCCATTGTCCCTTGCGCGCCTCGAAGGCGCTCATGAAGCCGAAATCCAGGGTCGACAGGATGTCCGAGAACTTCATATCGAGGGTCGTCTTTGGCAGGGGGCCGGCCTGGATATCGCCATTCATGCGGGCAGCCCACAGATACGGGGTCAATTCGAATTGCCACTCGGACGGGGAGGCACTCTGGGCATTGGCCAGGCCGCTCCAGGCGAGCAGGCACATGGCAGAGGCGCGAAGCCTTGCCTTCCGCGCGAGGAAGGCGGAGATATTGAAATGCATCGGGGTATTCCTTGTAGTATGAGTTGAGCAGCGGCGGAATCCCGCCGCGCCCCGATCAGAGATCCATCTGGTCGATGCCCCAGTCGATACCCTCGACCTTCGGCATTTCCCGACCGTCATCCGTGCCGATCTCGACCTTGATGATGGCTTCCAGCTTTTCGCTCATGGTGGCGACGAGTGCAGCGTTTTCGCCCTTCGTCATCGCGAGGTTCATCGTTTCTGCCGGGTCCTGCTGCAGGTCGAACAACTCCAGGTCGTTCCAGCGATAGAGCTCGTCGAGGTTGTGCGGGCGATTGCGGTCGAGCGGCGAGAAGTAACGGGTGAACTTGTAACGGCCGTCGAAAACGCAACGCAGGCTGCCGCGCTTCTTCAGGTTCGGCCGGTAGCCGGCATCACGCACGGCCGTCTTCGGATCCTTGCCTGCTTCACGGGCCTCGGAGATCAGGCGGACGAGTTCGCTGTCGTTCGTTGCCAGTCCGCTGTAGGTGAACAGCACGCTGTCACGGACCGCATGCAGCCCCGCGCGCGCCGGGTCGCCGAGGGCGCCGGAGAAGTCCTTGCCCGGCAGGCTGCGCCCCGCGAATTGCCCCGCCTGATCAGCCGAAACACCGCACAGCGACAGCACGGTCGGCACGATATCGATGTGGCCGGTCAAGGACTTGCATTGCTTGCCGCCGCCGACATCCGGATGGGCGATGATCAGTGGCAGGTGGATGGCTTCCTGATACGCGAAGGGGCCCTTGCCGCGCAGGCCGTGGGCGCCGCCCATTTCGCCGTGGTCGGAGGTGAACATCACGATCGTGTTCTCGGTCAGTCCGAGTGCGTCAAGCTCGTCGAGCAGGCGGACAAGCTGCATGTCGACCGAACGCAGTGAATTGAAATAGAAGTCGTTGAAGCGGTCCCAGCGCTCGTTTTCCATCGGGATGTTGCCGAGCGTGTAACCCCAGGCGCGGTTGAATTCGGCGTGGGCACGCGGACGTCCCGGCGCATCGATCGCCTGCCGGAGCGTTCCGGGGAGCGGCGCGTGCCACTGCTTGTGGTAAAGCTGGTGGTCGGGGGCGCGCGCGGAGCGCATCATGAGCTTGCCGTTGTCCTGGACGCTCTCTCCCGGGCGGTCGGTGTTGAAGTACATGATGTCGTGCGGATTGACCAGGCTCACGAAAAGCGACCAGGGCTTGCCATCGGCATTGAGCTGCTGCCCCTTCTCGCGCATCCACGCAATGGCGCCGCCGGTGATCTCATGGTCGCGCCGGTAGCCACCCAGCGCGTGCGCCAGGCCGTCGACCGGCAGGCCGAAATCGGAAAATCCGTAGGCATCCATCTCGGGGGCGAACACCTTCTCCGGTGACCTTGCGTCGAAACTGTGGTCGAGATGCCACTTGCCCTTGTAGGCCGTGTAGTAGCCTGCCTTCCGCAGCATGTGGCCGATCGTCGGGACGGAGGTCGACATGGCCTTCACGTACGGCATGTCGGCGTTCTCGAACATGCCGTTGTCCGGCGTCTGCAGGCCGGTCAACAGGACTGCCCGCGAACTCGTGCACATCACGGCGGGACAATAGTGGCTTTCGAAGGAAACGCCGCGGCGTTTCAGTCGTTCGTGCCCTTCCAGCACCAAGCCGTTCGGGAATGCCTTGATGTAGCGTTCCTGGTCAGTGAACACGAAGAGCACGTTCGGTCGTCCGGTCTTGTTCCGTCGGACCGCAGCCCCCCGGGGGGCATCATCCGCATTTTTTCTGTCGGAGGTCGCCGCAGCGGCGTTTGCGGCGAGCAGGGGTGCGGCGGCGACGCTTGCCGCCGCTGCCAGAAACCGGCGTCGTGCGTTTTCGTGATCTGCCAGATCGTCTGTCTTGATTTCGTCCATGTCATGTCCTGTTGGAGAGTGATTGTCGCCCCCGTTAGCGGGCCCCCGGCCTTGTCTGCGGCCGTATGAGACTGATTGTATCGTCAACATGACGAAAATGTCATTTCATAAGAAACAGAGGGCTCGGGTTATTCGCTGCGGGTGATTTCAGCCTAGAAAAAAGCCGGCCCCTGATTTCCGTCAGTGACTCGCCGGGTGGACTCATCCTGAAGCCAGTGCTCTCAGTGCAAAGACACGGCCGGCGACGACGAGCGACTTAAGCCCGGACCTTCGGCCCGGCGCCGCTAATGAAAATCCCGGCTCACCGTTTCCAGCGCCCCCAGCCACGTGCTGAGGTCGACCAGTCGCCCGGCGACCAGATGCACCACCTCCCCTTCACGCTGTACCTGGCCGAGCACACCGAGCAGGCGTGCACCAAGCAGTTCGCGCCGCTGCCGGTCGGCGAGCCGGCCGTAGATCACGATATTGGCGAGGCCGGTCTCGTCTTCCAGGGTCACGAACACGACGCCGCTCGCCGTGCCCGGCCGCTGCCGGCAGGTGACGATGCCGGCCATGCGCGCCAATGCGCGGTCCGGCTGTTCCGCAAGGCCGCGGGCGGAAAGAAAGCGGCGGGTCGCGAGCCGATCGCGCAGGAGGCGCAGCGGGTGCGGCCCGAGCGTCAAGCCGAGACTGCGGTAGTCGGCGACGAGTTCTTCTCCCTCGCTGGGTGCAGCGAGCGTGATCGCTGCCGGCGGTGCCTCCGGTTCGTGGGCGAAGGAAAGCAGATCGAGTTGCACGGCGGCACCAGCCGCTGCCCAGGCGGCCTGACGGCGATGCCCGGCGATCGCCTGCAGCGCCCCGGCCTGCGCAAGGAGGTCGAGATCGCGCTGCGCGAGACCGGTACGCGCAGCCAGCTCGGCAGTGCTCGCGTAGCCGCCTGCCGGCCGGTGGACCACGAGGGCCTCGGCAGCTGACTGCGAGAGGCCGGCAATCCCCTGCAGGCCAAGGCGTACCGCTCCCGCCTCGAGACCGGCCGCGACATCGCTGGTCTGGACATCGACTGGCAGCACGCGCACGCCGTGGCGGCGCGCATCCCGCACGATCTGCGACGGCGCGTAGAAGCCCATCGGCTGGCTGTTGAGCAGCGCGCAGAGAAATACCGCCGGATGGTGGCGCTTGAGCCAGGCCGAGACATAGGCGAGCAGCGCGAACGAGGCCGCGTGCGATTCAGGAAAACCGTAGTCGCCGAAACCCTCGATCTGCCGGTAGAGCCGTTCCGCGAGTTCCGCCGGGTAGCCGCGCGCCGCCATGCCGGAAAGCAGCTTGTCGCGGAAGTGGCCGAGCCCGCCCTTGCGCTGCCACGCGCCCATTGCACGGCGCAGCTGGTCGGCCTCGCCGGGCGTGAAACCGGCGGCAACGACGGCCAGCTGCATCGCCTGCTCCTGGAAAATCGGCACGCCATAGGTCCGGGCGAGCACGTCCTCGAGTTCCGGTCGCGAGAAGCGCAGGGGCTCGCCGCTGGCACGCAGGCGCTCGCGCCGCTTCAGGTAGGGATGCACCATGCCGCCCTGGATCGGTCCCGGCCGCACGATGGCTACCTGCACGACGAGATCGTAGAACTCGCTTGGCTTGAGGCGCGGCAGCATGCTCATCTGCGCCCGCGATTCGATCTGGAAGACACCGACGGTATCGGCACGGCAGATCATCTCGTAGGTCGCGGCATCCTCGGCCGGGATGTCCTGCATCCGCATGCCCAGCAGGTCGAGCGCGCGGCGCGCGGCAGAGAGCATGCCCAACGCGAGTACATCGACCTTCAGCAGGCCAAGCGCCTCGATGTCGTTCTTGTCCCACTGGATCACGGTGCGGTTTTCCATCGCGGCGTTCTCGATCGGCACCAGCCGCGCCAGCGGCCCGCGCGAAATGACGAAACCGCCGACGTGCTGGGAGAGATGGCGCGGAAATCCGACCAGCATCTCCGTCAGTGCCAGCCATTTCACGACACGCGGGCTTTCCGGATCGAGGCCGATGGCGGCACAGCGGGCCGGCAGCTGGTCACGCCTGTCCCACCACGCCAGCGAGCCGGAGAGCGCATCGATCTGCGCCGTGGAAAAGCCGAGCGTACGACCGACGTCGCGCAGGGCACCGCGCGTGCGGTAGGTGATCAGCGCCGCGGCCAGCGCCGCCCGCTCGCGGCCGTACTTGCGGTAGATGTACTGCACCACCTCCTCGCGCCGCTCGTGTTCGAAGTCGACATCGATGTCCGGCGGCTCCCCGCGTTCCTTCGAGATGAAGCGCTCGAAGAGCAGGTTCGAACGCGCCGGATCGACCCCGGTGATGCCCAGCGCGTAGCAAACCGCCGAGTTCGCCGCCGAGCCGCGCCCCTGGCAGAGGATCTGCTGGCTGCGCGCAAAATTGACGATGTCGAAGACGGTCAAGAAATAGGCCTCGTACTGCAGCTCGGCAATGAGCGCCAGTTCGCGCTCGACCTGCCCGCGCACCGACAGCGGCACGCCGTCGGGGTAACGACGCGCCAGGCCAGCCTCGACCTGGCGTGCAAGGTAAGCGGCCGCCGTCTCGCCGTGCGGCACGATCTCGTCCGGGTATTCGTAGCGCAGCTCGCCGAGCGAGAAATCGCAGCGTTCGGCGATCTTCAGCGTTTCGTCGAGCAGGGCGCGCGGGTAGAGACGCGCGAGACGAAGGCGGGTACGCAGGTGGCGTTCGCCGTTGGGAAAGAGTGCGTGGCCGGCTGCAAAGACAGTGCTCTTCAGGCGCAGCGCCGTCAGCACGTCCTGCAGCGGCCGCCGCCCGCGCGCGTGCATGTGGACGTCGCCCGCTGCCACGGCCGGCAGGCCGCTTGTCTCGGCCAATGCAGTGAGTCGCACCAGCCGTCGTGCGTCGTTCGATCCGTTGAAGAGGCCGATGCCGAGCCAGCAGCGGCCGGGGAAGCGCTCGGCCAGCCAGCGGCCGGTCGCGGGATCGTCGTCCTCGCTGGCCAGCCACAGGCACAGACAATCCGGCACGGCGCGGCCGGGGATCAGCGATTCGAGGTCGCCCCGCGTCAGCCGGTAGGCGCCCTTCTCCGCTCGCCGCCGCCCCAGCGTAATGAGTGCCGAGAGATTGCCGTAACCGGCGCGGTTCTGCGCCAGCAGCACCAGCTTCGTGCCATCGACGAGCGTGAATTCGCTGCCGACGATGAGCTTGAGCCCGGCTTCCCTGGCCGCTACATGCGCCCGGACACTGCCGGCCAGGGAACATTCGTCGGTAATGGCCAGCGCGGCATAGCCCAGCGCCTGTGCCCGCGCCACGAGTTCATCGGGATGCGAAGCGCCACGCAGGAAACTGAAGCAGGAAAGACAGTGCAGCTCGGCAAAGGCCGGCAGATCGGAAGCCATCCATGCACTGTACATTCATACAGTATATGCGGCAAGCAGCGTCAGCTGCTCTTGCGGGCGTCCTTGAGGCGGGCGGCGAAACGCTTGTCGAAATCGGTGATGTGCTGCTCGAACCAGTAATCGAGATAGCGCAGGAAGGTGTGGCGATCGAGCTTGCCGCCCTCCAGTTCGCTGACAGCCTTGTCGAGCAGGCGAAGGTTGCGGGCATGCTCCTGGCCGTGGACAAGGAACTCGATATCCGCCGCTTTCGCCAGTTGCTCCTCGGTCGCGAAATGATTCGCCAGGAAAGCGAGCAACTCGCGGACATCGGTCGCCGGCAGGGTGTTCGATTCGAAAGCCAGTTTCTTGAGGCGGTCGATACGGCTGAAGATGCCGTCATGCTGGGCATCGAGCTCGGCCTCTCCGGTCATCAGCGCTGCTGGCAGAAAGCCGGTCAGTTTGCCGGTCATCGCGTCTCCCTGTGGTTTTCCGCCAACACTGTAGCGAAGGCGACTTCCGGTAAATCCCGGATATATATTTCATTGTCAGCGAACGACAGAAAAAGTTCGAGGTATTTTTAGGAAAAATGCCCGTGCAGGAACCAGCCCTCATGGCATCTGTAGACCCAAAGCCACTCATGGCGTGAGGAAAGCGCGACGAAATAATCGCGCCGCACGTCGCCGACGGCCTCCGCTTCCCCGGCATCCCACCAACCACTTTCGATGCGCTCGGGGCCGGCGAGCAGGGTCAGCGGGCCGTCGCGCTGCGGCCGGCCACCGACCTCGGAGAGCGGCTGCGGGCGCGGCAGCAGCCAGCAGGGGCGCGGACCGGGAAAGACAGCGGCGCTGCCAAGGCCCGGGGCAACGCTGACCGAGGCGCGCTCGGGGCGATGCTCGGGGCGGGCCGCGACGGCATGGACGCTGGCTTCGCCGAGCCGGGCCTGCAGACGCTCGACAAGCAGCATGACGCCCTCGCCGGCCGCCGTTTCGCCGAAGAGTCCGCCTTCACGGCCGGGCAGTGGCTCGGGGGTCCCGGCGAGCAGCACGAGGGTTTCGACAGGGGCCGCGAGCGACAGGCGATCGAGCCGCTCGCGCAGCACGCGCCCGATGCGCTCAGGGTCGCGCGTCGGGGCCGTGAAGACCAGTTCGAGCGGGGTCGCGCAGGTGCGTTCATGTTCGAGTTGCAGCCGGCAGGCGACGATGCCGCTGCCACGCGCAGCAAGCCATCCGCACAGTACCTGGACGAGACGCAGCGCCGCGAAGAAGAGACGTCCGGCATCCTCGACGCGGGCCGGGAGTTCGAGCGACTCGCGGAAGGTTTCGGGGAAGCGGAAGCGCTCGCGCAGGTCGGGTAGTTCGCCGAGCGCCTGCGCCAGGGCACTGGCGAAGTCGACGCCAAGACGGCGGGCGAGACCGCTACGCGGCAAGCGCAGGATGTCGCCGAGACAGCGCACGCCGAAGCCGTTCAGTTGCCGTTCCCGCGCGGGTTCGAGTTCGAGCACCTCGAGCGGCAGCCCGGCCAGGGCATCGCGGAGACCGGCCGGGGACAGGCAGCGCGGCACCTCGGTACAGCCCGCCTCGCCCGCCGCCGCCAGCCACAGGGCGGCACGCGGCGTCGGCGCCAGGGCAGCGCGGGCGGCATGCCCCTGCCCGGCGATGCCATGCAGGAGGCGCGCCAGCAGCGCATCCAGGCCGCCGAAGAGACGCAGCGAGCCGGCCACCTCGAGCAGCAGCGCATCGGGCTGTGCCAGCGAGACTTCGGAGGTAAAGCCGCCGGCCCAGCAGGCGAGCGTTTCGAGGCGGCGCCTTTCACGTTCGGCATCGCGTTCCTGCACCACGAGTTCGGGTAGCAGCGCCCAGGCATCCGCCAGCCGCATGCCGGGCAAAACACCCCCCGCTACCGCAAGCGGATCGCAGGCGACGATGCGTTCGCGGGCAATGGTGGCGCTAGGCGACGGCTGTTGCGGGAAGACTTCGAGCGGCAGCAGCGGAAGGCGGAGGGCCAGCCACAGCATGGGGCGAAGGCGCGGGACGCGCCATGTCGAGTTCGAGCGGTGATTCGAGGGCCCCGCCACGGCGCTTGATCAGGCGCAGCGTCAGGCGGCCGGGATCGTTGGCTGCGGTGACGCCGATGCGCAACGGTGCCGGCGAGGATTCGCGCGCCGCTGCTGCCGGTCGGAAAAGAAAGATCAGCGTGCGACTTTTCTCGGCCAGCAGTTGCAGGCGACGCAGGGTGCCGGCATCCGATTCCGGCAGCCAGGCAACCAGCGCACCGACGCCTTCGGCATCAAGTGCGCGGGCACAGGCCCAGGCCGCATCGCCGCCGACGGCGCGGGTGACGAGCAGGCGCGAGAGCGCCACCCCGGCAGCCGCCCAGGCCGGGGCATAGGGTGGCAGCGGCGGTGCGACGCAGACGACCCAGGAGAGCTCGTTGGCGGAAACGTGAGCCAGGGCCGGCATGAGCAGGCTGAGTTCGCCAATGCCCTGCCGTGCGGGCAGGAGTTCGACGAGGCCGCCGCGCGGCCAGCCGCCGCCGGGCAGTTCGGCATCGAGCGCCGCGAAGCCGGAAGGCACGCCGGGCAGCGCGGCCCGCGCGAGGCTGTCGCCACGCCAGACGTCACTGCGCGAGAGTACCCCGGCGAGTGCCGGGGCACCGGACAAGGCGGACATCAGAGCCCCTCGCCGCCCCGGATGAGACCGACGGCGATGCCTTCGATGGCGACTTCTTCCTTGCGTGTGTCGACGATGATCGGCTCGAAGTCGGGGTTCTCGGCCACCAGTTCGACGACCGGGCCGTGGCGGCGCAGGCGCTTGACCGTGACCTCCTCCTGCAGGCGGGCGACGACGATCTGACCGTCGCGCGCTTCCGGCGTACGGTGCACGGCGAGCAGGTCGCCGTCGAAGATGCCGGCATTGATCATCGAGAGGCCGCGCACGCGCAGCAGGAAATCAGCCTTGGGCGAGAACAGGTGGGCATCGAGCGCATAGCGGCCGAGCACGTTTTCCACCGCGAGGATCGGGCTGCCGGCCGCCACCGAACCGATCAGCGGCAGGCCGAGCTGCTCGACGAGGCGGATGCCGCGCGCGGAGCCGGGTTCGAGTACGATGCTGCCCTTCTTGGCGAGCGCCTTGAGGTGCTCCTCGGCGGCGTTCGGCGAGGCAAAGCCGAAGGCCGAGGAAATCTCGGCGCGCGTCGGCGGCGCCCCGAGCACTTCCAGGGTGTTGCGGATGAAATCGAGGATTTCCTGCTGTCTGGGGGTAAGCTTCGTCGTCATGGCCGTACGCTCCGCAAAACTGGAAATAAATACATACTGTATTCTTATACAGCACAGAACAAAAAAGCAAGCTCCCCGACAAAATCAATCGAAATGAATTCACGCACTCCGCCCGGTCTGCCGGCCTTCGCGCTGATGATCCTGCTCTGCGCGATCTGGGGCTTCCAGCAGATCACGATCAAGATCGCCATGGCCGGCGTCAGCCCGGTCATGCAGTCCGGCCTTCGTTCGCTGGTCGGACTGGCGCTGCTGACGCTGTGGGCACTCTGGCGCGGGCAATCGCTGTTGAAACACGACGGCACCCTGCGCATGGGCCTGCTCGCCGGCTTCCTGTTCGCGCTGGAGTTCGTCTTCATCTACGTCGGGCTGGCGCACACCACGGCCTCGCGGATGATCGTCTTCCTCTACACGGCACCGTGCATGACGGTGCTCGGCCTGCACTGGTGCGTGCCCGGAGAACGGCTGGGGCCGCGGCACTTCGCCGGCATCGGGCTGGCCTTCGCCGGCATGGCGGTGGGCTTCCTCGGCGGCAGTGGTACCGAGCAGAGCACCTGGCTGGGCGACCTGCTCGGCCTCCTCGGTGCCGCCGGCTGGGCGGCGACGACCGTGCTGATCCGCGCCAGCGCACTCTCGAAGATCAGCGCCACCAAGGTGCTGTGGTACCAGCTCGCCGTCTCGGCCATCGTCATGCTGCCGCTCTCGCCCCTGATGGGCGAAGCCGGCATCGTGTCGTTCGCAGCGCTGACGCCGCCGGTGCTGCTGGCGCTGGCCTATCAGGGCATCATCGTCGCCTTCGCCAGCTATCTCGCGTGGTTCTGGCTGCTGCAGCGCTACGTGGTCGGCCGGATGATGGTGTTTTCGTTCCTGACGCCGATCTTCGGGGTGCTGTTCGGGGTACTGTTCCTCGGCGATCCGCTGACGCCGAGTTTCCTGTTCGCGGCGGCCTGCGTGGCGGCAGGAATCCTGCTGGTCAACATGCCGCAGAAGGAGAAATCATGAAGATCGACTGGCGTGCCTTGTTGCTGGCACCGGTATTCATCCCGACCCTCTACTGCCTCGCCTTCGTGATGTCGGCCTCGGGCGGCGACTGGCTCATGGATTTCCTGATCATCTTCGCCATCGGCTGCGTCGTTTCCTACGGCGCCACGCTGCTGCTCCTGCTGCCGGTCCTGCTCGTCGCCGCAAGGATCTTCACGCTGAACATGCCCCGCGTCTGCATGCTCGGTGCCGCGCTCGGCGGCCTCACCTACCTGCCGCTCGGCTGGCTCATGTACCGTACCAGCGGCCCGGATTCAGGCCCGCCGACGGCCACTTTCATCGACCAGATCCTGGCGCAACTCGCGGACCCGTTGACGCTCTCGTTCCCGGTCGCCGGCCTCGTGACCGCGGCACTCTACTGGGTGTTTGCGGGCCGTCAGGCCGGGGATGACGGGGCATCGTCCGGCGACGGCACGTCGATGCCGTAAAGCTTGCGCAGGCGGATGCACTCCGGGTTCATCGAGCCGTCTTCCATGAACACCGGAAATTCGCGACAGACCGAGGGACGATTTTCGTAGATGCCGCAGCGGCCGTCGTCCAGTTGTGAAATGCAGCGGCCGTTGCCGTGTTCGGTGCCCTTCATGGCGACGCGGAACGGCGTCACCGGGACTGTCAGCGCCGCCGGCACCACGCCGCCCGGCTGCGTATCGAGTTCGCCCTGATAGAACGAGACGCGGAAATGGCGGCAGCAGCAGCCGCAACCGAAGCACGGGTTGTCGGTTTCCGCCATGTCGAAGAAGACGCGGCCGTCCTCGGTCCGGATCGCGATCTGAGAGGGTTTGCTCATTACCCTACCTCGCCGCAGCCCGCTCGCGGCGCCGGTAACCGCGCACCGCCGGGACCACCAGCGCAACGATGGCGAGCAGGACGGCCAGCAGCGGCCACAGCACCGGGCTGTTCCACGCACGCCGTGCCGCCTCGCGCCCGGCGACATCGATGCGCTGGTACTTGAGTCCGTTGTGGCCGACGTCGCTCGGCTTGCGGTTCTTCAGCCAGGCGTGGGCCAGTGCGTAGGTCTTCGGGTGGAAGCCGTACACCCACGGCGCCTCGTCATGCAGGATGCGGTTCATGCGGCTGATGATGGCGAGGCGTTGCGAGCTGTTCTCCATGTTCTTCATCTCGGCAAAGAGACGATCGAACTCGGCGTTGCGGAAGTTCGAGGCGTTTTCGCCACCTTTCTCCACCTTGCCCTCGGCGCCGTTCAACAGGAACATGAAATTCTCGGGGTCAGGGTAGTCGGCATTCCAGCCGAGGTAGTAGAGCTGGACGGCCCCCTTGCGGATCTTTTCCTGGAAGCGGTTGAAGTCGGTGGAGCGCACGACGAGCTGGATGTCGATCTGCGCGAACTGGCGCGTCAGCCAGTCGAGGCGGGCCTTGTCGCCCATGCCGCCGCCGGTGGTGTCGAGGTTGAGGACCAGCGGCTCGCCGGTCTTCGCATTGCGGCCGTTCGGCCAACCGGCTTCGGCCAGCAGCTTCTTCGCCTCGGCAATACTGCGCCGTCGCGGGGCGCCGTCGTGCCACTCATAGACGACCCTGTTGATCCCCGCCTCGCCCTCGACATAGCCGAAGATGCCAGGGGGCAGCGGCCCC
Source organism: Pseudomonadota bacterium (assembly GCA_022705165.1). Lineage (GTDB taxonomy): Bacteria > Pseudomonadota > Gammaproteobacteria > Burkholderiales > Rhodocyclaceae > Proximibacter. The sequence goes on from JAKJEY010000001.1 coordinate 67,371, forward strand.
TGTGCCGGTATGCCGCGGCCATTCATGAAGATCGAGATGAACTCTTCCTGGTCGAGCGCAATCGAGACGGCCTGCCGCAATTTCTTCGCCTCGCCGCCGACGACGGCATCGAGCATGTTGAAGCCCATGTAGAAGGTCGAGGAACGCACGCTGGTCACCAGCCGGATGCCCTTCTGCTGCATCTCGTCGGTGAGTGCGACATCGCCGCCGACATTGATGCGGACCGCCTGGTCAAAGCTGTCGGAACTGATGCCGGAGGCGTCGTACCAGCCCTGCAGGAACTTGTTCCAGTACGGAATCGCCTCCTTCTCGCGCGAGAAGACGGCACGCTCGATGAAAGGCAGCGTCTTGCCGCAGTCCTCCAGCAGGCCGGCCTCGCGGTCGGCAGCCTCGCCCTCGCAGGGATAGGTCTCGCCGCGGAAATTCGGGTTCCGTGCCAGCACCATGCGGCTGTTGGGGTTGTTCTCGACCAGCATGTAGGGACCGGTGCCGACCGGATACCAGTCAAGCGTCAGGTTCTTTTCGGCCATGCCCGGCTGGTTGTAGAAGCGGTCGACCTCGCGCGGTACCGGCGCGAAGAAGGGCATCGCCAGCCAGTAGAGGAACTGCGGGTACTTGCCCTTGAGGCGGACGCGGTAGGTGAGATCGTCCACCTTCTCGACACCGGAAAGGGGGTACTTATCGAGATCCAGCCACTCGTCTCGTCCCATGCCCTTGGCGGCCTGCTGCAGCGCCTTGCCAAGCTCCCCGAGGCCGACGATGTGCTCGGCCATCATGCCGAAGATCGGCGAATGCAGGCGCGGATGGGCGAGACGCTTGATCTCGTAGATGTAGTCGTCGGCACGCAGCTCGCGGCTGCCGGTTTCCCTGAAATCGGCAATGCGCTCGATGCCCTTCAGTTTTTCGCGATCAAGATCTGCGTAGCGCGGCGCACCGTTCGCGTCGACGGCAAACGCCGGATGCGGCTGGTAGCGGATGCCAGGCTGCAGGCGGATTTCGTACACGCTCTCGGCGATCTTCTCGACCGGTGCGTCGGCCGGCAGCAGTTTCCCCGTCTTGTCGAAGAACCGCGGCTCCGGCACCTGCGTCGTCGTCAGCGGGACCAGCGTGTAGGGGCGCCTGAGGTAGTGATACTGCAGCGGCGGCTCATAGACCTGTGCCGTGAAGGTAATCTCGTCTTCGGTATAGGACTGCACCGGATCGAGGTGCTTGGGGCGCTCTGTGAACGCCGAGTAGAGGATATTCTGTCCGCGTTCGGCCGACGGATACGGATCGTTCCAGACCTCGCCGCAAGCCACCAGCAGGAGGGCTGCAAGCGGCACGAGCGCGCGGGAGGCTGTACGGGAAAAAAAGCGGGAAAAAGGCTGAAGCGGCATGGCGGCGAGTGTAGCGGATGACCGGCGTTGCGTCATCCGGCAAGGCCCGGCACAGGATGCATTTCCGCTATAATGCGCGGCAATCAGAACAGAGAGCAGAACAGGGAGCACTCATGGGATTCCTCGCAGAGAAGCGCATCCTCATCACCGGCGTTTTGTCGAAGCATTCGATTGCCTACGGCATCGCCAAGGCCTGCCACCGCGAAGGTGCAAAACTGGCCTTTACCTACCAGAACGAGCGCTTCAAGGACCGCGTCGCCAAGTTCGCCACCGAATTCGGCAGCGATCTGCTGTTCCAGTGCGACGTCGCCGAAGACGCGCAAATCGAGCAGTTGTTCGTCGACCTCGGCAAGCACTGGGAAGGACTGGACGGCCTCGTCCATTCGATCGCCTACGCCCCGGCCGAAGCCATCGAGGGCGATTTCCTCGAAGGCATCACCCGTGACGCCTTCCGCATCGCGCACGACGTCTCGTCCTACAGCTATCCGGCGCTGGCCAAGGCCGCCCGCCCGCTGCTGCTGAAGGGCAACAATGCCGCCCTGCTCGCCCTTTCCTATCTGGGTGCCGAGCGTACGATGCCGAACTACAACACGATGGGACTGGCCAAGGCCAGCCTCGAAGCGGCAACGCGCTATCTGGCCTTCTGCCTTGGCCCTCAGGGTGTTCGCGCCAACGCCATCTCGGCCGGCCCGATCAAGACGCTGGCGGCCTCCGGCATCGGCAACTTCGGCAAGCTGCTCGCGTACAACTCGCACCACGCGCCGCTGCGCCGCAACGTGACCATCGACGAAGTCGGCAATGCCGCGGCTTTCATGCTCTCGGATCTCGCCAGCGGCATCACCGGCGAGATCATGTACGTCGACGGCGGCCTGAACACCACGGCGCTCGGCAACGCCGATCCGATGCCGGCCTGATTTCCGCCGCATCCAAAGCAAAACGCCGACCGGGATGCCCGGTCGGCGTTTTTATTTGTGCTGAACTTGGTGAAGCTCAGCGCTCCTTGCTTTCCAGGACCGCCTTGTTGATCTCGACCTTGTAGCGCTGACGCAGGCCCGTCAGATAGGCGGTGAAATCCTCCTGCGCCGTCATGTTTTCGTAATCACGCTGCAGGACGCGGCGCTTGTCGGCATCGACCGTCGCGAGCGGCTTTACAGCCATGATCTTGTAGAGCGCATAGCCGCCATTGTTCGGCAATTCGACGCCGGTGTAGGCGGGCAGCTTGCTGACATCGGCACGGAAGATGGCCTGCAGCGCCGGTGCGGTCACCTGCTTGCCCTGCAGCCGGGAGACGTTCTTGACCAGGGCCCAGTTGATCTTGTCCTGGCCGCCCTTCAGTTCGGCCAGGCGTTCCTCGCCCTTCTTCTTCGCCAGCGCCGTGGCTTCCTTCGCCTTGAGCATTGTCTCGATGTCGGCACGCACGCTTTCGAACGGGCGTACCGAGGCCGGCTTATGTTCCAGCACACGCGCAGCAACGAGCGTGTTCTGCGCTACTTCGACGGTGTCGGTGTTGCGCTTGTTCTTCACTGCATCCTCGGTGAACAGAGCAGCCAGCAATTTCTCGTTGCCCAGCGGGCCGAGCGAGGCCAGTGCCTGTTGCGGAACCTGCCGCGGCAGCAGCGGCGACTGCTGGAGTTTCAGCTTGAATTTCTCGACCACCGGCGCGAGGCTGTCCGACTGCTCATAGACCATGTTGGTAAAGGCCTCGGCCGCTTCCGCGTAACGCTTCTGGGCACCCTGACGCTTCAGTTCGCCCTCGATCTCGGCACGCACCTCATCGAGCTTTTTCTGCTTGCCTTCCTTGATGCCGGTGACCTTGATGATGTGGAAACCGAAATCCGACTGCACGAGCCCCGACAGTTCACCCTGCTTCTGCTTGAATACCGCTTCCTCGAAGGGCTTGACCATCATGCCGCGGCCGAAAAAGCCAAGGTCGCCGCCGTTGGCCGCAGAACCGGGGTCCTGCGAATGCTGCCTGGCGAGTTCGGCGAATTTCGTCGGGTTCTTCTGTACGTCCTTGAGCACTTCCTCGGCCTTCGCTTTTGCCTTGGCCTTCTCGGTATCGGATGCGCCTGCGGCGAGCGTGATCAGGATGTGGCTGGCACGACGCTCCTCCTGCTGCTGATAGCGGCTGAGATGAGCTTCGTACCAGGCCTTGACCTCGGCATCGCTGACAGCAACCTGCGACAGCAGGCCGTCGAGCGAAAGCACGACGTATTCGGCGCGAACCAGTTCCGGCGTCTGGAACTGCTTCTGGTTTTCGTCATAGAACTTCTTCGCGGCATCCGCCTCGAGCTTGATCTCGCCGGCAAATTGCTCCGGCGTGATACGGATTTCGGCGACCTGACGCTCCTCGGACTGGATGCGCAGCATCATCTCGGCCGACACGCTCGACACGATGCCGGTGTCGCCGATCGCGCCAACCAGCTGCTGCATGATCATGTCCTGGCGCAGGCGCGCCTCGAACTGCTCGGGCGACATGCCCTGCGCGGCCAATGCGGCTTCGTAGCGCGCCTTGGAAAACTTGCCATCGACCTGCAGCGAGGGCATGGTGCTGATGATCTCGACCAGCAACGCGTTGCTGACACCAAGACGGCCCTTGTTCGCTTCGAGCAGCAACAGGCGCTGATCGACCAGCGAGTTGGCGACGGCCAGCCGCATCTCGGGGGTATCGAAGGTTTCCTGCCGGAAGCTCGGTCCCATCTGCTGACGGGCGCGGTCCATCTGCTCACGCCAGGATTGCTGGAACTGCTGCAGCGAGATCTTGGACTCACCGACCGAGGCAACGTCATTGCCTGGACCGGCGCTGCGCACATACGAATCGACGCCCCAGAATGCAAACGGTAGCGTGATCAGGGCCAGGAAGACCTGGACGATTCTCTTGTTGTTGCGGACGGCGTCGAACATGGCGAATTCGCTCTCTCGGCTCTCGGTTCCGTAGCTACGTAACAAAAAAGGCGAACTCACGTTCGCCTTCCGGTAATTTTGGCGGAGTGGACGGGACTCGAACCCGCGACCCCCGGCGTGACAGGCCGGTATTCTAACCGACTGAACTACCACTCCGCGTCGGTACAACGTTTTGCTTGGTGGGTGCTGACGGGCTCGAACCGCCGACATCCAGCTTGTAAGGCTAGCGCTCTACCAACTGAGCTAAGCACCCGTGCCTGATGGCTTGAAGCGAAGGCGCGATTCTACAGCAACTGCGGGCGCATTTCCAACTTCAGTGCCTGCCGAAGGACGCGGGGCGGAACAGAACATCCCGCCCCTTCGCATCAATGGGTAACGACGTTGGTGGCCGTAGCCTCTGCCGTCCCCGCGTCCGCCGCCGGCGCAGCAGACGGCTCGTCGGGCAACGCCGACGGCTTGCTCTCGAGTGCGTGCTCGAGCACCTGATCGATCCAGCGCACCGGAATGATCTCGAGCTTGTTCTTGATGTTGTCGGGAATCTCGGCGAGATCCTTGACGTTCTCTTCCGGAATCAGCGCACGCGACAGCCCGCCACGAACCGCCGCCAGCAGTTTTTCCTTGAGCCCGCCGATCGCCAGCACTTCGCCGCGCAGCGTGATCTCGCCGGTCATGGCGATATCGCAGCGCACCGGGATGCCGGTATAGGCCGACACCAGGGCCGTGGAAATCGCGATACCGGCCGAGGGACCATCCTTGGGCGTCGCCCCTTCGGGGAAGTGCACATGGATGTCGGTCTTCTCGAAACGCTCATCGGCAATGCCGAGCTTGCGGGCACGGGCACGTACGACGGTGCGCGCGGCCTCGACCGACTCCTTCATGACATCGCCCAGGCTGCCGGTGCGCATCGTATTGCCCTTGCCCGGCATCAGCGCGCATTCGATGGTCAGCAGTTCTCCGCCGACCTCGGTCCAGGCGAGACCGGTCACCTGACCGACCTGATTTTCCTTCTCGGCCATGCCGAAGGTGTAGCGGCGCACCCCCAGGTATTTGTCGAGATTCTTGGCGTTGACGATGATCTTGCTCTCGCGCTTCTTCAGCAGCAGCGTCTTCACGACCTTGCGGCAGATCTTCGACACCTCGCGTTCCAGCGCACGCACGCCGGCTTCACGGGTGTAGTAGCGGACGATGTCGCGCAGCGCGGAATCGCTCACGGTCAATTCGGTTTTCTTGACGCCGTTGGCCTTCATCTGCTTGGGCAGCAGGTAGCGTTCGGCGATATTGACCTTCTCGTCCTCGGTGTAGCCGGACAGGCGGATCACTTCCATGCGGTCGAGCAACGGCGCCGGGATGTTCATCGTGTTAGCGGTTGCGACGAACATCACGTCGGAAAGATCGAAGTCGACCTCGACGTAGTGATCCTGGAAAGTGTGGTTCTGCTCGGGATCGAGCACTTCCAGCAACGCCGAAGACGGGTCGCCACGAAAATCCTGGCCGAGCTTGTCGACTTCGTCAAGCAGGAACAACGGGTTGCGTACGGCAACCTTCGACAGGCTCTGCAGGATCTTGCCCGGCATGGAACCGATGTAGGTACGACGGTGACCGCGGATCTCGGCCTCGTCACGCACGCCACCCAGTGCCATGCGCACGAACTTGCGGTTCGTGGCCTTGGCGATCGACTGGCCGAGCGAGGTCTTGCCGACACCTGGAGGGCCGACGAGGCACAGGATCGGCGCCTTCAGCTTGTCGACACGCTGCTGTACGGCAAGATACTCGAGGATGCGCTCCTTGACGCGCTCAAGGCCGTAGTGGTCCTTGTCGAGCACCTTCTGCGCTTCCGGCAGATCCTTGCTGATGCGCGTCTTCTTGCGCCAGGGCAGGCCGATCAGTGTCTCGATGTAGTTGCGCACGACGGTCGCTTCGGCCGACATCGGCGACATCAGCTTCAGCTTCTTCAGTTCGCCGTTGGCCTTGGCCAGACCTTCCTTGGTCATGCCGGCGGCCTTGATCTTCTTGTCCAGCTCCTCAAGGTCGGCACCTTCCTCGCCCTCGCCAAGCTCCTTCTGGATCGCCTTGACCTGTTCGTTCAGGTAGTACTCGCGCTGACTCTTCTCCATCTGGCGCTTGACGCGCCCGCGGATGCGCTTCTCGACCTGCAGGATGTCGATTTCGGATTCCAGCTGCGACAGCAGGCGCTCGATGCGCGCCTTGACGTCGATCATCTCCAGCACTTCCTGCTTCTGCTCCAGCTTGAGCGGCAGGTGCGCGGCAATGGTGTCCGAAAGGCGGCCGGCTTCCTCGATGCCGGCGATCGAGGTCAGCACCTCGGGCGGGATCTTCTTGTTCAGCTTGACGTACTGGTCGAACTGCGCGATCACGGCGCGGCGCATCGCCTCGACTTCGTGATTGGCACCGTCGTCATTGCCGAGCGGCGTGGCCGTCGCCGTAAACATGTTCTCGCCAGCGACGATCGCGTCTACGGTGGCGCGCTGCGTTCCTTCGACCAGCACCTTCACGGTGCCATCCGGCAGCTTCAGCATCTGCAGGATGTTGGCGATGCAGCCGATGCGGTAGAGATCCTCTTCCGAGGGCTCATCCTTGGCCGCGGATTTCTGGGCAACGAGCAGAATGCTCTTGCCGGCCTCCATTGCAGCCTCCAGCGCCTTGATCGACTTCGGACGACCGACGAAGAGCGGGATGACCATATGCGGGAACACGACCACGTCGCGCAGAGGCAACAGCGGCAGTTCCAGGGGTTCGGAAGGCAGGTTGGGGGTATTCGACATCTCGAGTGCCTTTTGAGTGAAAGTCATGCCCCAGATGGGGACATGAAACCGGAAATCAAGCAGTCCCCACCCAAGGGCGGGGCTGCACCTCAGTTGGAACCGGAGACCTTGGGCTGGTCGGCGTAGATCAGCAGCGGCTTGTTATCGCCGCTGATCATGTTCTCGTCGACAACCACCTTTGAGACATTTTCCATGCCGGGAAGTTCGTACATCGTGTCGAGCAGCACTGATTCGAGTATGGAGCGCAAACCGCGCGCGCCCGTCTTGCGCTCGACCGCCTTCTTTGCAACCGCCTGCAGCGCACCAGGGCGAATTTCCAGCTCGACGCCTTCCATCGAGAACAGTTTCTGGTACTGCTTGACCAGTGCGTTCTTCGGCTCGATCAGGATCTCGACCAGCGCCTCGATCGACAGTTCCTCGAGCGTGGCAACGACCGGCAGTCGTCCGATCAGTTCCGGGATCAGGCCGAACTTGATCAGATCCTCCGGCTCGACCAAGCGGAACACTTCGCCGACGGCCTTCTTGTCGTCCTTGCTCTTCACCTCGGCGCCGAAGCCGATGCCACCCTTCTCGGAGCGGTTGCGGATGACCTTTTCCAGGCCATCGAAAGCACCACCGCAGATGAAGAGGATGTTGGTCGTGTCGACCTGGACGAAATCCTGGTTCGGATGCTTGCGCCCGCCCTGCGGCGGCACGCTGGCGACGGTGCCTTCGATCAGCTTGAGCAGCGCCTGTTGCACGCCTTCACCCGATACATCGCGGGTGATGCTTGGGTTTTCTCCACGTCGAGAAATCTTATCAATTTCATCAATGTAAACAATACCCTGCTGTGCCTTCTCGACCTCGTAGTCGCACTTCTGCAGCAGCTTCTGGATGATGTTCTCGACGTCTTCGCCGACATAGCCGGCTTCGGTCAGCGTCGTCGCATCTGCCATGACGAATGGGACGTTGAGCAGACGGGCGAGCGTCTGCGCCAGCAGCGTCTTGCCCGAACCGGTCGGGCCGATGAGGAGGATGTTGCTCTTGGCCAGCTCGACGTCGTCGGTATTCTTTGCGTGATGGCGCAGGCGCTTGTAGTGGTTGTAGACAGCCACCGACAGGATGCGCTTGGCAGGTTCCTGGCCGATCACGTACTGGTCGAGGATCGAGCAGATCTCGCGCGGAATCGGTAATTCCGAACGCGCCGGCTTGCCATCCTCGGCACCTGCAATTTCGTCACGGATGATGTCGTTGCAGAGCTCGATGCACTCGTCGCAGATGAAGACCGACGGCCCGGCGATGAGCTTCTTCACTTCATGCTGGCTCTTGCCGCAGAAGGAGCAATAGAGCAGCTTCTCGCTGCCACTTTTCTTTTCGGACATGTTCCGTCTTCCTTCCGTCTTCTCGTTCTTGCGGGGATGCCCGACGACCCGCCGGATCAGACGCCTTCGCGCGTCACCAGCACCTTGTCGATCAGCCCGTATTCTGCCGCTTCTGCCGCAGAAAGGAAATTGTCGCGATCGGTGTCCTTTTCGATGCGATCGACCGGCTGACCGGTATGCAAGGCCATGATTTCGTTCAGTTTCGCGCGCAACGACAGGATTTCCTTGGCGTGAATGGCGATGTCGGACGCCTGCCCCTGGAAACCGCCCATCGGCTGGTGGATCATCACGCGCGAATTCGGCAGCGCAAAACGCTTGCCCTTGGTGCCGGCGGCGAGCAGGAAAGCCCCCATCGAGGCGGCCTGGCCCATGCACAGCGTCGACACATCGGGCTTGATGAACTGCATCGTGTCGTAGATCGACAGGCCGGCAGTCACCGAACCGCCGGGCGAGTTGATGTAGAAATAGATATCCTTGTCCGGATTTTCGGCTTCGAGGAAGAGGAGCTGCGCTACCACCAGGTTGGCCGTCGCGTCGTTGACGGGGCCGACAAGGAAGATGACGCGCTCTTTCAGCAGGCGCGAGTAGATGTCGTAGGCGCGCTCGCCCCGACCGCTCTGTTCGATCACCATCGGCACAAGGCCGAGGGCTTGCGGATCCCAGTTGCTCTGGCTGTCAATCATGCCTGTTCCTCGAAGTTCAATCAGCTCAGGCCGGCTGCTGCTGGCCCATCAGTTCGTCGAAGGCTACCGCCTTGTCGGTCACCTTGGCAACGGACAGCACATAGCTGACGACGTTATCCTCGATCGCGACGCCTTCGATCTCCTGCAGGCGCTGCGGCTGGGCGTAGTACCAGCGGACGACCTCTTCCGGATGCTCGTAGCTCTCGGCAGCTTCCTCGACGATGGCCTTGACCTGTTCCGGCTTCGCCTGGAGTTCCTTCTCCTTGACCAGCTCGGCCAGCACGAGGCCCAGCGTCACGCGACGCTTGGCCTGCTCGGCGAACCATTCCGGCTGGATCGGGAAATCCTTGACCTTCATGCCGCGCTGCTCCATGTCGTTGCGGGCATTTTCCATCAGGCGATGGATTTCCATCTCGACCAGCGCGTTCGGGATGTCGATCGGATTGGCCTTGATGATGGCTTCCATGACCTGATCCTTGACCTTGCCCAGGATGCGCTTCTTCACTTCGCGCTTCAGGTTGCCGGTGATTTCCTCGCGCATCTTGGCGATATCGCCATCGGCAACGCCCAGCGTCTTCGCGAACTCGGCATCGACTTCCGGCATGATCGGGCCGCTGACCTTCTTGACGGTGATCTCGAAGCTGACCTTCTGGCCAGCCAGTTCCTTGGCGAAATAGTCTTCCGGGAAGGTCATCTCGAAGGTTTTCGACTCACCGGCCTTGAGGCCTTCGACGGCCGTCTCGAAGTCGGCGAGCATCATGCCCTGGCCGAGCACGAACGGATAGTCGGTGGCCTGGCCGCCCTGGAACGGCTCGCCGTCCTTCTTGCCGAGGAAATCGATGACGACACGGTCTTCCTTGGCTGCGGCACGGTCGACGGCTTCGTAGCGGATACGCTGCTTGCGCAGGATTTCCAGCGTCTTGTCCACTTCGGCATCGGTCACTTCCAGCACCGGGCGCTCGACCTCGGCCGCCGACATGTCACCCAGCTTCACCTCCGGATAGACCTCGAACACCGCGGAAAACTCGACGTGCGTCGTGCTTTCGGTCTGCTTGGCCTCGATACGCGGATAACCGGCGACACGCAGCTTGGCTTCGACAACGGCAACACCGAAGGCGCGATCGATGGCTTCGTTCAGCGCCTCGTGACGAGCCTGGTCGCCATACTGCTGACGTACGATGTTCGCCGGCACCTTGCCCGGGCGGAAGCCCGGCAGCTTGACGTTCTTGCCCATGCGCTTCAGGCGGGCGTCAACGTCCTTGTCGAGGTCGGCAATGGCCACGGACAGGTCAAGGCGGCGCTCGAGTGCGCTCGGAGCCGGTTGCTGGGCGTTGGTGTTTTCGGCGTTCGTTTGCATAGGAAATCCTGATTGAAGCGTGAGAGATTGAGCTGATCGATCAGCGGAATGGCTAAACGGCGAATTCTATCATGGCGAGACGGCGCGAAGCCATCGACCGGACCCCTTCGCTTGCGCTACAATCGCCCCCGCTGTGCGGCGGTGGCGAAATTGGTAGACGCAACAGGTTTAGGTCCTGTCGCCCTTGGGTGTGGAGGTTCGAGTCCTCTCCGCCGCACCAGCCTACACAGACGAGCCTGCAACCGCCTTCGCTGCCCATGCCCGTCGACCATTACGAAAACTTCCCCGTCGCCTCGCTGCTGCTGCCAAAACGGCTGCGCCGCCCTATCGAAGCCATCTATCGCTTCGCACGCTCGGCCGACGACATCGCCGACGAGGGCGACGCCGCACCGGCGGAACGCCTTGCCAGCCTGGCCGAATACAACGCTCAGCTCGAACGCATCGCGGCCGGAGAACCGGTCGCCGGCCCGATCTTCTCCCCCCTCGCCCGCGAAATCGCCGAGTGGAAGCTGCCGCTGCAGCTCTTCCGCGACCTGCTCGATGCCTTCGCACAGGATGTCGTCAAGACGCGTTATGCGAGCTACGCCGAGGTGCTCGACTACTGCCGTCGCTCGGCCAATCCGGTCGGCCGGCTGCTGCTGCATCTGGTCAACCGTGCCACAGACGAGAACCTGCAGCGTTCCGACGCCATCTGCAGCGCCCTGCAACTGGCCAATTTCTGGCAGGACATCGCCATCGACTGGCAGAAGGACCGCGTCTACCTGCCGCAGGAAGACCTCGCCCGTTTCGGTGTGAGCGAGTCACAGATCGCCGGCGCCGTCTGCGACGACAACTGGCGGCAACTGCTCGCCTTCGAGCTCGGCCGCACGCGCGACCTGATGCAGTCGGGCGCGCCGCTGGTTCATGAACTGCCCGGCCGCATGGGCTGGGAAATCCGCTTTACCGTCCAGGGCGGCCTTGCCATCCTGGAGCGAACCGCCGCGGTGGACGGCGACATCTTCCGTTACCGCCCGAAACTTCGCGCATTCGACTGGCTGCTTCTCGGCGGTCGAGCGCTTATGATGTAGCCCCATGAATCCCGACGACTACTGCCAGCAGAAGGCCGCTTCGAGCGGCTCCAGCTTCTACTACAGCTTCCTCTTCCTGCCGCCGGAGCGCCGGCGCGCGATCACCGCGCTCTACGCGTTCTGCCGGGAGGTCGACGACGTCGTCGACGAATGCCAGGACCCCTCCATCGCTTCCGCCAAGCTCGTCTGGTGGCGCATGGAAGTGGCGCGACTCTACGAGGGCAAGCCGGAACACCCGGTCACGCAGGCACTGCAGGCGGTACTGCCGCAGTTCAACCTGCCGCAGGAACAGTTGCTCGAGATCATCGACGGCATGGAGATGGACCTCACCCAGACGCGCTATCTCGACTTCAAGGGCTTGTCGCTCTACTGCTACCGGGTGGCCAGCGTCGTCGGTCTGCTCGCCGCCGAGATCTTCGGCTATACCGATCGCAGGACGCAGAAATATGCCCACGACCTCGGCATGGCCTTCCAGCTCACCAACATCATCCGCGATGTCGGTGAAGACGCCCGTCGTGGTCGCATCTACCTGCCGATCGAGGATCTGCAGAAATTCGACGTGAAGGCATCCGAAATCCTCAACGCGCAGTATTCGGACAAATTCCGCCAGCTCATGGAGTTCCAGATCGCGCGTGCCGAGCAATACTACGAACAGGCCTTCGCCAACCTGCCGGCAGTAGACCGTCGTGCGCAGCGCCCCGGCCTCGTCATGGCCGCCATCTACCGCGCCCTGCTCGACGAGATCCGCCGCGACGGCTGCACGGTCCTGACGCAGCGCACATCGCTGACGCCACTTCGCAAGCTGTGGCTCGCCGTCAAGACCTGGGTCCGCGAGGGCTGAACACATGAGCTGCCTCGGTCGCGTCGCGATCGTCGGCGCCGGCTGGGCCGGGCTTGCCTGTGCCGTCGAGCTCGTCGCGGCCGGCATCCCGGTCACCGTCTTCGAATCTGCCCGCCAGCCCGGCGGACGGGCGCGCGCTCTCGAAATCGACGGTCGGCGGCTCGATAACGGACAGCATCTGCTCGTCGGCGCCTATGGCGAAACCCTGCGCCTGATGCGCCGTATCGGCGCCGCCCCCGAGCGGCTCTTCGAGCGTCGGCCGCTGCAACTGGAATTCCCGGGGTATTTTTCACTGCGCGTCCCGGACCTGCCTGCCCCGCTCAACGTCGCCTGCGGCCTTTTCGGCGCGCGCGGCGCCAGCCTCGGTGAAAAACTCTCCGCTGCCCTGTTCATGCAGCGCCTGAAGCGCCGTCGCTACCGGCTGCTGCGCGACTACAGCGTCACCGAATGGCTCGACGCCGAAGGCCAGCGGGGCGCACTGCGCCGCTACCTCTGGGAACCGCTCTGTCTCGCCGCGCTCAATACAGCGCCGCGACAGGCATCGGCGCAGGTGTTCGCGAACGTGCTGCGGGACAGCCTCGGCGGCGGAGGCGACGCCGCCGACATGCTGCTGCCGAAAGCAGATCTCGGGCGCCTTTTTCCCGAGCCGGCAGCGAACTACGTGGCCACGCACGGCGGTGAAGTCCGCCTGTCGGCAAGGGTCAGCGCCCTGCAGCGTGACGGCAATGGCTGGCTGCTGGCCTCTGGCGAGCGCAGCGAACGCTTCGATCAGGTCGTGCTCGCGATTGCCCCGCAGCATGTACCGCCGCTGCTCATTGCACGCCCGGCGCACGAGGCCTTGCTGGTGCAACTTGCCGACTATGACTATGAACCGATTGCAACGGCCTATCTCGCCTATCCGCAGGAGACACGATTGTCCTGCCCGATGCTCGGGCTGGCAGGACCGGTCGGGCAATGGGTCTTTGACCGCGGACAGGCGGGAGGCAACGACGGCATCCTCGCCTTCGTGCTTTCCGCCGAAGGGGGATGGGACGAGCTCGGCGACGCGGAGCTCTGCCAGCGACTGCACGACGAACTCGTCGCGGCCGTAGGCCCGCTGCCGGCGCCGCACTGGCAGCGCGTCATCCGCGAACGGCGCGCCACCTTCTCCTGCCGGCCACATCTGCCGCGCCCGGGGCAGCAGACTGCCGAGCGTGGCCTCTGGCTGGCTGGTGACTACACCTGGGGAGAGTATCCGGCGACACTGGAAGGCGCCGTGAGAAGCGGCGTTGCCGCCGCACGGGGGATTCTCGGCTAACCGTTGTTCTTGACGATCGCGGCCTTGATGATCGGTGCGAACTCGCGCCAAAGATACATGCCGCCGCCCACCAGCAGCGAAACCCCAACGATCAGCTGGATCGTGAAACTGATCGCCTGACGCGACTGGCGGCTGATCTT